>CAJUDT010000011.1 GCA_910585415.1 uncultured Flavonifractor sp.
GTTACTTTCCATCACTGGAAAGTAACCCGCCGGAGGCAGGACCAGAAAACAAAAAGCAGAAAGTACCGAGGAAGAGGCAAAACCCCCACCAAATCCAGCACCAGCCAACCAAAAAGCAGAGACAAACACAGAAGAAGCAAAGACCAAAGCAAAAAAGAAAGCGCGGTGACCTCTAGTGCCAGTAGAACTAACAAGCGAGCAAGAAGCCGCAGTAAAAAACAGAGGCGGTGGCCTGCTGATTTCGGCGGCAGCGGGCTCGGGCAAGACCCGAGTATTGGTGGAGCGCCTGCTGTCGCGGGTGACAGGGGAGGGCATAGATATTGACCGCTTCCTGGTGATAACGTTTACGAATGCCGCCGCCGCAGAACTACGCTCCCGCATTGTGGATGAACTCTCCGTTTACACAGCGGAAAACCCTGGTGACAGCCGCCTCCGCCGCCAGAATACCCTAGTCTATAAGGCGGACATCTCCACCATTCACGCCTTCTGCATAAAACTCCTCCGCGAGTGCGGCCATTTGCTGGATATCGACCCGGATTTCCGCCTCTGTGACGAGGGAGAATCCGGTGTCCTCATGCTCCGCGCCCTCAACGATGTAATGGACAAGCGCTACGAGGACCTGACCGAGGGCAGCGACTTTACCTTTCTGGTGGACACCATGTCCGCCGGGCGGGACGACAGCCGCCTGATGCAGATTGTCCTGGACATCCGCGGCCGCGTCCAGGCCCACCCGAATCCGGCGGCATGGCTGGACAAGCAGGAACGGGCCTTCGACCTGCCCGAAACTGCCCGGGCAGAGGACACCCCCTGGGGACGCCGCCTCCTGGAGGACGCCCGGCAGCAGGCCGCATACTGGGTCGAGCGTATGGCCGCTGCCCTGGATTTGTGCGCCATGGACGAAAAGCTGGACATCAACTACAGCCCCACCATCTCCGCCACCCTGGACGGCCTGCGCCGCTTCATCCAGGCTGCGGCCAACGGCTGGGACAGCGCCTGTGCCTGTATGCCCATCCCCTTCCCCAAGCCAGGCATGAAGCCGATGAAGGACTGCCCGGAGGAGCTCTCCCAGCAGGTCAAGGACATTCGGAGCAAGTGCAGCAAGCGCATGGACAAGCTGGCCGAGTGGTTCGAGGACTCCAGCGCCGGACTGATGGAGGACCTGCGGGCTGTCCATCCGACAATACGGGGCCTGTTCGCCCTGGTGCGGGACTTCGAGGCCGCTTACACCGCCGAAAAACAGCGCCGGAGCGTGCTGGACTACTCCGACCTGGAACACCTGGCCGTCAAGCTCCTGGTGGACGAAAACGGCGCGCCCACCGAATTGGCGGAGCAGTGGTCCCAGCGGTACGAGGAGATTATGGTGGACGAGTACCAGGACACCAACGAGGTACAGAACGCCATTTTCTCCGCCATCTCCCGCCAGGGCCGCAACCTCTTCATGGTGGGGGACGTGAAGCAGTCCATTTACAGCTTCCGGCTGGCCGACCCGACCATTTTCCTGGGAAAATACCGCCGCTTCAAGCCTCACGCCCAGGCGGCGGAGGGAGAGGACCGGTACATCGTTCTCTCCAAAAATTTCCGCTCCCGTCCCCAGGTGCTGGAGGCGGCCAACGACCTGTTTCGGAGCATCATGTCCGAGGAACTTGGCGAAATGGACTACACAGCCGAGGACGCCCTTTACCCCGGCCCCAACTTTGCGCTGGAAGAGGGAAATACCTACGCCGTGGAGCTCAACGCCCTGGACTGTTCCTCCACAGGAGAGGAGGAAGGCCCCGACAAGGCGGGGCGGGACCTGCTGGAGGCCCGCTTTACCGCCCAGCGGATTCGGGAGCTGCTGGACAGCGGGTATCTCATCTCCGACGGCAAGGGGACCCGTCCGGTCCGGTATGGGGACATGGTGATCCTCATGCGCTCGCCGAGCACCGTGCTCCACCATTACGCCAGGGCCCTGGGGGAATACGGCATCCCCTGGGAGGCCGAGGGAAGAGGGGACTTCTTTGCCGCCACAGAGGTATCGGTGGCCCTGTCCCTGCTGCAAATCGTGGACAATCCCAGGCAGGATGTGCCTCTGATTTCCGTCCTGCGCTCCCCGGTGTACGGCTTTTCCGCCGACCGGCTGGCGCAGATTCGTGCCGCCGCCAGGGATGAGGATTTTTACACCGCCCTGGAGCGGGAGGGGGGAGAGGACGCCCAGGCCTTTTTGACGGAGCTGAACGCCCTGCGCTTCGGGGCGGGGGACAAGAGCTCCCACCAGCTCTTATGGCACATTTACGACTCCACCAATCTCCTGGGGGTCTTTGGCGCCATGGACGAGGGTGAGGCCCGACAGTCCAATCTCCTGACCCTGGCGGAGCTGGCCCGGCAGTTCGAGGGGGCAGGGCACAGGGGGCTCTTTGGCTTTCTGTCCTTCCTCTCCCGCCTGCGGGAGAATAAGGCCAAGCTCACCCTTCCCACCCCCGGCCGGGAGGGGGGCGGTGTGCGGATTATGACCATTCACAAGTCCAAAGGGCTGGAGTTTCCCATTGTGTTCCTGTGCGGCCTCTCCCGGCGGCTGAACCGGGAGGACGTGAGCCGTCCCATTCTGTTCGACCCCAAGCTGGGCGTGGGACCCAAGCGGCTGGACCTGGAGCGGGGCATTGAATATCCCACCCTGGCCCGGATGGCGGTGGCCCGGAAGATGGAACGGGGGATGATGGCCGAGGAAATGCGCCTGCTATATGTGGCCATGACCCGGGCCAAGGAAAAGCTCATTATGAACTGCGCCCTCACCAGAGGGAGCAAGGACCTGGAACGGCTGGCCGGAGACGCCGGTAATCCCGTAGATCCTCAGGTATTGATGGGGTGCCAGAGCGTGGGACAGTGGGTGCTGCTCTCCGCCCTCACCCGGCCGGAGGCCGGGAATCTGCGGGCCGCAGCCGGGGTGGAGGTGCCAATTACTGCGGCGGCACTGGGACCCGCCTGGGACATCCGTTTTGTGAGCGCCGCCCCCTTCCAGCTGGCCCCAGAGCGCCAGGCGGAGGTTTCGATGGTGCATGAAGAAGAGCCTCTCCCGCCCTCGATACTGGCGGAGCGGCTGTGCTGGCGGTATCCGCAGGCGGGAGACGTGGCGGTGCCCTCTAAAATTACGGCCACCCAGCTCAAGGGTCGGGGCCTGGACCAGGAGGCGGCGGAGAACGCCCCCCCGCCCCTGCGGGAGCGCACAATTCAGCGGCCCCGCTTTGCGGCGGAGGAATTTGGCCTCACCCCCGCCCAGCGGGGGACTGCCCAGCATTTGGCGATGCAGTACATCGACTTTAACCACACCGGCAGTGTGGAGGCTGTCCGGGGAGAGGTTCAGCGGCTGGTGGATGAAAACTTTTTGACCCCCCAGCAGGGGGAGGCCGTCCGGCCGGAGAAAATCGCGGCCTTTTTCGCCTCCCCTCTGGGACAGGAGATGCTCGCCTCTCCCACTCTGCGGCGGGAGTTCAAGTTCTCGCTTCTGGTTCCTGCGGCGGATTACTACCCCGAGGCCGCGCGAGGGGAGCAGGTGCTCTTGCAGGGGGTGGTGGATTGCTGTTTTGAGACACTGTTGGGGGTGACGGTGGTGGACTTCAAGACCGACCATGTGAACAATTCCACAGTTATGGCCCGTGCGGCGGAGTACCGCCCCCAGCTGGCGGCCTACAGCCGCGCTCTGGCGGACATTCTGGGCAAGCCCATTGTGCGGCGGGTCCTGTGGTTCTTCGCCCTGGACCGGGCTGTTGAGATATAAATCCGTTTGACTGGAAGGCCATATAAGAAATGACAGGCGCAGTCCCCAAAAAGGACTGCGCCTGCCGTTTGCTGTTTGAAGCAGGATTCCGGTTACTGTTTGAGACTGAGCGGCAGCTCATAGCCCGCCTCGCCATAGTGCTCGTTGGGCACCCAGACTGCGGTCTTGTCGGTGAGGTCATAGACGACGCTATGGACCGTGCAGCCGTTTCCGTCGTCGTTATTCCAGGTGCGGCGGCCGACCTGGGCCAGGATATCCATAGCGCTCGCCGTGTCGGGCAGCACGCCGCCAGCCGCGTCCAGCTGGGCCTGAATGTGCTGGTAGCGGTCCCGGCCCTTCATGTCTGTTTCGTTGTCGTAGTAGCCGGGGACAACAACGAAATTGGTTACGGATTGCCAATCGGGGTCCAGAGCCAGGGGGTCCTGGTCGTTATAGGTCACGCGCAGCTGCCGGACCGAGCCGTCGGTATCGGTGGCGTCCTTGTCCCCGACCCACTCCAGAATCGCACTGCGGCCGGTGGCGTCGGCCACCATGTAGTGGTAGGAGCTGGTGGCGGAGTCGTGGAGGTCATAGGCGGAGACCAATTCCACAGCTTCCTCCACACTGCCGGCATAGTCTAAAATCAGGCGCAGCATGGTGGTGGAGGTGATGTCGGGCTTGTCTGTGTTCTGGTCGGTGGACACACTGTCGGCGGGCCCCTGATAGGTCATGTAGATGGCACAGCTGACGCCCGCGTCATTCATGCCGTCGAAGGGGATGTATGGGGCGGCCAGACAGGTGATTTTGTCCATAAGACCGGTGATATCTTCGTCTACATTGAGGCCAAGAAATTGCAGATCCACGGTAGAAACTGAGGCGTGGCGTCCGTTGCCGGGGTTGGTGTAGACGATGCAGGTATTTGTTTTGCTGTAATCGTAGTTGCGCCCAAAAATCCGGTGACCGTTGTCCAGGGTTGCGGTGAATGAGGAGCAGGCCACATCGGGGGGCTGAAAGCCGATGTCTATCATGCCCTTGGTCAGATTTCCGGTGATGAAGGAAATGAGCTCCGCATCCGTGCTGGCCCCGCCCTGGGCGAGGAAATCGTCGAAATAGTAGCCGCCATGGACGGTCATCTCATAAACGGAACCGTCCAGGTGGGCGTCGTCACGCTCCACGATTTTGTGGAAGGAAGCCAGGGTACGCAGCTCACTGCCCCAGACCGCCCAAACAGCGACGGCCCCTGCCAGCACGAGGACCAGCAGGACAGCGAGGGCGGCAGCCAGCACTTTTTTGGGAGAAACGCGCTTTTTGCTCTGTTCCATAACAAACTCCTTTTTGAATCAAATCATTTTCAAAAGCAGTCCTCCGGCAGCGCTTCAGATGGAGGCCCCTTTGACCGCTTGATATTAAAGCACGATTCCCAGGCAATGTCAATTTATTTTTCCAAAAACAGGCCCGCAACCGATAGTTGCAAAAGAAGAAACCGCCTAACCCTTGCAAACACAGAGGCTAGGCGTTTTTTTACGTGAATTTTCCTTCCACTCGGTGTGAGCTATTTTTTAGCGGAAACGGCGGTCTATCCCACTCTGCTTCATAATGGCGTTGGCGGTGTGGCGGGATTTGATTTTCCCATCCACGGTGAAGTGGCGTTCAGATATAGGGCTGTACCAAATGTCATGGTCGCCTTTGCCATGCCGGACAAAGGTGCAGCCGTGGGCCGTCAGCTCGGCCCTGACCAATTTCTCGTATTCAGCCACTATATCGCAAGCCTCTCACACCGTTCCGACACCATGCGGATCTGGACGGGGGCCGGGGCTGTGCCGTTCAGCTCCAGCAACTCTGGCACAGCAAAGCGAACGCGCTCAATAAGGGCGTCGAAGGAGCCGGATTCCAGCACCAGGCCGGGCACATCGTCACTCTCGGCGATCCACACGCAGGTGTCCGGGTCCCAGGTCAGTTTGATTAACAGTTCTGACATGATTTCCTCCTTTGCTCTGGACAATAGCGTCCAGGGCCTTTTATTTGCCCTCTGGTGGCGTTTCTGGCGGGTTTGTGGGTGAGTGGCCTTACCCTCCTGGGGCTCTGCGGGCGGCTGAGGGACGTCCTGGCTTATGATATCGTTCACGTTCCTGTTGAGATGAGTTCCTGGAGTGTATTTCGACAGCATTTCGTTTATCTGAAACTTTGAAAATGCGGTGATACCCACAACATACCACAAAACAGAAATGAGCGCAAGAAGAAAATGAGAATCAGCAAAAGCAAACTGGCGCCAGCAGTGTCCAGTGCCGAAAATTGTTTCCCTTGTTTTCTCTTTCATCTGTATTACCTCCGTTACTATCTCCGCACACCCCAGCATGAAAGCCATTGGGGCACAATGGGTACAGAATATAGGCGGATGATGGCATACAAAGTAAACTATAAAATTCGCAACCGATAGTTGCGCCCATGACGCTCAAAATAGGTGGTGTACCGGGGGAGAATCTGCTACAATCAGAGCAGAAGGAAGGTGAGATTCCAAAATGGATCTGGAAATTGCTAACCGGCTGCTGGAGCTGCGCCGGAGCCGGGGCTACTCCCAGGAGGAATTGGCCGCACGGCTGGGGGTGAGCCGTCAGGCTGTCTCCAAGTGGGAGCGGGCGGAGTCCGCCCCGGATACGGATAACCTCATTGCGCTGGCCCGGCTGTATGATATCTCGTTAGACGGCCTGCTGCTCCACGGAGCCGGCGGGTCCGATGTGCAAGAGGGGCCTCAGCCGGAGGTGGAAACCCAGTCGGAGGAGGACGAAGCCCAAGAGGTATTTGCCGCCGCCCGTGCATGGGACCGGGCAGAGGACGCCTGGGAGAAGGAGAAGGCCAAGCAGTTTGAGCACACCAAGGAAAAGCTCATGCTGCTGCTGGTTCTGCCTCTGATGGTGATTCTGCCGGTGGTGTGCCATATCCTCCATCTGGGGGATGTCTACGCCGTTATTGTCGTGATTGTCTACCTGGTTTTGGGTTTTCTAATCGACTTTTGGCATCCGGGCTGGCTGCTCTTTTTGAGTATCCCCATTTACTACTATATCCAGCACAATTTCCAATGGTAATGCGCGCAACCTGCTCTATAGCAGGGATAAAACACCGCTGTCTGTCCAGGACTTGGACAGACGGCGGTTTTTTGGTATAATACGGGCAGAAGGAGGGAATGGACCATGCCGCATACAATCTTTCTGGTGGAGGACGACCCGGCCCTGCGGGGGGAGCTGCGTACCCTGCTGGAGCGGTACGGCTACGCCTGCGCCGCCACCGACGACTATGAGGACGTAGCCGGGCAGGTGTGCCAGAGCGGGGCGCACCTGGTTCTGCTGGACTTGAATTTGCCCCGGTACGACGGATACCATGTGTGCCGGGCCCTGCGGGAGCGCTCTCAGATTCCCATTATCGTCGTTACCAGCCGGGCCACCCAGCTGGATGAGCTCATGAGCATGAATCTGGGGGCCGATGATTTTCTCACCAAGCCATATAACACCGATATTCTTCTGGCCCGCATGGGGCGGCTCCTGAAACGGGCCTATCCCGCCGCGCCGGGGGCGGAGCTGTCCGCCAAGGGGCTCACATTGGACCTGGGGCGGGGGACGGTGCGTCTGGGGGAGCGGGAGGATGAGCTCACCCGCAACGAGGCCCGGATTTTACAGCTGATGCTCCAGAATCCAGAGCGGATTGTCTCCCGAGAGGAATTGATGCGCGCTTTGTGGCAGTCGGATGCCTTTGTGGACGACAACACCTTGACGGTGAACGTCACCCGTCTGCGGAAAAAGCTGGAGCGCCTGGGGGCCCAGGGGGTGCTGACCGCCCGGCGGGGCCAGGGGTATCAGCTGTGAGGGCGGGGGCGTTCTGGCGGGACAAGGTTCCCCATATGGCCTGTCTGGGGATTGCCGTTCTGCTGTCCGCCGCCCTGCTGTGGGTGCTGCGGGTGGACCGGACAGCGGTGGGGTTTGTGTGCGTGCTGATGCTTCTGGGGGGCCTTATTCCCCTGGCGGCGGAGTTTTTTCGGAAGCGGAGTTTTTATCGGGACACCCTGGAGATGCTGGGCCAGCTGGAGCCCAAGTACCTGCTGTCCGAGCTGCTGGAGGACCCGGAATTTTGGGAGGGGACCCTCTTTTGCGAGGCGCTGGCCGAGACCAGCAAGGCTATGAACGACGCGGTATCCGCCGCCCAGCGGGACGCGGGGGAGTATCGGGAATACGTGGAGGCCTGGGTTCACGAGGTCAAGACCCCCATTGCGGCGGGGCGGCTGGCCCTGGAGAACGCCCCCGGTCCCCTGGCGGACAGTCTGGAGGAAGCCCTGTTTCAAATTGAGGGCTATGTGGAGCAGGCGCTGTACTACGCCCGGAGCGGGGCGGTGGAGCGGGACTATCTGGTGCGTCCGGTGCCCCTGCGGGAGGCGGCCGCCAACGCGGTAAAGCGTTTTGCCCGGCCCCTGATTGCCGCGGGGTTTTCCATCGACCTGGAGGGGCTGGACGCGGTGGCCTACGCCGATTCCAAGTGGGTGGAATTTATGCTGGGCCAGCTGATTGCCAACGCGGTCAAGTACCGGGGGCCCTCGCCCAGGCTGACCTTTACCCAGCGGGTGGAGGAGCAGGCGGTGGTGCTGACGGTGGCCGACAATGGCAAGGGTATTCCCGCCGCCGACCTGCCCCGGGTGTGGGAGAAGGGGTTTACAGGGGAAAACGGGCGGGCTCTGGCCACCCGGTCCACGGGGCTGGGGCTGTATTTATGCAAAAAGCTGTGCGGGCGGCTGGGCGTGGGGCTGAGTATCCGCTCCGCCGTGGGGGAGGGAACAGCGGTTTCCTTCACCTTTCCGAAGGGGCGGTTTTACCTTATGTAGCGGGAGAAATGCGCCGTTGGCAGAGCGAAAAAGGAGAGAACAGGGCGATTTGTGGGGAATCATAGGGCAAAAAGTGATTACGGGGATAGTGCGAGTCACATCCTTCACTCGAAGAAATAAATCTCCACATTTTGCCTTACTGGTCTTTACTTTTTGATACAGCATTGCTATAATGGTGCCATAATATCCACGGCGGTATGGAGAGAACGCCTGAAGATACGAAAGAGACGTTCCTTGTTGGGTTTCAGGAGCCCGCCAGTCTGGCGGAGCTCCAATTATTTGCGAAAACTATCCTGCCGCCAATGGCGAAAAATCCGATTTGAGGGGGAGTCTATGTGAAAAAGTCGCCGTTCTTCTTGCGATGGTCCCACAAGGGAGGCCGAGGTCAGCAGTGGTGGACCCGTGCGCTGGCGCTGACGTTGGTGTTTGCGCTGGTCCTGCCGTTGGGCGGTCAGGTGGCGGCCCGCGAGGAGGTTGTTGGTACGCTCTGTGTCCATCACCCCGAACATACGGAGTCCTGCGGCTATGCGGCGGCTCAGGAGAGCGCTCCCTGTACGCATGTACATGACGAGTCCTGCGGGTTTGCTGCGCCTGCGGAGTCTCTGCCGCCGGAGGAATCCGCCGGACCGAAGGAAACGGTTGAACCGGAGGCATCCGGGGAGCCGGAGACGCCTGCGGAGCCGGAAGTATCTGCGGAGCCGGACTCCGATGCTCTTGCGGAGGAGGACCAGCCGCCCCTGGCGGCAGCTCCAGAGGAGATTGCGTGCAGACATGTTCACGACGAAACCTGCGGTTACGCGGAGGCCCGGGAGGGCCAGCCGTGCCGTTTTGTGTGCCCTTGGTGCGTCACCGATTGGCAGTGGGAGGACGCGGAGGACTTCCTTCTTTGGAACGAGGACGCAAAGCTGTGGGGGCTAAGCGTTCCCGGTGCAGACGCGGACAATCCGGTGACAGGTGAGATGCTGGGGGAGCTGCTGCCCAAGGCCATTACCGCCCAGACGGCGGCAGGGGAGAAAACCGTTTCCCTGACTTGGGAGCTCCAGACGTTCCCGGAGGAGGGGGCGTATCAGGGGAGCTATACCCTTACCGCCTCCCTGGAGGGGGAGTATGCCCTCACAGAAGCCGCATCCGCGCTGAGTGTCCTGCTGGACTTGGGCGGTGGGGAAATGTATGCGGAGCTAAAGGCTCTTAATTTATGTGAATTTATCCCGCGTGAAAACACAAAAATTTACCAGAATGAAGAGAATGCTTGGGTTATAGAGATTGATGCTCTTAAAAACTTGTCTGCTCAAGAATTAAAAGACATTGTAAAGAATGCTCTTCCTGAGCAGGTCCGTGGGTACGGATGGGCGAGCCAGAATATAGAGGGATTTACATATGAGGGGAAATATGAAAATATAGGAGGTGGACCTTATAGAGGAGTATTAAATATCATTTGGGAAATTCCTAATGATATTTCATATGATGGGTGTACACTTGTTCCAAAAGGCAACGCAAAGACTATAGACTGGCAAATTAATCAAGGTGTAGGTGTTGAACAGGGGGCATTGAAATTACAAGTTAACATAATTCCAGTTGATTTGAATGACCACATCGTTACCCCCGCCGCCCCGGAAAATGTGACGGTTAACTTGTTTGACTATTGGGTCAAAGAACAAAATCCCACAACTGAAACTGGCGGTGATATTCTCAAAAAAAGCGACGTCCATTACCACGAAGAGGGCGGTGAAGGCGTTTTAGGCGAGACACCTACAGGCTATTCGACAGAACAAGATTGGAATCATGGCATTAACGAAGGACACCTTCTTCTTTTTGGTGACGGAATGATTCATGCCGGACTCTGGAATAAGGGGGCTGGCGAGAACTGCCGGTATGGTAAACAGTATGCTGGCATGGAAGAGATTGTAAAGAATCTCCTGCCCGAAAACGGCTACCCTGAGCTTAATTTGGAAAATGCAGATAAAATCTTGACTCCAGCTACTAAAGACGCATATGAACTTATTAAGGATTATAAGCTCACTGGCGACCACAATGGAAAACTAGGGGATGATAATCTTAGTTTTGCATACGATTCTGACAATATCCAGAATTTAAGTAATACCGTAATTGGAACCTGGGGCGGGAATATAAAAAACGGAACCGAATCCCTGCAATACCTGTTTGACCCTGAAAAAACACACGATTGTAAAACCAGCTACACAGACGTTGCCGGTCTGTTCCAGCTGGATGATGAGGGCTATTATTACTACAACATGCGCGAAAATTTCGCCGAGTTTGTTGAAGAAAAAGGGAATAACCACTTTATCCTCTATGACGCTCCGGCCACAACCCGGACGGACGGCAAAAACAGTATTGGAAACTTCTTCCCCTTCAATAGGGGGGCAGAAGTGTTCAATAGTCTGACCACCGATGAAAATGGCAAAGAGATTTTGTCCAGCATGGGGATTCCCTGCGCCCGCAACACCATGAACCACCACCTTGGCATGACGGTAGATATCACCTTCCGCCAGCCCAATGAGGGTAAAATTAATGTGGGCACTGAGAAAAAGCCCATGACCTTTGGCTTCTCCGGTGATGACGACGTTTGGGTGTTCATCGACGACGTGCTGGTGCTGGATTTGGGCGGCATCCATAGTGAGATTTATGGCACCATTGACTTTTCCACCGGCGAGGTTTGTATTGGCCGGGCTTTTACGACCCATGGAATACCAGAGGACCCGGATGGGTCAGATATTGTGGTAACGCGGACAAATCTCAGGAACTTATTTAGTGCTGCGGGACGGGGCGGCGAAGAGAGTGCTTGGAAAGGAAATACCTTTGCCAGCAACACCGATCACGAATTGAAGATGTTCTATCTGGAGCGCGGAAATTACGACTCCAGCATTGCCCTGCGCTTCAACCTCCAGCCCACGCTTTATCAGCAGGTCAAGAAGGTGGACCAGAACGGAGAGCCCGTTGGGGGTGTCGAGTTTGAACTCTATGAGGCAGAGCAGGGAGATGAGGGCATCCTGTGCTTGTATACAGACTCGAAGGACAACAATGATACACCCTTTTATGTAAAGCAGACAGGCACTAAGCCTCTTACCAGCATCACGACGGGACCGGATGGCACCGTACAATTTGTATCGAATGAGCAGACCAAACAAGGCGAACGGCTGCCCTTCAACTTCCCAGACAGAGGCGATGCGTATTATATCCTGCATGAGGTCTCAGCACCGGAGGGATATCGCGCCCTGCCCACTGATATCGTGCTGCACTACGACCCGGAAACGGCTATGCTCTCCGTAGCCAACCGCTGGACCACGGGGGCCTATGCCTGCTCCACCTCCAACATCATGGGCGCGGGTACGCCTACCTATGGCCAGGTCACGATTAAGGATGGTAATGCAGATATCCAAGCGAATACCAAACTGCCCGTATCTCCCGAGAATCAGAGGACAGGTCTGGTCGTTGCCGTTCCGATGCTGTTGCAGGAACATAAAGGGACTTGGACGGCCCTGTACGGCAGCAATTTGGGGGGCTTCCAGTCCGTCGAAATAGAAGCGCAGACCGCGCAGGATTGGCGGAAAGCTGTTCTCTATGCTGCGCTGAAGCAGGCGGGCGGAAGCGACTCGTGGTCTGATTGGCACTTGGATTGGGACGAGGAAAACCATCGCCTGGAGGGCACCCTCACCGACCTGCCCGGACTGGCCAGCCGCTACCGCCTGTATGACGATGATGGTGATATGCGCATGGTTTATGGTATCATTGAACCAGAGGCGCTGGAAGCGCTGGATATTGAAATTGAAGGCAAGACTTCTCAAGAACTCTACAAAGCGTTAGGAGACTATGTAAAAGAAAATAATGATGAAAATGAAAATGGTGTGGAATCGGCTCTGAAAAAGATTCTGGAGGTTGGAGTGCCCAATACCGGCAGCGGTCAAGGCTTCAGCTTCCTCAATGTGGACCAGTTCAACCGTAATTTCCGGGCGATGATTTACATCCCCAACGACCAGCGGGAGCTGCGTCTCTGGAAGGTGGACCAGGACGGTAAAGGTGTGAATGGCGCGACATTTGCACTGTACAAAGACGGTAACGAGATAGCAACCGGCGACACAGCCACTGTGGACGGCCGTGACGGTGTGCTTATCTTTGCGCCTTATGTTGAAGAAGATAAGGCGGGATATGTCAAGGTAACATGGGCAGACGCGGACGGTAAATTCACCTATTACATACAAGAGAAGAAGGAACCAACGGGTTATGAGATTAACCCCACCAAAATCCCGATTGTAATCGGCACTCATGCGGTTTATGCTGGCGCCGGTGATAAAAATGACGGAGTCAAGGTCATGGCGGGCGTCGGCCACCTGACCCAGACCATGCAGCAATTCGCCAAGGACGACGGTGTGGATATCACCCTGCGGGATATCACGGCATATGGACAGAGCAAGCCCTCGGGAAATACAAGTAACTGGACGGATATGGAGCTCAGTACGACATTGGAGAACCACAAGGTCCTGCGTTCTATGAATCTGCACTATGGTATAAACAAAGTTATGGATTATGGACTTCACGATAAAGACGGTGGTAAGAATTATGACCCCTTCTTTGTCACCGATGAGGGCTTCATCCGTGCGCGCGTGGAGCAGAATTATCCCGCGCTGATGCCCGACGGGCCCTATCCGGATCAGGGCGCTACTACTGATACCAATAAGTCCAATTTGGGAGAGGCAGACCTCACCAGCCTGTTCACACTGCTGAACGTGATTGTGGTGACCGACGAAACCAAGGATAAAACCAACACCGGCAAGCTGACCATTGAAAAAACCGTGGTGGGAGACGGCTTGACGGAAGCGGATTATACGAAAAACTTTGAGTTTACCGTGACTTTCAAAGATGAGGATGGCGAAAATCTGGAAGGAGAGTACTATTTTTACGGCAATGATAAATCCGGCCGTATTAAGAGCGAAGGTACGCTCATACTCCACCACGACGAGAGCATTACCATTCTGGGTCTGCCCGTGGGAACCCAATACACTGTGACGGAGACACTGGATGGGGATTGGCCCTTTACGATTCCCGAAACGAAAATATATACCGGCGTGATTGGTGAGGGCGATACAGACCCAGACAAGGGGAACATAGCGGCCTTTATCAACAGTAAAAGCAATCTGAAAGGCAATCTGGTGATAGAAAAAGAAGTTGTGGGAACAGGGGGCGAGGAGGACCTCAAGAAACAATTTGAGTTTACGATTGAGTTTAAGGATGCCGGAGACAAAGTGCTGTCTGGTAAATACAGGGTTGTTAAAAATACAGAAAACGAACCAACAGAGGTAGCTGTTGTCGATGGCAAAATAACTGTTGCTCTCCATCACAAACAATCTGTTACCATTTTTGGACTTCCAGCGGGTGCAAAATACCAGATTATTGAGGTAAAAGCAGATGGCTGGAATGCACAAAACCCGGTTGAAGCAGACTTCGGAAAAGGGATTGTGGACAAGGAAACGAAAGCGGTTACGTTGACGGTAAAATTTGTAAACTCGAAGGAAACCATGACGCCGCCAGTTGAAACCACAAAACCACCGGTTGAAACCACAACGCCGCCGGTTGAAACCACAACGCCGCCGGTTGAAACCACAAAACCACCGGTTGAAACCACAAAACCACCGGTTGAAACCACAACGCCACCAGTTGAGTCCACAGAGCCACCGGTTGAAACCACAGAAACTCCGCCTGTGACTACGGAGACTCCGCCTGTAACCACAGAAACCCCGCCAGAGACCCCGGGAGGGGAGGAAACTCCGCCTGTATCTACGGAGTCTCCGCCGCCTGAGGAGTCCGAGCAGCCACCGGAGGACCCTGAGGACCCGCCGGAGGAGTATCCCACCGAGCTGCCTGACCCCAATGACCCCGATGCCCCAGACACCATCACCATCTGGGAGGACGATGTTCCCAAGACCTATATCAAGGTTTGGAACGAGGAAACCGAGGAATTTGAGTATATTCTCGACGAGGAAATCCCCCTGGCGAACCGGGAGCCGGAGCTCGAAACCCCGGCCACCGGCGATGCGCGCTTAACCGGCCTGTGGCTGCTGGTCAATGTGCTGTCGCTTACCGGTTTGGCGGCGGTATACTTCCTTAAAATCCACAAGAAAAAGCGCGGCTGACGGACGCACACGCTTGGGCGGATAGGAGCTGAAACCGGCTTCTGTCCGCCCTTTCCGTCCGCCGGTAGACCGAACCCATGGAGAGGAGGAATGCACGATGCACGACGCCCCGCGCGGCGGGAATGGATGGCGGTGGGCCGCACTGCTTTTCGGCGCGGCTTTTCTCATCTCGGGTGTGCTGCTGCTCCGGGATGTGGTGCAGTCCCAGCGGGAGCTGGACGCAAACCAGCAGTTGGCCCGGCGGGTCCGGGAGGCGCGGGATGCCGCTCTGACCGTCCCCGTCCTGCCCGCCCCAGAGCGGGAGGATACAGAGCCGCCAGAGCCGCCGCCGAAATATGCCCCCTCCGGCAATTTGTCGGTCTACGACGGACTCTGGCAGGAAAACCATGACCTGGCGGGTTGGCTGTCCATTGAGGGCCTGGGGCTTGAACTGCCCGTGATGTACACCCCGGAGGACACAGAGTATTACCTCCACCGGGCTTTTGACGAAACCTATGCCTACAGCGGCAGTCTCTTTCTGGGAGAGGGCTGGACCCCGGAGGGCGGCTATGCCATCATCTATGGGCACAACATGAAAAATGAAACCATGTTCGGACATCTGCACTGGTATCAGGAGCAGGCCTTTGCCCAGGAATATCCGACTATCCGTTTTGACACCTTGACGGAGGAACGGGAATATACCGTCCTGGCGGCTTTTTACAGCCAATCCTATACTGCCGGAGATATTGATGTATTCCGCTACTATCAGTATACCGACCTGAGCGACCCGGAGGTGTTTTCCGAGTACGTCAATCAGGTCCGGGCGGCGGCCCTCTACGACACCGGGGTGGAGGTCCAGTACGGCGACCGCCTGCTTGCACTGAGTACATGCAGCTATCACCGGAAAAATGGGCGCTTCGTGGTGGTGGCCGTCCAGAGAACGGAGCCCGAAGGGGAGACGAAACAATAAGGGCCAGCTCTGCATTTTGGTGCAGAGCTGGCCCTGTCATAAACCGGTCCGTTCGCAGGGGACCGGAAGGCTGCTAATGATAATAGATTTTGTTGTCCTCCACATGGATTTCGCAGTTTTCTTCGATTGTGATGATTTCCTCCGACTGCCGGCCAATCTGAACCTCTAGGGTGGGATACAGCTTTTCGCACCGGATTTTTGCCTTGCTCTTCTTGTCCAGCACTTTGTTCACCGATTTCAGTTCAATGGTCAGCTCTTCCCGCTTTTCCGTGTAAAAATTCCGCTGCTCCACAAGCTGTTTCAGCAAATCCTGTTCTTCCTCCGTGATGCGCGTCCCCTTTTTCCGTAGACCGGTTATCAACTCCCAAAGGACCTCAATGGTCGATTGGACCTCCTTCAAATCGGACTTGAGCTGCTTCCAAAGCTCTGGAACGTGGGGCGGATAGCCAACGGAAAACTGGCTTCTCCCCCCGGCCAGATTGCCGATGCGCAGACAGAGGATGCTGTCCTGAGCGCGAATCAGACTGTCTACAATCATGCCGCGCCCGCTCATGGCGTAGACCATGCCGCCGCAGTGGATGGTGCTGTTGGAGATTGTCTCCGTAATGACACTGGCTCCGGCGTCAATGGAGGCCCACTCCACCACGGGGGACTGAACCTGACCGGCCGCAGACAGAGTGGTTTCCCCCTTGGCGCCATAGATGCCCTTTTGCACCCGGATGGTTCCGCCGGTGGAGGATATGCGGGCCTGTCCAACCTTTCCGTTGATGACAATGTCCCCGGAGGCCTCGACATTGGCCCCGCCGTCCACGTTCCCGCCAATGTAGAGGTTGCCGGAAATCCGCAAGGTCCCTTGAAACTGGTCCAGATTGCCGTCAATAATCTTCTGCTCATGAATGCAGAACTGTTCATTTTCGATGTATAAAATTCCGTCCACACCGGCGGTGAGGGCCTGTCCGCCCCGGCCAATGGTGGTGTTCTTCCCCTGGGGAACGTAAGGGGAGAAGGGCTGGGGGCTGGGGAGCTCCTGACCCGTCACGTCGGTACCGTCCGTGCCCGCCCTGGGGAGGCGAATCAGGCAGATGGCGGCTCCCTTCCGAATGGGCTGAAGCTGAACGTCCTGATTGAAGTCCACCTCGCTGCCGCTCTGGACCTCCAGGCGCATATTTTTGCGCCGCTGGAAGAGCTCAGTCACCTTGCCGTCCTCTCCCGGCAGGGGCAGCTTGCCCCGGGCCACCGGAAAGATGTGGAGGTATCCGGTTTCAAATTCCTGGGGGATTTCCTTTTCTAAAATGCCGTAATTGATGCCCTCATAGTGCATATCCTCCAAAAATTCCTCCAGAGTGATGCCCTCGCCGTGGTTTTCCGGGGGAAGGAGGCACGCAAAAGCGCTCATCCGGTCCTTTGACAGAAAAAAGCGGGCCTCCGCCTTCATGGGCTCCTGCTCGTCCAGGGCTTTTTTATACCGGGCCCTGCACGCGTCTTTTAGGGACAAAAGAAATGCGTCTATGGTTTTGCTGTCGTCTGGATACTGACTCTTGGCCTCTTTGCTCGACAAATCCAGCTCGGAAAACCGTTTCATATAAGGCGTGGGGAAAAATGATTTTGCTTTCTGCTCGCCCGGTTCTTTTGAGACGAAACGATCAAAGAGCGACACCTTCATCTCCTGCCTTTTCTTGAACTTCATACTGCTGACTGCGCCCCTGCAAGCCGCATCAGCCCGCTCCTATACAAATCATTTCTATAATAGCATTCTTATGGAAATTTAGCAAGTGTTATTCCGAACTTTTGCAGTATATTTGAAGGAATGGATACTATACCAGTGGGTATTTGGTAACAAAATGGGGCCGCTTTTTCTGAAATAGGGAAATTCTGTTCCTCTGGGCCGGTCTGGCCGCTTCGGGTGCTTCCAGATTGCAGCGGCTGGACAGTCATGGGCGGCAAGTCGCGTCCAAGAGTGGGCGTCCGCTTGGGGGGATGAAGTCCGGGGCGCGCTCATATACTGAGGGCATGAAGCCTGTGATTTTGCACTCGGATATGAACAACTTTTATGCCAGTGTGGAGATTTTATACAACTCCGCCCTGCGGGACAAGCCGGTAGCTGTGGCTGGAGATGAGGAAGCCCGTCACGGCATTGTGCTGGCCAAAAACGACATCGCCAAGGGCTTTGGCATATACACCGGCCAAGTACTGTGGGAGGCCCGCCAGATGTGCCCCGGACTGGTCTGTGTCCCGGCCCACTATGAGCGCTACCTCGCGTTTTCCGACCAGGCCAGGGAGATTTATACCACTTACACCGACCAGGTGGAGCCCTTCGGTTTGGACGAGTGCTGGTTGGATGTGACCGGCTCCGTGGAGCTCTTCGGGGACGGCCCGGCCATTGCCAACGCGATCCGCAGCCGCATCCGGCGGGAGCTGGGGCTGACGGTGTCCGTGGGGGTTTCCTTCAATAAAGTGTTCGCCAAGCTGGGCTCTGATATGAAAAAGCCCGACGCCACCACCGTCATTACCCCGGAAAACTACCGGGAGCGCCTATACGCAGTCTCTCGGTCAAAGCTAGCGGATTGTCTCCGGCTGGAGCGATGGAGCAGCTTTCCCTGTTCCCGGAGGTACAGAAAGCCCAGCGCCGGGCCGGCATCGACCGGGTGCTGGACTGCATTCGGGGAAAGTATGGGTATCGCAGCATTCGCCGGGCCATTACGTTGGTGGACCCGGACCTGGACCTGGACGCCAAGGGAGAGCATATCATTCACCCTGGTGGAAGCAGCTTTGTATGACCGGGTGTGTGCAGAACAGGCCCTGGAGGGTTTCGCGAGCTTGTGTTTTCCAGGAAAACCGCTTATACTATGGAATGCTGTGATACGTTGGCGGACGGGAAATCGTTCCGGCAAAATTCAAAAAAACCCTTGACCTTCCACCAGCCGGAAGGTGTATGCTTCACCTGTAGAGGCAATGGGGGAGCGCGAAGGGCGCTGTGACGGCGGCGTTCCGGGCCCACGGCCTCCCGGTGTTTCGGTTGAAAGGAGACGGTACAATGCTGCGCATAGAACACTATTCCAAGACCTACCCAGGGGGCAGGAGGGCGGTAGACGACCTGAGCCTCCACGTCCAGCCCGGCGAGATTTATGGCTTCATCGGCCACAACGGAGCGGGCAAGACCACCACCCTGCGGGCCGTGGCGGGGGTGATGGACTTTACAGAGGGGACCATTCTCATTGACGGCCACGACATCAAACAGGACCCGGTGGGGGCCAAACGGGTCACGGCCTTCCTGCCCGACAATCCGGACCTGTACGAGTTTATGAAGGGAATCGACTTTCTCAACTTCATTGCCGACCTGTATGACATTCCGGCGGAGCAGCGCACCGCCGGTATCGCCCAGTTCGGCGATGCCTTTGAGCTGACCGGGAACCTGGGCTCTCCCATTGGCAGCTATTCCCACGGAATGCGGCAAAAGCTGGCCCTGATTTCCGCCTTTATCCGCCGGCCCAGGCTGCTGATTCTGGATGAGCCCTTTGTAGGCCTGGACCCCGCTGCCTCCCACCAGATGAAAGGATATCTGGCAGAACTGTGCCAAGGTGGTTCGGCGGTCTTTTTCTCCACCCATGTGCTGGAGGTGGCGGAGAAGCTGTGCCATAAAATTGCCATCATCAAGGATGGGCGTCTGGTGAAATCCGGCCCCACGGCGGAGCTGGTGGGGGATTCCTCCCTGGAGGACGTGTTTCTGGAGCTGGAGGGGGAGAAATGAAGAAATTTCTCGCTCTGCTGAAGGTGAGCGTCCAATCCATGCTGCTCACCTCCACCAACAGCCGGGGGAAAAGCCGGAAACGGGCGGTCACCGGCCTGGGCGCTGTCGTGGGGATTGCCTGCCTGGGCCTGTACCTCTCCGGGCTTTACAGCTTTTTGCTCATGCAGGCGCTGGCCCCGGTTCACATGGAAATCCTGGTATTTGTGTTCATGGGCATCGCCGCCCTGCTGGGCGGGCTTCTGTTCACCGCCTTTGCGGTCAAGGGCGTGGTGTTCGGCGGAAAAGACAACGACCTTCTGCTGAGTATGCCGGTATCCACCACCCTGCTTATGGCCAGCCGGTTGACGGCCATCTATCTGGAGAACCTTCTGTTTTCCGCGTTTATCCTGATTCCCGCCGGAGTGGTCTGCACCATGCTGACACAGAGCGGCGTGGGGTACAGCCTCCTGTTTTGGGTGCGGCTGGTCCTTGCAGTCCTGGCCCTGCCGCTGCTGGATACGGCGCTTTCGGTTTTGCTGGGGGCGCTGATTGCCGCCCTGTCCGCCAGAGTATCCAGGGGAGCGCTGGGACAGAACATCGTCATGGGGCTGTTTTTGCTGTCTATATTCTACTTCTCCTTTCATCTCAATGGGATGCTGGGCGGGCTTGCCGCCGACCCGGACGGTGTGAAGGCGTCCTTGTTTTGGGCCGCGCCCCTGCTGTGGATGGGGGAGGGGATTTTGGGGAATTGGGGGCTGCTGCTGGCCTTTGTCCTGTGCTGTGTCATTCCCTTTGCCCTGGTGGTTTTCGGTTTGGGGAGGGTGTACCGGCAGGCGGTTACCGCCTTTGCCGCCCGGTCCGCACAGAGCACCTATCGGCTCTCCGCCCAGTCCGCCTCCAGCCAGAAGAAGGCCCTCCTGCGGAAGGAGGCCCAGCGGTTCTTTGGCACACCCATGTATTTGTGGAATGCCGGTCTGGGTCCAATGATGCTGCTGGCCGCCGGGGTGGCGTCGCTGGTGATGCGGGACAGCTTGATGGAGTTTGCGGCGGCGGCGGGGGGAGCCCTTCCTGTGCTGCCTATGGCGGCGGGCGTGCTGTGCTTCTGCCTATGCGTCAGTCCCATTGCCGCCCCCTCCATCAGCCTGGAGGGAAAATACCTCTGGATTCTGCGGGAGGCCCCCATAGGGGAGGGGGCACTGATTTGGGTCAAGGTGGGGTTCCAGCTGCTGCTGACCCTGCCCTGTACCGTCGCTGCCGGTGTGTGCATTTCCGCTGCGCTGAGGCTCCCGCTGTGGCAGGGGGCGGCGCTGCTGGCTGCGGCGCTGCTGTTCGCGGTGGGACATGCTGCCTTTGGGATGCTTATGGGCCTGACCTTCCCCAAGCTGGACGCAGTCAATGAGACGGTGGTCATCAAGCAGTCCCTGGCCGTCACCCTGTCCATGTTCGTTCCGATGGCGGCCATAGGGGCGGCAGGCGGGCTGTACTGGCTGGGCGGCAAGCTGGCAGCATGGGCGGCGTTGGCCCTGCCGCTGCTTCTGTTTGCCCTGCTGGCGGCGGCGTGTACCGCAGTCCTCGCCAGACGGGGACCGGCGATGCTTCGAGCGCTGTAAAGAACTAGGCCCCGGCGTTCTATGGTGAACACCGGGGCCTTTTCCTGTTCAAACGGATATCGTCAAAAGAGGGAAGGAAGCGCCGCCCCTGACCACCATCCCGCACACGAGCGGCAGACACCCCCCTTAAACGCCAGCCTCCATGATAAAATATGCCGCATAGGTTTTCTCCACCTGCTCACCGCAGCGGTTAAGGACGGTCCGTGTGACCTTGCATGAGGCGGCGTTCGGTATGGAGCTGACAGCATTGGACACCTGGAGGGGCGTGTAATCCGTCCCTAAGGCGGCGTTAATCTCCTGAACGGTCATGGGCTGTGTGCCCAATACTTTGGCTATAGCGCGGGCTCGCTCCCGGTTCTGCGCGGTGGTGTTTCCCTTTGCTTTGGGGGAGGGCTTCTCCCGTCCCGACTTGGTCAAAGGCGCTACCTCTCCAGTGCCATTGAGTACATACGCAGCATACTCCTTCTCCCGCCGAAGCCCATTTGAGCCGGTGGTTATACGCATTACCCGAGTGGCGGACGCGCCGGAAATACACCGCACCGCATTGGCGATTTGCAGGGGGAAGTAATCCGCTCCCAGGGCGGCATTGATTTCCGCTGCGGTCATTGGCGTGCTGCTCAACACACCGGCAATGGCCTTGGCCGCATCATAGACATCCTGCCGGGCG
This sequence comes from uncultured Flavonifractor sp., assembly GCA_910585415.1. Taxonomy (GTDB): domain Bacteria; phylum Bacillota; class Clostridia; order Oscillospirales; family Oscillospiraceae; genus CANAAV01. The sequence goes on from CAJUDT010000011.1 coordinate 21,694, forward strand.
GGAGCGATTGTAACTTTTTCTGTGTTTTTCATGTCAGATTCTCCTTTTGCCTATTAATCTTCCGGTTTGCAGAGCTTGGTTCATTATCGCATGTTTCCAAAGATGGGTCAATCTTTTTCACCGGCGGTCTGGGGAGAAAAGTCCTGTGGGGGTGAAATTCTTATAGTAATCCCAAGCCGGACATGCTATAATGATAGGGCGTGTCAAATCTGCGCAAGCATATCACAAATATTTTTTCCAGGCAGGAGCGGCATGACCCGTTCTGCGGATGGGCCCGAAAGCGGCCGCTTGCCGCCCCGCCCGGAACACGACCAGAAAGAAGGTTCTTTCCATGAAAAAAACGATTTCCATTGTTTTGAGCGCCGCTTTGGCACTGAGTCTGCTGTCCGGCTGCGGCGGCGAAACGCCTGCGGGAGCCGCCAACGGCTCCCGGCCCACCGGAGAGGACAGCCCGCAGGGCGAGGACCAAAGCACGGTCCAGGGCACTGCCGCAGAGCTGGGCTCACTGGCCTCCTTCTCGGCGGGCACTCTGGACGGCGGCACCTTTACGCAGGACGACGTTGCGGCGAAAGACGTAACGGTGGTCAACTTCTGGGCTCTGAGCTGCGGGCCCTGCATTGCGGAGCTGCCCGACCTGGCGGAGCTGGAGCAGGCCCTGCCGGACAGCGTTCAGCTGATTACCGTCTGTCTGGATGCCATTGGAAACGAGGAGATCGCCGGGGACACCTTGGCCGAGGCCGGGTTTGCGGGCGTCACGCTCATCTCCGGCGACGGGGATCTCGCCTCCCTTGCGGGGAATTTGATGTACACACCGACCACCATTTTTGCGGACAGCGAGGGCAATCTGGTGGGTGACCCCATCATCGGCGGGCAGAGAGATTTGTCCGGAACCTATCTGGAGGCCATCAATCAGGTGCTGACAGCGGGCGGAAAGGATGAAATCAGCCTTGAAGCGTAGTACGGTTCTGGTCCTGCGGTACAGTCTGCTGGGGGCGGCGCTGGTGCTGCTTGCCGTCGGGCTGCTGAGACAGGAACACTTAGAGGTCATGCAAAAGGCGGTGAAAATATGCCTGGAATGTATCGGCATCGGGTGAGGAAAACGAAGGGGCGCATCTCCGGTCAGCGGGTGGTGCAGCTCATTTCCGCCGTCCTGGTCAACGGGTACCTGATTGGCTTCCAGAAGGGGAAGATTTTCACCGGCGGTACAAAAGCCGTCTGCGTTCCTGTACTCAACTGCTACTCCTGCCCCGGCGCGCTGGGGGCCTGCCCCATCGGGGCTCTTCAGGCGGCGGTGGGGGGTATGACGCGGCATGTTCCCTTTTATGTGCTGGGCCTGCTGATGCTCTTTGGCGTTGTGCTGGGACGGGTGGTCTGCGGTCTGTTGTGCCCCTTTGGGCTGGTACAGGATTTGCTCCATAAAATCCCGGTGCCCAAGTGGAACCCTCCCAAACAGGTGGACCGGCCTGCCCGGCTGGTCAAGTATTTCGTTTTGCTGGTGCTGGTGATTGGCCTGCCCGCCTTTGCTGTGACCCAAACCGGGGTGACACCGCCCTATTTTTGCAAGTACATCTGCCCCGCCGGGACATTGGGCGGGGGGATTCCCCTGCTGCTTGCCGACCCCGCTTTGCGGAGTCTGGCTGGTGGGCTGTTTGGCTGGAAGGTCCTGGTGCTGGCGGCGGTGGTGGTGGCGTCTATGCTGATTCACCGCCCATTTTGCCGGTATCTGTGTCCTTTGGGGGCATTTTATGCCCTGTTCAATCGGTTCAGCTTTTTCCAAATGCACCTGGATGAAGCCGCGTGCATCGGCTGCAAGAAGTGTGAGCACGCCTGCCCGATGGCGGTGGAGGTCACGAAGAACATCAACAGCGCGGAGTGTATCCGCTGCGGAAAATGCAAAACGGTCTGTCCCACCGGGGCTATTTCCTCCGGGTTTACCTGCGGCACGGGGAAACGAGGGGAACCGGCTTGAGCGCAGGCTGCTGGCCGGATGGGGACCTGTATTTCAACAAAAAACACCGAGACGCATGGGGATTGCCCAGCATCTCGGTGTTTTTGCGCTATGTAGGGTATCAGCTTACCGTTCAAGAAATCGGAAATGCCGCGCAGGAGGAAAGGCTCACATACACGGCTGCCCGAAACGACACTGATGGAAGGGATTTCCACACAGGTCGAGCTGTAATACTAATTCTTAATAAAATGCGGGCTTTCGTCAGGGATTTCCAACTTCCCGATAAATTCTGTTTTGTTTCGGAAAGTACAATCGATATCCCTAATTCTGTAGATTATTTTTAGGACAGCAGCTACAGGGGGCTGAAGATCGGCCCGGATGTGCTCGACAAGCAATATCCGTTTCATGGCTGGTCCTCCCTTACTGTGTGAGGATAGTATAGCAAAGAAATGTCCGCGAAATGTTACAGCAGCCGGACTTTTGTAAAAAATCTTTTTTGAGGCTTTCTTGAGATTTGTATGGTAGAATAAGCAAAACCACAGAGAGGGGAAATCCGTTTGAAACCGACACTGTTGCTTGTAGACGATGAGCGCGGCATCGTCGAGATGATGAAAGCCTATTTTTCCCCGCAATACGAAATTCTGACGGCCTACAGCGGGCAGGAGGCCATGCAGAAGGCGGAGCGGCGGCCGGATTTGATTTTGCTGGACATCAATATGCCGGGCGTGGACGGCTTGACGGTCTGTCAGACCATCCGGGCCCATGTGGCCTGTCCCATTTTGTTTTTGACTGCCCGCATTGCCTCCGCCGACCAGATTGCCGGTTTTCAGGCGGGGGCGGACGACTATATCGTCAAACCCTTCGACCTGGACGAGCTGGCGGCGCGGATTGCCGCCCATCTGCGCCGGGAGCAGCGGAGGATGCAGCCGTCGAACCTGCGCTTTTTTGGGGAGTGTGCGGTGGACTACTCCGCCCGGACCGTGACCCTCCACGGCGAGACGGTGCCGCTCTCCCGGCGGGAATTTGATATTTTGGAGCTGCTGTCCCTCCACGCGGGGCAGGTATTCGACCGGGAACGGATTTATGAACTGGTGTGGGGCATCGACGGGGAGGGCAGCAGCGATACCGTCATGGAGCATATCCGAAAAATCCGGGCCAAGCTGGCCCGGCATACATGCCGCAGCTATATTGAAACGGTCTGGGGGTGCGGGTACAAATGGAACGGCTGAAGCATATGAGCCTGCGGCGCGCCTTTTTCCTGCTGGCCTTCTGCGGACTGCTGGCGGCGGCGGTGCTGGCGGTTTTGCTGTGGGCCGGGTGTGGGAAGCTGGCCGCCCAATATCCGTTGGGTGGAGTGACCATCGGGAGCGATGGCACAATAACGCAGCCGCCCGCCCCGACGCCAGAGCAATGGCGGATGCTGGAGCTGCTGGAGATCATAGCCCTGTTGGGCGCTATCCTGTTTCCGGCAGCAGGTCTGGCGGCGGCGGGAACGCTCTTTTACCGCTGGAAGCTGAAAGGGCCCATTGTCCTGCTGCTGGAGGGAACCAGACGCATCCAGGCCCACGACCTGGACTTTACCATACCCGCCGTCTCGTCGGATGAGCTGGGGCAAATCTGTGCGGCCTTTGAAGGTATGCGGCTGGAGCTGCTGAAAACCAATCAGGAGCTGTGGCGGCAGGCGGAGGAGCGCAGACGGCTCAACGCCGCCTTTGCCCACGATTTGCGCAATCCCATCACCGTTGTGAAGGGCAGCATCAAATTACTGCGGCAAAACCCCACGGACGGGCAGACCCTGGACCGGCTGGAGCGCTATGCCCTGAGAATCGAGCAGTATGTGGAGGCCATGAGCTCCATTCAGCGCCTGGAGCAGCTCCCCCTGAAAATAGGGGAGGTGTCCTGGGCTATCCTGCGGTCAGAGCTGGAGGAAACGGCGCGGCTCCTGGCCCCGGCGCTGGAGCCGGTGCTCTGGGGCCCGGAAGCGGGCGCGGTGCAGGTGGACCATGGAATCCTCCTGACCGTGGCGGAAAATTTAATCGGCAACGCGGCCCGTTATGCCCGAAAGAAGCTGGAGCTCACCCTTGCCCTGGAGGGGGAGCTGTTCACCCTCACGGTTGCGGACGACGGCCCTGGGTTTCCCCCTGAGCTGCTCCAAGAGGGGCCAAAGCCCTTTGGCAGGCTGGAAGAAAACGGGGCGCATTTCGGTATGGGCCTGTACAGCAGCAGCCTTCTGTGTCAAAAGCATGGGGGCACTCTCCGCCTGGAGAATCGGGCGGAGGGGGGTGCGGCCGCCGCTGCCTCCCTGCAAATAAATTGTAAACCTTGAGCGTTTTTTGAGATTTGCCCGGTACACTCCGCTTATACCACGAAAGGAGTGTGTCTTTATGCAGATTGAAGCAAAGGAGCTTTCCAAAATCTATGGCGCGGGGGAAAACAAGGTGGTGGCCCTGGACCGGGCCTCGCTGACCATTGCGCCCGGCGATTTCATCTCCATCATGGGGCCCTCCGGCAGCGGGAAGAGTACGCTTCTGCACCTGCTGTCCGGGCTGGACCGGCCCACCAGCGGGCATCTGACCTACGACGGCAAGGACATCTATACCTTGTCCGACCGGGAGCTGTCCGCCTTCCGCCGCCAGCGCATTGGATTCATTTTTCAGCAATTCCACCTGCTGCCGGTTCTGACGGCCCGGGAAAATATCATCCTGCCCCGGCTCTTGGACAGGAAGCGGCCCGACGAGGGGTATCTTCAGACACTGGCCCAAATGCTGGGCATCCAGGAGCGCCTGACCCACCTGCCCCATGAGCTCTCCGGCGGACAGCAGCAGAGAGTTGCCATTGCCCGCGCCCTCATTGCCGGGCCGGATGTGGTCTTTGCCGACGAGCCCACCGGCAACCTGGACAGCAGGAGCGGCGGCGAGGTGATGGAGCTTTTGAAAACCGTGGGGAAAGACATGGGCAAGGCCCTGGTGGTCATAACCCATGACAGCCGCATCGCGGCGATGGCAGAGCGCAGGCTCGCCATAGTGGACGGGGTGTTGTCGGAGGTGACGGCGGAATGAGGCGCTATCGTACCCTGGCGCGAAAAGAGCTGCTGGCCCAGCGGGTCACCTCTATGCTGATTTTTTTGGCAATTGTCCTTTCCACCATGATGACCGCCGTAATCGGCCAATCTATGGGCGTCCTCTCCGCCATGCGGCAGCAGCAGGCCATCTCCATCGGCGGAAACCGCCACGCCAATTTTGTGCAGATGGACCGGCAGCAGGTGGAGGTTCTAGAGGGGGACCCCAGGCTGTCCTTTGTGGGCACCTATGTGGTATTGGGAAGTATGAAGCTGGACAACACCCTGATTCTGGGCCTCAGCGAGTTTCAGGAGGACGTGAGCGCGGTCTACCCCTCCAATTCCACCGTGAAAGAGGGCCGTCTGCCCGAGGCCCCGATGGAGCTGGCGCTTCCGGAGGATGTATTGGGGTATCTGGGGAGCTCGGGGAAGCTGGGGGACACCCTGACCCTCACGCTCTCCAAGGCGCTGCGGCATGGTGTGGTGACCAACTCCTATGACTTTACCGCCCAATTTACCTTGGTGGGGATTACAGAGAGCAATTACATGAGCTATGCCGCTGGAACGATCAACGGCATTGTGGGGCCTGGAACAGCGGAGGCTTTGTTGCCGGAGGAATATTTTTATTATAACGTGGACATTCGCGTAGCGGACAAGGGCACGTTTCAGGAGACGCTCAACGACCTGATTGCCGCACTGTCGGTACATGAGTTGGACACTCAGTACAATGTGCCCTATCTGGACGCCCTGGGTATCCGTTATGACGCGGAGGGAGACTTCACCGGGCAGTCCAGCGAGGGCTTTTCCATGATGCTGGCGGCGGGGCTTCTGGTGGGGACTCTGCTCCTGCTGGCGGCGGGACTGGTGATTTACAACATCCTGAAAATTACCGTTTCCAGACGCATGACACAGTATGGCGTCCTTCGGGCGATGGGCGCGGACAAGGGGCAGCTCTATTTTCTTGTGACCGCCCAGGTCCTTTTGATTTGCGCCGTGGGGATTCCCATCGGCCTGCTGCTGGGGACGCTCTCCGCCAAGGGTATTCTCACTGCCGCCACGGGGATGCTGTCTCCCGAAATTTTCCTGGTGCGGGACGCCGGGGAGCTGAACCGTCTGATTGAGGAAAACAGCGGCGGCAAGGGTATGTTCCTGCTGGCCAGCGCCGCGGTCACTCTGGTTTTTGCTCTGGCCGCCGCCTTGCCCGCCGCCCGGTATGCGGCGCGGGTGGCCCCCACCGTGGCAATGGCGGGCAGCCGGACCAAGGTCAGACGCCGGAGCCGGAGGGAAAAGAAAATCCACCGTTTTGAGGCGTTTTATGCCTGGCTGAACCTGAAGCGCAGCCGGGGGCGTACCGCCATCACCGTCCTGTCCCTGGTAATGAGCATTACCGTGTTCATCACCCTACAGGGGGCGGTGGGCCTGCTGGATACCGCCGGGAGCGGTGTGGCGGAGCATTATGGGGACTACTCCATCACCAACGAAACGGCGGGCTTTTCCCTGGAGGAATACCAGGCCATGGAAGAGGACCCACGGGTAGCGAAGCTGACCGCCATGCAGTTCACCTTCTACGAGCAGGGAACGGACAGCCATCCGGTGGGCATTGCATTTAGCGTTCCCCTCCAGCCAGCGGAAACCTTCCAGGTGGTGGGACTGAACAGCGCTTACTGGGACCGGGCCTTCTCCAGCCTGCCGCCGGAGATTTTGGAAAAGCTGAAGGCCGGGGAGGGCTGTATGGTCCGCAACCCCTTGCCGCTGGTCTATGAGGGCCAGGAGGTTCCCCGCACCACGATTCTGGCGGGGGACACCATCACCGTGGCAGAGCAGGAATTGACGGTGCTGGACACCCTGGATGGCTATGAGACTTATTTGAGTGTTGGAAACAATGGTTTCATCAATGGCGTTCAGATTGTCGTGAACGAGAGCCTATACGCCGCCCTTACCGGGAAAACGGCTTACAATGAACTGCTGCCCACCCTGGCGGAGGGTGCGGACCGGGAGGAATATGACGCCGCAGTCGAGGCCCTGGCGGGGCGCGTCCCCGGCACGCTATGGCTGTCCTTTGAGGACACAGACCGGCAGCTGGAAGAGAGCTTTGCCCAGACACGGTTCCTGGCCTGGGGGTTGATTTTGTTTGTAGGGCTGATTGGCCTGCTGAACATCATCAACACGGTTTATACCAACATCCATACCCGCGTCGCCGAGATTGGAATGCAGCGGGCCATCGGCATGAGCACGGGGAGCCTGTTCAAGGTGTTCCTGTGGGAGGGGGCCTATTACGGCATGATTGCGGCGGTAATTGGAAGTATCGCCGGGTATATCTGCACGATTTTTGTGGAGGCCGCTATTTCGGATGAACTCAGGCTGGTTGCCCTGCCGGTTCTCCCCATGCTGGAGGCAGCGGTACTTGCCATAGCCGCCTGCCTGCTGGCAACCTGTATCCCGCTGCGGCGCATCAGCAGGCTGAGTATTGTGGATTCCATCGAAACGGTAGAATGAAATACACCCCTGGCGGTAAACAACGCAGTCCGCCGGACAGGCCGGTGAACCGAAAAAGCGAACGGACAAGACCCAACCGAGTCTTGCCCGTTCGCTTTTATTGGGAGGAAACGTCACAAAATCGCCCCGCCGCCCCAAATCTGAGCCTGCGTGAGTGCTAAAATGGTTTCGGTGGGAACACCGGCAATCTCGCTGCCAAAAATCGTCCTTAGGGTTCCGCTGTTCAGCATAGCGGCCAGCTGGGACCTCGCCGCCGCAGAGGAGGCCAGCTGGTCAGCCTGAATGTGCCGCTGAATCTGCTGCTCCGCCGCCAGCTTCATAAACTCTGCGTGGCGGGCCATGCGCAAATCCCACCAGCTTTCTTCGTCCTCCGGGCCGCTTCTGGAGAAGGTAATCTCACCGCCCGCGCTGGAGGAGCAGGCATTGCAGATAGTTCCATCCTCCCCGATGGCGACGGCCTGGGACATATCCCATGTACTTCCGGGCGCTATGGCCTCGTTCCGGGCTGCATCAAAGGCAAACCATGCGTCAATTTTCGCAAAGATTTCCTGAGCATAGGCCGGGTCCTGTTCCATGCGCTCCTGTACCTTGGGGTGAATGACCACGGCCTTGCTCCCCGGCGGGACCTTGCCCAGGGCGTGAATCTCCTTTGGGGCGGTAAATCTGCCGTCTATGGAGCCGTAGAAGGGATTGGGCCCGGTGGGCTGCCAATGCTCCAGTGTTTCCTTGGCCTTGTCCCCGTCCTGGTAGAGCAGATGATGGGGATAGTCGTTCCGCGTCCTCCAATAGCCGCTGCTGGCGTCAAAAACATGGTAATGGATGTTGGGATATTTCGCTTTCAGCATAGTTTCCAGGGAAGGGGCCTCTACCGCCTCCGTTCCCCCGGCCTGCACTTGTCCGCCAGACCGTATCGCCAAATCCATCATCAGGCCTGCGGGCACCGCCTCCATCCCTGTGCCGGTACTCATACCGGCTGCCGGCATATCCGCTCTGCTTTTGCTGGCCTTTGCCGCCAGCGCGGAGAAGCTGCTGTCCTGGGGGCCGCTCCGCCTGGTTTCACGGGCCCTTGCAGGAGCGCCGTATGCCTGTGTCCCATAGCCCGGCTGAATCGTATTGCTCATCGTATCACCCTCCCATTTAAGTTACGGATTGAGAAAAAACAGACCTGCTTCGGCTGGAAAAGGGGCCTCCGGTGTGGCTGCGGGGGCGGATGCCATGCGCGTAATCAGCAGCTCGTTCAGACTGGAAAAGGCCGTTTCCCGCGCCGCCGTTTCTGCGGTGTGCTCAAATACGGACCTGCGCTGTGCCGCCGCCGCTGCGGCCTGCTCCTGATACTGCCGCCGCTGTTCGGCCCTTTTCCTGGCCTTCTCAGCATTGATTCGGTTTACCTCGGCCACACGCTCCGGGGAGTCGCCGCCGCCGCAAATATAGGTCACGGTTCCGTCCTCGTGAACCACAACGCCGCACGGCTCAAAGGTCAGTCCAATGGATGCCGCGAACGCCTTGCCTTTGGGAATGATATCCGTGAAAAAGCGGTCAATCTCCTGCTCGTAGTAAGCGGCTTTTTTCGGGTCGCTCGCCATTTCCTTCAAAATATTGGGGGCAATGACTACGTCATTCCCACACATGCGCCGACCTGCACGCTCCAGGCTTGCCTGGTCTTTCCCCACAGATTCAATGGTTACCCGCCCATATTTCTGTTTCAAATGCTCCAAATAGGCATTTACTTGGGATGTTTCAGCCGTTTCATAAACGGCGGGCTGGCCGTTGACGTCCAGCGCGTCCCCTATATCCCTGCTGGCCTTTGCGGCCATATCCAGAAAGCTGGAAGACCGCGCCGCCGTACTTTGAACCGTTAGATTTCCGGGCAGGGCGCTATACATCCTGGTCAAATAGCTGCAACCCATCACACCGCTCATAATTGACTCCTTTCCTGCAATAAAACGGTAGCGGAAAACACCTGCTGTTCCGCTTTCAGCTCCAATTCTCCCATATACTTCTCCGCCGCCCGGCGCACGTTGGACAGGCCGATACCGTGCATGGAGGCGTCCTCCTGCTTCGTTGTGACAGGCAGGCCGTCCTGCCCGAATACCACCTCGCCCGCAAAGGAGTTTTTGACCTCGATGAGAAAAAAGCGCCCCCTTCTCGCTCCCGTCAGCGCCACAAACCGCGCGTCCTCGCGGACGTTCTCGCAGGCCTCCACCGCGTTTTGGAGCAGGTTTTGGAGGATGATTCCCACATCAAAGGCATCATAGGCCCCCAAAGACTGGCAGTGGAAATCCACCTGAAAGCGAATCCTTAAAGCAAGGCTCCGCTGCCGGATATCGTTGACGATTACATCCGTGACCGGGTTTCCCGTCTGGAGCGTCAGCGCAAGACTGCTCATGCTCCCGTCCATCCGGGTGATATAGTCCTCCAGGCTGGCATATGCGCCCTGGCTGGCCAGCCCCTTGAGGGTGGTCAGGTGGCTCCGCATTTCATGCTTTAATTGGCGGATGCGGGCATAGAACTGCTCCGCCTCGTGAATGCGCGCCCGGATGGCCTGGGCCTGCTGGTATTCGGCATAGTGCGCGGCCTGTTCCTCCCGCAGTGCCGCCATACCCTGCTGAAAGGCGATGGTCAGATAAGCCCCGGCATAGAACAGCAGGGCCAGCACCGGCACCACCGCCAAAAGCGCCGGGTGGCGCTCATAGAGCTGGAGCAAAACACCATCCTTGAACTCAATCAGCAGCCGGGAAATCACCTGTCCGAACAGAATCCCCGCAGCTGGCACCAGGGAGAGATAACACAGCTCCCGCCAGTGGAGGGGTATCCGCCGGGTTTGGAGCCGCCGCTGCAGGGCAAACAGCATGGCGGCAAACAGGAGGGCATGGGACAGCAGGAAGAACGTCACCAGGACAGAGGCGCGGAAAAAGACCACCTCCAACGGCTCAGTGGGGAAGGGAAGCAGCCGTTCCAGGACAAAATACAGGCTCTCCACCATCAGGCCGCTGGAGATTCTGGCGTTGCAGTAGAGCAGGGTTAAGAGAAATACCATGGAGCGCTCCAGGCCAATTAGATTGGACACCGCCAGCAGCACCACCGCCAAAACCAGCCCAAAGGAGCCTTGGGGGAGCGCCGCCCGGTGGCAGAACAGCGCGAGGAGGATATAGACGGCAAAGACAAGCGGCGGCCTCCGCCGGGTTCCGTCCCGGGGGAGGAAGGGCCGGAAAAACGCGGTGAGCAGACCGGCATATACCAGCTCCGCGGCAACGGCGTACGTTTGGTTAAAGATCTGAAATCCAGTCTCGCTCATAGGCCAGCTCCTTGCTTCAAGAAGCGGAGGTATGCTTTTACAAAATCCCGGTACTTGTATTTGGAGATGAGCAGCAGCTCCCCGCTGGTCAGGGTCAGCTCCGTTTTGCTGTACCCCTCCACATAGGCGAGGTTGACCAAGTAGCCCTTGTGGATACGGTAGAACTGGCCGTTCAGCTCGGCCTCCAGGTCCCGGATTTTCCCGTAGCAGGAAAACGCGCCGTCCTTCAGGTGCAGTACCACTTTGTGATTGCTGCTCTCAATGTAGTAAATGCTGTCCAGCGGGACCGTCCGGCTGGCTCCGGCGGACTGGAGGGTGAGGGAAGCCTGTGGACGGTCCTGGCCTGCCTTGATGTGCTTCACCGCGCGGGCAAAGACCTGGGCGAATTTTTCCTCGTCTACCGGTTTTAGCAGGTACTGGAACGCCCCTACATCAAAGGCGTCGAATACATACCGCTCATAGCCGGTCACGAAAACGATGACCGGCAGTGTTCCGGCTGTCCGCGCCCGGATTTGATTGGCCAGGGCCATTCCGTCCGGGCCGTTGGCGTCCAGCGCGATGTCCAGAAAAAGCAGGTCAAATTCACGGCGGTCTGCAAGGCAGTCACCAGCAGAAGCGTATTCCACAAGCTCACAGGGGCAGGACTGGGCCCGAATCAGGGCGGAAAGATAGGCGCGGGCCGGGGCTTCATCGTCGCAAATCGCTATTTTAATCATGTCGCTGTTCCTCTATCTGTCTATTCGTACAAATGACCGCCGGGGTAAGTCCGTTGACGTGACTGGACGGTTTGGCAGCGCAACTGGACGTCCTGGGGGTAGAAAAACGCGGTGCATGGACCCTTTGCCCATGCACCGCGTTTACCTGGTTCAATATACGGTTGGAAATCAAATGCCGGGGTTATTCAAGGGGGAATCACATGGTCAGAACGCGGTGGAGGATGGTGGCCATCTCAGCGCGGGAGAGGGAACCGGTGGGATTCAGACGGCCTGCGTTGTCGCCCTTGATGATGCCCGCCTGCACCAGAGCGCTGACGGCCCCCTGAGCGTAAGGGGCGACGTTCCCACGGTCGGCAAAGGTGCTGAGGGAGGCCTCCGCGCCGTCCCGCAGGCTGCCGCCGGTGGCGTTGATGGTCCGCTGGATGAGAAGCATGGCGTCCTGACGGGTGAGGGGAGAGGTGGGGTTGAAGGTTCCGCCGCCGCCGCCGGTGGCGATGCCCATTGCCTTGGCCGCAGCGATGGCCTGGGCGTAATAGCTGTCCTGGGGCACGTCGGTAAAGCTGGCCGTTCCGGCGTTCTGGAGGCCGAAGGCCCGGTAGAGCATCAGCACGAAGTCGCCGCGGGTGATGTTCTGGGCGGGGGCAAAGTGGGTGGCGTCGGTGCCGGTGACCACGCCCGCCCGGTACAGGTAGTCCACCGAGGCGGCCGCCCAGCTGTAATTGGCGCCCACATCGGCAAACGTGCCGGAAGAGGTGGGGGCGGTAATAGTAATCTCAACGACTCCGCTGAACTCGGCGCCGTTCTTATCGGTGCCGGTGTAGTTCAGACGGGCGAGGCCGGTGTACCCGGCCTTGGGGACAAAGACCACCTCGGCCAGGGGAGGCGTGCCGCTGACGCGGTAGGTGAGATTGGGGCTGATCTGCCCGCTGTTCTGGGCGGCGCTGCGGTAGCCGGAATAGAGCTTGCCGCAGGTGCTGTCGGGGATGGGGAATTTGACGAAATCCAGCTGGGCCCCGCCCCGCTCATTGCAGGCGCGAGTGAAGTCCTGGAGAGAGAAGGGCACAGGACTGCCGTTGGTGGTGTAGCGGATGACTCCGGGCTCCTTGATGGTGTTATAGTTGATTACAATAACGCCCTCAAATTCCTCTTTTGCGGTGGAGCGGCCAGAGAAAGGAATCTGAACGGTGCCGGTGAGGTTCCGGGCGGGCACAAAGGACACCTGATCCAGATAGGGCTTTTCGTTGCGGTAATACCGGGTGGAGGACTTGACCTGGGTGCCCGAGTTGTTGGAGTAGTCGTAGTACAGGGTGCCCTTGCTGGCGGCGGGCTGGTCGAAGGTCACATAGTCCAGGGTGGCCTTGGAGCCGAGCTCGTCCTTGCAGTATTCGGTGAAATCGGCCAGCTTGAAGGTGATAACCTGCCCGCTGTCGGCGGTGTAGGTGATGTCCCCGGAGTCCTTGCCCACGGTAATCTTCATGGTGCCGGAGAACTTTTTGCCGCTGGAGCTGTAGCCGCTAAAGCTGATGGAGACGGTACCGGTGTACCCAGAGGCGGGGACAAAGGTGACGTCATCCAGGGCAATGTCCTTGCTGCCGGGGTTGCGGTAGCAGCGGGTGGAGCTCTTGAGGGCGGTGTTCTGAGAGCTGGAATTGCTGCTGGAATAGACCCCGTACAGGGTGCCCCGGTTGGAGGAAGGCAGGGAGAAGGTCACATAATCCACCCGGCTGTCCCCGGTGGCGTCCTCGCAGAACTGGTTGAAGTCCCGGATGTTGACCTGAACGGGGGTATTGCGGTCGGTGGTGTAGGCGATGTCCGAATCGCCCTTCTTGCCCACCTTGATGGAGAGGGTGCCGCTGACATTGTTGTTGCTGCCGCTGCCGTAGGCGGTGAAGGGGATGGTGACGGTGCCGGTGTAGCCGTCGGCGGCGACGAAGGTCACGTCGTCAATGGCGTCGGTGCCCCGGTCGTAGTATTTTTCGTTGCGGGCCACGGCGGTGTTGCGGTTGGAGTCCTTGTCGTACTTGAAGTAGAGCGTGCCGCTGGAGCTGCTGGGGAGCTTGTTAAAGACGATGTAATCCAGGCTGCCGCTGGTGCTGCTGGATTTTTTGAAAAAGCTGTTGAAATCGTCGGCGTCCAGCTCCAGAATGTCGTTCTTGGCAATGGTGTAGTTCAAATTTCCGGATGCGCCAATTGTGATTTCAATTTTGCCGGTGAAAGAATCGCGGCTGTTGTTGACATAACCGGTGTACTCAATGGTGATGGTCCGGTCAGTGGAGGACTGAGGGACGAACGTCAGGTCCTCAATCAGGCGCTTGTAATAGGTGCTGCTGCTGTTATAGCCGTAGTTATTGCTGCTGTTGCTGGTATCCGTGACCTTCTCACCGCGGCCCGTGTTGGTGCTGTAGTCGTAATAGAGGGTGCCGTAGCTGGAGGGAACACTTGTAAACACGATGTAGTCCAGACGGGTACTGCCGCCAAACACATCGTTGCATACCCTGTTAAAGTCGCTGGCCACGAAATGTACGACATCGTCGCCGTTGGTGGAGTATTCAATGGTGTCGGCAATGTTGCCGACGGTGACAGAGCAGGATTTGGAAAATTTTTGGCCGTTGATGGTGACCTCGGCGGTGATGGTGGCAGTACCTGTCCCTTTTGCATAAAGGTTGCAGGTAGCGCCAGTGTAGGAACTGGAATTGCTGGAACCAACCGCTACAATATTCCGGTTGTTTGTGGTCCAGGTAATATTTTTAGCGAACGTACTGGGAACAGTCGTACCCTTGATGGAGCCCGTGCTTCCGCTGCCGCTGAGGGACATGGTCAGGGAAGTAGGGGATATGGTGAGGCTGTTGGCGGTGACGGTTATCCTACAAGTGGCGGTTTTTTTGGTGCCGTCTGCGTTGGTGACAGTGGCGGTGATATCGGCTGTACCAGCTTTTAGACCTTTGACCAAGCCGCTGGAGCTGACGGATGCGACGGTGGGGGCTTTACTCTCCCAAGTGACCGCCTTGGTGGTGGCGTTACTCGGGGCCACAGTTGCAGTGAGCTGGAGTGTTTCGTTTACTCCGATACTGGCAGTGGTTTTATTTAAGGTTACACCGGTTGCGGAGATATTTCCATCAGAAACAGTAACCTCACATGTAATTGCTTTAGTATTTCCGTTGTTACTTAACGGAATAGCAACACTGCTTTTTGAAAGCAATGGCGGTTCAGCAGAAACTGTTGCGGGCGGTTGAGAAATTTTAGAAGAGGCATTAGACTCACCTTCTGTTTCACCACCTTCAGGATTGCCAGAAGGGTCTACAGGAGCAGTTGGCTCTATAGTCTCTGTAGCAGGAGGAAGAGTCTCTGTGGCGGGAGGAAGAGTCTCTGTAGTGGGAGGAAGAGTCTCTGTGGCGGGAGGAAGAGTCTCTGTAGCGGGAGGAAGAGTCTCTGTAGCAGGAGGGGGAGTTTCTGTTTCGGTCCAGGTAACATTAGCGGTAATGGTAGCTGTACCTTTTCCAACAGCTGTTACGCTCCCTCCAGTGACAGTTGCAACATTATCATTACTAGATTTCCATGTAATAGATTCAACTGTTATACCCTCAGGTGGGGAGTCTACAGACAACGTTGCTGTTTTAGTACCTGTTAAAGAAAGACTGAGGGTGGTATGATTCAAACTTGGTGTATAATTTACCGCCCCTGCCGCAGGCAGCATACCCACGACGAGCACCAAGGACAGCAGCCCAGCCAAAAGGCGGGAGCCAAGCATTTTCTTTCGCGTATCCATCACTGAATCTCCTTTCATGATTGAAGGTGGGCCTGCCGCGTTCGGGGCACGTCCGCCCCATCAGGCTTACCTGATGGGGCGCCCCCATGGGGGCGCCGGTATCCCTATTGTACCGCAAACCTGCACAAAGGTCCATACTGTTAAGACTATTTTAAGAAAAGAAAAGTTCCGCGCCGTTCAAAAAATTTTTCCACCCGTCGAATTGGCCCTGTCCGCCGCACAAAAAATGGAAGAACATAAAAATCCTTCCTTCCAGTGGGAAAGAAACCCTTGCAATTATCCCGCCGATGTGGTATAATCTAACATGACAAAATCGCGCAGATGGGGAAAATAACGAGCTTTCGGTTCCAAGAGAGGGACGGCCACCGGCTGAAAACCGTCCTGTACCGTGTCGTTTGGTTCGCCCCGGAGCGGCCCTGGAGACAGGGACGGCCTGCCCGCCGTTACCGGGCCTTGAGCGCCCGCGCCCAGCGCGGGAATGCGGGTGGTACCGCGGAGAGTATTCGGCTTTTCGCCCCGGCAAGTGGGGGCGGAGGGCCGTTTTGTTGTTTCAAGGAGGATGTATGAGAAGAAAATGGATACTTTGGACGGCCCTGGCGCTGGCCGCCGCGCTGCTGGCCGGGTGGCTGCTGCTTTTGTATGACGCGGCCCTGCTGCCCAGCTTGTCCCCCCGTGTGACGGTGCTCATGTATCACGATGTCGTCCCCGACGGCTCGCCCACCAACGGTATGCAGGTCACGGCCAGCCGCTTTGAGGCGGATATGCGCTGGCTCCAGGACAACGGCTATACCACCGTTCTCCCCCGGGAGCTGGCCTCCGGGGAGCCGCTGCCCGATAAGGCGGTGATGGTCACTCTGGACGATGGTTACGCGGGTAACTACACCTATGCCTTCCCGGTGCTCCAAAAGCTGAACATGAAGGCCGCCATCGCCGTGGTGGTGAGTCTGGTGGATCAAAACGGGATGCTGAGTTGGGACATGTGCCGGGAAATGAGCCGCTCGGGTCTGGTGGAGATTGGCACCCATACGTATAATCTGCATAACCTGGACGGCCGCGGCGGCATGTTCCAGGAGGGTGAGGCCAACGGCATTCAGCACCGGGAGGGTGAGAGTCTGGAGGAGTTTGACGCCCGCGTGTTGGACGACCTGCGGCTGAGTATCGAGCGGATAGAGGACGAGCTGGGGGAACCGGTGACGTATATGGCCTACCCCTTCGGGGCGGTGGAGCCCTGGGCGGAGGAATTTATTCAGGAACATCTGGCGGTGACGGTGACCACCCACGAGGGGACGGCCTATCTCTCCGGCGGACTGTATGAGCTGCCCCGCAAGATGGTCAGTATGTTCCGGTCCGCCGAGGAGTGCTTTCAGATACTTTGGAGATATCGATAAGAAAAGGAGACACGAACATGAAGGAGACATTGGAACGAATCCGACAGGAGGCCCTCTCGGCCCTGGAGGGAACCCAGGCGGCCCAGGAGCTGGAGGCTCTGCGGGTCAAGTACCTGGGGAAGAAGGGGGAGCTCACAGCCGTCTTGAAGCAGATGGGCCGGCTCTCCGCCGAGGATCGCCCCGTAATGGGGCAGCTGGCCAACGAGGTCCGGGCCAGTTTGGAGAGGGCCATTGAGACTGCGGCCAAAAAGCTGGAGTCCGCCGCCCTGGAGGCCCGCCTGAAGGCGGAGGCGGTGGATGTGACCATTCCCGGCCAGTCCATCCGGCAGGGGAGAAAGCACCCCATGTATTTGGCTTTGGACGAGATTAAGGATATTTTTGTCGGTATGGGCTTTACTGTGCTGGACGGCCCCGAGGTGGAGCTGGCGGAGCTGAATTTTGACCGGCTCAACGCCGAAGAGGGGCATCCTTCCCGAGATTGGAGCGATACCTTTTATTTTGACGAGGACAGCCGGGTTATGCTGAGAAGTCAGACCTCTCCCATGCAGGTGCGGGCTATGGATTCCATGGAACTGCCTATTCGGATTATTGCCCCCGGCCGGGTCTACCGGAAGGACGAGGTGGACGCGACGCATTCCCCCATGTTTCATCAGGTGGAGGGCATGGTGATTGATAAGGGTGTCACAATGGCCGATTTGAAGGGGACCTTAAATACCGTGGTGGAGCAGTTGTACGGCAAGGGGACCGTCACTCGGTTCCGGCCGCACCATTTCCCGTTTACCGAGCCCTCCTGTGAGATGGATGTTCAGTGTCATAAGTGCGGCGGCGCAGGCTGTCCCACCTGTAAAGGGGAGGGGTGGATTGAACTCCTGGGCGCGGGGATGATTCACCCCAATGTGCTGCGGATGGCCCACATTGACCCGGAGGTTTATTCCGGCTGGGCCTTCGGCATGGGCCTGGAGCGGACCGCAATGCGGCGGTTCAAAATCGCTGACCTGCGGCTGATTTTTGAGAATGATGTGAGGTTTTTGGAGCAGTTCTAAACAGGACTGGAGAGGCCTCCGGGGGTGGTGGGGGGTTCCTTTTTGCCTCTTCCTCGTTACTCTGGTGGTGTTCGTTATCTGGTCCCGCCTCCGGCGGGTTACTTTCCAGCGATGGAAAGTAACCAAAGATCGCCGGGCTGCGGCCCGGACCCGGGGTCGGGGGGCGGCGGTGGAGGTACGGGGTTTGCAAGCCCTTTGGTTGTTACCCGCCGTTTTAGCCTCCGCCCTCAATACTTCGGCCATTGGCCCCTCGG
>CAJUDT010000012.1 GCA_910585415.1 uncultured Flavonifractor sp.
GGCCGAAGTATTGAGGGCGGAGGCTAAAACGGCGGGTACCAACCAAAGGATTTGCGAGCCCCGTATCTCCACCGCCGCCCCCCTCGTGGGGGCCCCCGCCGGAGCCCAGCGAAGCGGGTCCGGTGGGGAGAAGGAGGGGCAAAGGAGCGCAATGCAGTTTTCGGCTTTAGCCGGAAACGGAATGGAGCGGATTTCGCCCCGACGCGGGGTCCGGGCCCGCAGGCCCGGCGAACTTTGCCTACTTTCCTTCGCTGGAAAGTAGGCCGCCGGAGGCGGGACCAGAAAACGAAACGTAGGGAGCAACGAGGAAGAGGCAAAAAGGAACATCAAAGCCCCCCGCACCAGCAAACAAAAAGCAAAACCAAAAGACCCCCGAATAAAATAGAGCTAGGTGATTCAAGTGATAAGGATAAAAAACATCCCCCTCCCTTTGGACAGCGAGCCCGCGCAGCTCCCTCGAAAAGCCGCCCGCCTTCTGGGCATAAAACCGGAAGCGATAACGGAATGGACGATAGCAAGGCAATCCATCGACGCCCGCAAAAAAGCCAATGTCCACTATGTCTGTACAATAGATATCACCACCCCCAACGAAGCGGCCCTGGCCCGCCGGGCCAAATCCCCTTTGGTGAGCCTGTACGAGCCCCAGCCTTACAAATTCCCGCCGGTGCGCCGGAAATCCTCTCTCCCCCCGGTGGTGGTGGGCATGGGCCCGGCGGGCCTGTTCGCCGCGCTCTTTCTGGCCAGAAACGGCCTTGCCCCGATTATCCTGGAGCGGGGACGCCCCGTAGAGGAACGCACCGCCGATGTCAACCAGTTCTGGACTACCGGAACACTGAAGTCCAATTCCAATGTTCAGTTTGGGGAGGGCGGCGCGGGTACTTTTTCGGATGGAAAACTCACCACCGGCACCCATGACCCCCGGATTTCCACCGTCCTGAAAACCCTCGCCGCCGCCGGAGCCCCGGCGGACATCTGCTGGCAGCATAAGCCCCACATCGGTACGGACATCCTCCGCCAAGTGGTCCGCAATATCCGCGACGAGCTCCGTTCTCTGGGCTGTGATATCCGCTTTGAGCACCAGCTGACCGGCCTGCGCATCCGCGACAGCCGCCTGGAGGGCCTCCAGATTACCGGTCCTCAGGGAAGCTATGACCTGCCCTGCGACGCGCTGATTTTAGCCCCAGGGCACTCGGCGCGGGACACCTTCCAAATACTCCTGAGCGCCGGTGTACCCATGGAGGCCAAGCCCTTTGCCATCGGCGTGCGTATTGAGCACCCCCAAGCCCTCATTTCGCAGGCCCAATTCGGCCCCGCCTGGGAAAAGCTCCCTGCCGCCGATTATAAGCTGGCCTGCCACCTGCCCAATGGACGCAGTGCCTTTACCTTCTGTGTCTGTCCGGGAGGACAGGTGGTTGCCGCCGCTTCTGAGCCCGGCGGGCTGGTAACGAACGGCATGAGCCGCCGGGCCCGCGCGGGGGAAACCATCAACGGCGGTTTTCTGGTGGGCGTCTCCCCGGCCGATTTCGGTGGAACCAGCCCCCTGGCGGGAGCCGCCTTCCAGCGGCGGTGGGAGGAAGCGGCCTTTGCCTTGGGGGGCGGGGGCTTCCGTGCTCCGGTCCAGATGGTGGGGGATTTCCTGGCGGAGCGGGCCTCCAGGTCGCTGGGGGCCATCGTGCCCACCTACCGCCCCGGGGTCACCCCTGCGGATTTGTCAAACTGCCTGCCGGAAGAGGTTGCCAGTACGCTCCGGGGGGCGCTGCCCCTGCTCGACCGGAAACTTCGGGGCTTTGCCGCGCCGGAGGCGGTCCTGACTGGTGTGGAAACCCGCTCGTCCTCCCCTGTGCGCATTCTTCGGGGGGAAGATTTTCACTCTGCCGTCCGGGGACTCTACCCCTGCGGCGAAGGGGCGGGCTACGCGGGGGGAATTACCTCCGCAGCGGTAGACGGCATCCGGGTGGCGGAGGCTGTCGCGGGGGGCTGACCCTCTGGTTTTTTGAATGGAAAGAGAAAATACGAAATTTTGGAATAAAACTCCAGCTTTGGTCCAAACTAGGGCCAGAGTTGGAGATTTTTTTATCTTCCTGCGGTTGGCTGTATGTTTTTCCACTCTCTCGTGGTATAGTCAGAAAATTCAAACGAGCTCCCGATGTTGCTGCTATTGAACGGCTGCTTTTTTGCCGTAATATATGAAAAGGAGAGGAAACACACATGGCCAGAAAGAGAGTAGAGCC
Source organism: uncultured Flavonifractor sp. (assembly GCA_910585415.1). Lineage (GTDB taxonomy): Bacteria > Bacillota > Clostridia > Oscillospirales > Oscillospiraceae > CANAAV01. Next base: position 2,232 of record CAJUDT010000012.1, read on the forward strand.
AAACATTTCATTCGACGACATCCGAAACAAGTTCTATGTCTGTATGGATTACGGGATAGACGAGACTGGGCAGCGAAGGAAAACCTACAAGACCTTCCCCACCCTGGCCCAGGCGCGAAAGGGCCTGCGGGATTTTCAGACGGAGCGGGACACCTTTCAGACCATAGCCCCCCGGGCCACCACCCTGGACCAGTGGCTGGAGTATTGGATGGAGATGGTCATTCAGCCCAACCGGGCTGAGACGACCATTTATGGGTATCGGAAAATCATTGACAACCATCTCTCGCCCGCCCTGGGAGACGTGCCCATCCAGCGCCTGACGCCTCAGCACCTTCAGCAGTATTACAGTATGCTTATGCAGGAAAAGGGTCTGTCTGCCAACACCGTGCGGCGGCACCACGATTTGCTCTCCTGCGCCCTGCACATGGCGATGCGGCAGGATATGATTCTTCGCTGTCCCACCGAGCGGGTGGAGCCTCCGCGGGTCATTCCCCACGAGGCCAGCTACTACAGTCCTGCCGATTTGAAGCGCCTGTTCCATATGGTGGAGGGCCACTGGCTGGAGGTGGCGGTGAAGCTGGCGGGCACCCTGGGCCTGCGGCGGGAGGAAATCTGCGGCCTGCGCTGGACCAGTGTGGACTTTCAGCAGCGAAAGATTCACATCAAGGAGGCCCGCACCGCCGCCGGAGCGGTCATTGTCCAGAAGGAGACGAAGAACCGTTCCTCCAACCGCATTCTGCACATGGGGGACGACCTGTACCGTCTCCTGCGCCGGGAGCGGACCCGGCAGGCGGAGCATCGTCTGGCTATGGGGTCGGCCTGGCCGGACTCCGGCCTGGTGGCGGTGGACGCCAAGGGCCAGCCCTTTTCTCCCAACGCCCTCTCCCTGGCCTTTACCCGTTTTGTCCGGTCCCATGATTTGCCAAAGCTCACCCTCCACGGCCTGCGGCACACCTTTGCTACGGTGGCCTCCGCCCAGGGAGCGCCCCTCTTTGACATCGGCAAAGCCCTGGGCCACTCCACCCCCGCCACCACCGGCAAAATCTACACCCACCTGCTGGACCACAACCACACCGCCACCCTGGACCGCGTCGCCAACGCCCTCAAGTGACCTCTTTTTCTTGAAAGAAAAAGAGGCAAAAAGAACTTCCATGGAGCCGCCGGAGGTGCTGCCGCTGCCCTACACCGGCAGGTGAACGGGGGGCGTGCGGAGGTTCGGGCCGTTACCCATGACAGGCAAAAACCGTCCGGCCTCCTGCTGACAGGGGGGCCGGACGGTTTTTTAAGATTTCTTCTTCTTTGCCTGCTCCATGGCGTGGCGGATGGGCTGGGAGTAGCTGGGGAGGCTGTTGGAGCGCTGAATGAGGGCGGAAATCTGACCGCTGGCCTGCTCCACCTCCGCCTGAAAGGTCCGGGCGGACAGGCGCAGGGCGCCATGCCCTAAGATAATCAGCTGCTCTGCCCCGTCGGAGGTGGCGACCCGGACCCGGTGGTGCTTTCCAATCGCATACGTGGCCCGCTCGATATAGGTATCCGCTGTCTCCGCCTCCTTGGTGAAAACCACATAGATATTGTGATACTGGGTGACCTCTCCGGTGCTCCGGGGGACCTTGTAGGCGTCAAACACCAGGATGACCACGCATTGTTTATACCCCTGGTAATTGCTCAACAGGTCCATCAGCAGCTGCCGGGCGGCATCCAGACTGGTGCGGGCCACCTCCTTGAGGCTGTCCCAGGCGTGAATGATATTGTACCCGTCCACCAGCAGATATTCCGGCCCCTGGTCCCGCGGTGCAATCGTACGGCGCTCCGAGGCAGGGGCCTCCGTCCGGCGGGGGCGCTGGGTGGGCTGAAAGTCCCGCCGCTTGACCGGGCCGTAGGTGCGCTCATAGATGGCCTGCAGCTCCTTGTCCTGCTCCAGACCGGCGGTGGGCGTCCGGCGGCGGGGGGCTTCCTCCGGTTCCTGCGGTTCCTCCGGCGGTGTGAGGCCAAGGCTGCACTGGATATGGGCATGGCCGGGCACCTGGTCCCATTTGACCAGCACCCCCGCCCCGTGGGAGCAGAATACCGAGTCTGCCGGGTTGTCCACGTCCCGCTCCGGTACATAGCCGCTGTCCCGGACGGCCTGTTCCTGGTTGGCGCAGGGGGCGTAGCCCTTTAAGGTACAGGACAGCTTTCCCCGGCCCCGCGTGTAGGAGGCCACCTCCCGGCCGTAGTCCCGCAGGCCCTCCACCGGGGCGGAGCCCGTGAGCAGGGCCAGCTCTCCCAGGGTCTGTGGGGCGTCCAGCGCTCCGTTCATCCGCTGCAAATCCGTCATAGCCCGGCCCAGGCACTCCCCGGGCAGCTCCAGCCGGAAGGCGTACCAGGGCTCCAGCAAAACGCTCTGGGCCCCCATGAGCCCCTGACGGACCGCCCGGTAAGTGGCCTGACGGAAATCGCCCCCCTCGGTGTGCTTCTCGTGGGCCCGCCCGGCCACCAGGGTAATGCGCATATCGGTGATGGGGGAGCCGGTGAGCACCCCCGGATGGCTCCGCTCGGCCAGGTGGGTGAGAATCAGCCGCTGCCAGTTCCGGTCCAGAGAATCCTCCGGGCAGGCGGAGGCCAGGACCAAACCGCTCCCCCGCTCCCCCGGCTCCAGGAGCAAATGAACCTCCGCGTAGTGGCGCAGGGGCTCATAATGTCCAATGCCCTCCACCGGGGCGGCGATGGTCTCCCGGTAGACGATATGTCCCGCCCCGAAGGTCACGGCCAGCCCGAAGCGCTGGGCGATGACCTCCCGCAAAATCTCCAGCTGGACCTCTCCCATAAGCTGGATGTGAATTTCCCGCAGGGCTTCGTTCCACACCACATGAAGCTGAGGGTCCTCCTCCTGGAGCAGCGCCAGCTTGGTCAGGGCGGTGTGTGGGTCGCAGTCCGGGGGGAGCTGGACCTGATAGGTGAGCACCGGCTCCAACAGGGGGTCCTCCCCGCTCCACGCGACGCCCAAACCCTGGCCGGGGAAGGTGCGGCTCAGGCCGGTGACAGCGCACACGGTCCCCGCCTCCACCCGGTCCGCCGTGCGGAACTTGGCCCCGGAATAAAGGCGGATCTGGTCCGCCTTTTCCGACCAGATCTGGCCCTCGCTCAGGCCGGCCCGGCGGTTGGTGAGCACGTCCTTGACCTTCAGGCTCCCGCCGGTGACCTTCAAATAGGTCAGGCGGTTCCCCTGGGGGTCACGGGCGATTTTGTACACCCTCGCCCCGAAATCCGCCGGGTACTGGGGTACGGGGGCATACCGGACCAAGCCGTCCAGCAGGGCGTCCACCCCCTCCAGCCGCAGGGCCGAGCCGAAATAGCACGGAAAGACCTTCCGCCGGGCGATGAGGGATGCAAGCTCCCCGTCCTCCAGCCGCCCCCGCTCCAGGTAGGCCTCCAAGGCGTCCTCGCCGCACAGGGCCGCCGCCTCCCAGAGGGCCTCCGGGTCCTGGCCGAAGTCCACACAACCCTCGCTGAGGCGCTCCTTCAGGCCGTCCAGCAGGGCCTCCCGGTCCGCCCCGGCCAGGTCCATTTTATTGATAAAGAGAAAGGTGGGCACGCCGTAGCGCTCCAGCAGGGACCAGACGGTGGACGTATGTCCCTGCACGCCGTCGGTGCCGCTGATGACCAGCACGGCGCAGTCCAGCACTTGCAGAGTGCGCTCCATCTCGCTGGAGAAATCCACATGCCCCGGTGTGTCCAGCAAGGTGAGCTCCGCCCCCTCCAGGGGGATGAGGGCCTGTTTGGAAAAGATGGTGATGCCCCGCTCCCGTTCCAGGGTGTGGGTATCCAAAAAGGCGTCCTGGTGGTCCACCCGCCCCAGGGTTTTCAGGCACCCCGCCCGGTACAGCAATCCCTCCGAGAGGGTGGTCTTGCCCGCGTCCACATGGGCCAGCAGACCCACGCAAATCCGCTTTATCGTCTGGCCCGCGTCCCCCATGCGGTCACTTCCCTCCGTTGTGTGTTACAAGGATTATAGCACAAGCCGCGCCCTCCGTCGAGAGGCTTGTCCTCAGAAGAGCCCGAACCAGTACCGCAGCAGCAGCCGCTTCACCAGGGACAGCCGGGCGTCCAGGCTTTCGGCCTCCCTCTGGGTCAGGGCGGCCATGGTGGAGCGCTCGTCCTCGGTCAGGGTGTGCTGGCTGAATTTGGCCTTTTCGGCCAGGGTGGTTGCTTCCTCCGGGATGCTCCCGCCCCGGCGGGACAGACGGGTCAGGTAGCGGTACATGTCAATGACCGCCCGGTTGGTATCGGCCCCGGCAAAGCGCCTGCGGCGCACGCTCCGGGCCAGCGCCCGCCAGAGGAAGGGCAGAGCCGCCGCCAGGAGCACCGCCGCCCCAATGCCGAAAATCCGCGGGTCCAGAGCTTCGTTCTCTTCCTCAGCCGGCTTGGGTGTGGCGGAGGGCCGGGGGGTCTGAAGGGGATTTCGGGAGGGCGTGGGGGTCCGGGTGGGCGCGGGAGTGGCCTCCGTTTGGAGCGCTCCGCCGCTGACGCCCGGTTCCCCTCCCGCATAGGCAGGGGTGACCTCGATGGGGTGCCAGCCGTAGCCGTCGATATAGACCTCCACCCAGGCGTGGGCGTTGGCGTCGGGCACCAGAGTCCGGCCGGAGGCCGGGATATCCGCCACATAGCCGGATACATACCGGGCGGGAATACCCATATCACGGAAGATTAGTGTGGCAGTACTGGCAAAGTGCATACAGTAGCCCCTGCGGCTTTCTGTTAAAAAGTATTTTACAAAATCTCTCCCTTCAGGGGTGGCAGGAGTATTCGGGTCATACTGGCATATATAGGACAGACTGTCCAACATCAGACCGATCTGGTGCTGTTTCCACGTCCTAAAGCCATCCGGGGCGTCGCTGGGGTTGAGCAAGTATTGGAAGTGTTCATTTTCCACGCCGTCCGGCAAATATTGTGTCGGATTAGTTGTGATTTGGTACAACCACAACTTCAAGATACCGCTGGAGACTGTTGGCACATCCAAGTAGCTGGAGTAGACGAAATTTTCATAGTCCCTCTGCGCCATGCTCGCATCGCTGCCGTAGGGCAGGGCGCTCCCGGAGCCGGGGGAGCAGTTGGGCATGATGTAGAGGGTATGGGAGTCTACCCCCTTCTCAGCGGCCACATAGGCGTCCTGGACGAACCAGGCCCCGGAGAGCTCCTCCGGTGTGGTGAGGATGTGGTAGGGTACATACACATAGCCGGGGGTGGCCCCGATGTTGCGGACCGTGACCTTGGCGTAGGGATGGTCCGGGTAGGTATCCCGCTCGGCCATCGCCGGGAAGTTCATGGGCTGGAAGCCGTTGAGCTCCATCATCAGGTAGGGCGCGGGGTCCTGGGCCATACCGGCGGCATTCACAAGGCCCTCGCCCTGCTCTCCCTGGGGATTCCATGTAAAGATACTGGAGGAGTCGTGGGCATACCGCCCCAACAGCCGGTAGGCCTCATCCTCCAGGGGGCCCCAGCTCTTCCCGTCATAGACCGCGCTGGAGAAGCCACGCAGGTAAATCCGTCCCCGCAGGTCGGAGCTGCGTACCTCCAGCACGTTGCGGTTGGTGTACCGCAGGGGGCCCGCGCTGGACAAATCCACCTCCTGGTCCAGGGCCATGCCGCCGTTGAATACGTGGACAGAGGGGAAATACTCGTCGCTGACGCGGGAGGCCCAGTTGAGTATTTCGTCGTGGGCCTTGTCCGCCCAGGCGGGGCGCTGGTACGCCGCCCGAGGCATCGCCGCCGTCAGCAGGGCCAGCGCCAGGGTACACACCGGCAGGCTCACCAGCCGCAGCTGGTCATACCGCTTCCGCCCGCTCCGAACGGAGAGGGAGGGCAGCGCCAGAGTCCCCCAGCACACCAGCACCGCCATCAGCGGCAGCCACGCGGGGGTGATGCTGACGGCCAGGGGCGCGGCCACGAAAGGCAGGCAGAGCAGGGCCGTCAGCCAGAAGGACCGGGCCCGCATGATACTCAGCCCCAGCAGCAGGGCCAGTGGGACCGCCGCCATCAGCACCAGGGCGGTGCAGGCGTCCTGCCACACCGAATCGGGAAGCTCGGCAATGGGCCGGATGGCCTGACCGGTCCCCAGACTGGCGACCACGGTGTTGACCACCGAGCAGCGCAGGGAAATTTCTCCCAGCGCCAGGGTATCCCACAGCTCCCGCAGGGCCCAGGCCCACCCCAGCGCGATGACAATGGGGGGCGCCCAGCGGAACCGGGGCAGAGAAAGGCTGGCCAAGACGGCCAGGGCGCAGAGGCCGCACCCCAGCAGCAGGGGAAGGGTCCGAACCTGGAGGGAGAAGGCGGTGGAGAAGGAAAAGAGGCTTCCCGCCAGGGCCAGAAATACCAAAATCCCGTCCAGCAGGACCGTCAGAGGACTCCGCTTCTCCGGCGGAGTTTTCGGGGTGTTTCGGGCCATTACGGTTCCCCTCCTTCCAGTCCCTGGGGGCCGATGTGAAGCCGCTGGACCCGCGCTCCGCCGGACAGGGGGAGGGCTTCCACGGAGCACCCCTCCAGGGGGGCGGGACAGGCCAGCGCCTTGGCCAGGGCCCCCAGCAGGGTCCGTTCGGCGTCCACCGGGCAGTCCTCCACCTCCCCGGTTTCCGGGTGGGTCCAGGCCAGCCGGTGGGGCCGCTCCCCCTCCAGCAGCAGCCGGGACAGGGCGGCGACCTGGTCCAGGGTCCGGTCCATCCGCTCCGGCGGGCCCAGGTGGTCAAAGGTCAGATAGAGCTCCGCCCGCACGGGCTCCAGGACCTCCCGCACGACCAGCTCCTCCCGCTTGGTGGAGAGCTTCCAGTGGACGGTTTTCATGGGGTCCCCAGGGCGGTAGTCCCGCAAATCGTAATCCTCTCCCGGTCCGCCGCCGGGGCGGGGGCGCAGGGTGTTCCCCTGCTGCTCCTGCCCGGCCAGCTCCGGCGGGCGCTGGGGGGTGACGCGGACGGGGAGGACCAGCAAATCGGCGCTCCCCCGTGTGCGCACCGGCAGCACCAGTAAGCCCAGCAGGCCGCACACACAGGCCCCCTGGACGGTACACACAAGCCGTCCGCAGTGCCGGGTGGGGGCCTCCAGGGTGAACGAGGCGCCGCTCCCCCATAAATCCCGGCGGAGGGTCTGCGCCTCCCCGGTGAGCTGATTGACACAGCGCACCGTCAGCCGCACCCGCGCCAGAGGGAGGCGGTAGGGAACCTGAACCGCGGCCTGAAACCGGGCTCCCTCCCCTCGGGTGACCAGGGCGGCGGAGGGGGAGAGCTCCACAGCGCAAAGGAGCATCCCCGGCAGGCTCAGGGCCAGGGAGAGCACCGGCAGCAGCAGCACCGCCGCCAGCAGAAAGGTGGAAAAAAAGTCCTTGAAGAAAATCTGAAAGAGCACGGCGCACCCCAGCGCTCCCAGGTAGGCAATCCAGCGGTGAAGCATGGCCGCCTCACCGAATCTGGGGCGCGGGGACGGTCTTGAGGATGGACGCCGCCAGCTTGTCCCCGCTGCCGGGCTCCGCCTTGGGGGAGAGCAGGAGCCGGTGTACGATTACATCGGGATAAATGTGCCGCACGTCCTCCGGGACCACGTAATCCCTCCCCTGGACCAGGGCGGCGGCCCGGCTCATGGCCGTCAGGGCCAGGGTGGCCCGGGGGCTGCCCCCCTGGAGGATGGAGGGATGGTTGCGGGTGGCCCCCACCAGACGGACGATGTATTCCAGCACCGGGTCGGATACGTGGACCTGGGCGCACTGGTCCCGCAGGGCTTCCAGCTCGGTGAGGCTCATGACCTGCTGTACCTTGTCCAGCGGATTGCCCTCCTGCTTCCGGCGGACCATGTCCATCTCAAAGGCGGGCTCCGGGTAGCCGATGGACAGGCGTACCATGAACCGGTCCAGCTGGGAGTCGGGAAGCAGCTGCGTCCCTGAGGCCCCGGCGGGGTTTTGGGTGGCGATGACCAGGAAGGGCTGGGGGACCGGGTGAGCCGTGCCGTCCACCGTGACCTGTCCTTCCTCCATGGCCTCCAAAAGGGCGGACTGGGTGCGGCTGGTGGCCCGGTTGAGCTCGTCGGCCAGGAAGAGGTTGCACAGCACCGCCCCCGGCTGGTACTCCATCTGCCCGGTGGACTTGTTGTAGAGGGAGAAGCCCGTAATGTCCGAGGGCATCACGTCAGGGGTGAACTGCACCCGGCCATACTGCAAATGCAGCGCCTTGGAGAAGGCCAGGGCCATGGTGGTCTTGCCCACGCCGGGAATGTCCTCCATGAGGATATGTCCCCGCGCCAATATAGCCAGCAGAGCCTTTACCAGGACCTCGTCCTTCCCCACTACCGCCCTGCGCACCTGCTCCAGCACGTCCAAAGCCAGCTGTTTTCCTTCCATGGCCTGTGCCTCCTTTGTTAACATATTGTATCTATTGTATCAGCTCAACGCTTTTTATGTCAACTGAAATTACGGGATACCATCCGTTTTGTTTGGACGGACCGGCAGCGGAAAAGGTTCCCCCGGCGGTGCTCGCAAAAAAATAGGTTGTGTTTTTCTGTTTTTTCGATATAATAAAGGAAACTCTGGTTCAACCGGCGGGAAAACACCCGCGGGACGAGCTTCAGAGGTCCCGAAAGTGACTGCGCGAAAAAGGAGCGATTTCCCATGGCCCGCTATGGCTTTATTCATGACAAGCTGGACATTAAATTCCTGGTGCTCTATCTGATGGCGCGGGTGGCCGCTCCCATTGATTTCGCCACACTGACCGAGCTGACCATGTGCGACGAGGGCGTGGATTACTTTGAATTTGCCGAGTCGGTGTCCGAGATGGTGGAGACGGAACACCTGACCCTGACGGAGGGGCTGTACGCCATTTCGGACAAGGGCCGCCGGGACGGGGCCGCCTGTGAGAGCAGCCTGCCCTTTTCGGTCAAGCACAAGTGCGGCCAGTCCCTGTCCAAGGTGAACAGCGCCCTGCGCCGCAGCGCCCAGGTGCGGGCCGAGATTATCGAGCGCCCGGAAGGGGGCTTCACCGTCTCCATGTCCCTGGACGACGACGGGGGGAGCCTTTTGAAGGTGGCCCTCTTTTCCCCCACCCAGGAGCACGCCGTCCGTCTGGCAAAGGGGTTTCAGACCCGGCCCGAGCGGGTGCTCAACGACCTGCTGGACAGCCTGCTGGAGGATGAATAAGCTCCAATCAAACGAAGGGAGAAAACCAGTATGACCGAATCCATTCTGCCTGGCCTGTACCGCATTCCGGTGCCCCTGCCGGGAAATCCGCTGAAAGAGCTCAACGCCTACCTGCTCCGGGGGAACGAGCGGAGCATCCTCATTGACACCGGCTTCCGGCAGGAGGAGTGCCGCAGCGCCCTCTTCGCCGGGCTGGAGGAGCTGGGCTGTCAGGGACAGCCTGTGGACGTTCTGCTGACCCACCTGCACTCGGACCACTCCGGCCTTGCGGTGGAGGCGGCTGGGGAGCAGGGACACATTTACATCAGCGGAATTGACCGGAGCAGTCTGGCCGACGAGGCCGCCCGGCAGATGTATTGGGCGCTGTCTCAGGCGCGCTTTTTGGCGGAGGGCTTTCCTCAGGACATGCTGGACCGCCTGGACCGGACCAACCCCGCCCGGAGCATGGCTCCGCCCCCGGTTCAGGGACCCTATGTGGGTCTGGAGGACGGCCAGCTTTTGGAGCTGGACGGGTGGAAGCTGCGCTGCCTGCTGATGCCCGGACACACGCCGGGGCAGATGTGCTTTTGGCTGGAGGAACAGGGGGTGCTCTTCACCGGGGATCATGTGCTCTTTGACATTACCCCCAACATCACCTCCTGGCCGGCCCTGTCCGACGCCCTGGGGGCCTATCTGAACAGCCTGGATAAAATCCTGCCCTATGGAAACGCCCTGGCCCTGCCGGGGCACCGGAAGGGCGGAAGCGTGCCGGAGCGGGTGGAGGCCCTCAAGCGCCACCACACCCGCCGTCTGGAGGAAGCCCTGGAGGCTGTGCGCCGCCACCCCGGCACGGGGGCCTATGAGCTGGCGGGATACATGACCTGGAAAATCCGCGCCGCCTCCTGGGCGGAGTTCCCAGAGACGCAGAAGTGGTTCGCTGTGGGCGAGTGCATGGCCCACCTGGACCACCTGATGGCCTTGGGCGAGGTCCGCCGGAGCGTGGAAAACGGCCGGAACACCTACTGGACCGCGTAACATATTCAACGCCATGTCCGCATACCTCTTTTTGAGGGGGTGCGGACATGGCGTTTTTAGAGCGGTTGGGCAATTTTATCTGGAATCCCTGGCTGCTGGGGTGTTTCCTGCTGGTGGGACTGTATTTTTCGGTGCGTACGGGATTTTTCCAGATTTTTTCCTGTCCCCTCTGGCTGAAAACCACCCTGGGGAGCATTCTGCGCCCCCGCCGCCGGGAGAAGTCCAAAAAAGGACTCACCCAGCTCCAGGCGATGGCCACCGCTCTGGCCTCCACCATTGGCACCGGCTCCATCGCCGGGGTGGCCGCCGCTATTTTCTACGGAGGGCCGGGGGCGGTGTTCTGGATGTGGATTTCCGCCTTGCTGGGGATGATGACCGGCTGTGTGGAAAAGATTTTGGCGGTGCGCTACCGGGAGCGGGGGGAAAACGGCTGGCAGGGCGGTCCCATGTGCTACATGGAACGGGGGCTGGGGAGCCGGTTTCTGGCGGTGTGGTTTTCGGCCAGCTGTCTAGCGGCCTCCCTGGGGGGAGGAAATCTGGTACAGGCCAACTCCATCGCCGCCGCGCTGGAGGCCTCCTTGGGCTGGAACCGGTTGGCGGTGGGGGTGGTGCTGGCGCTGCTCACCGGGGCGGTGATGCTGGGAGGTGTGGGCCGCATCGGCAGAGTCAGCGAGGGGTTGGTGCCTTGTATGGCGCTGCTCTTTCTGGGAGGCGGCGCGGTGGTTCTGGCCGTCAACGCCAGGGCTCTGCCGGAGGCCCTGGGGGCGATTGTGGAGGGGGCCTTCTGCCCCCAGGCGGCTCTGGGCGGCGGCATGGGCTACACCGTTTCGGCGGCAATGCGCTATGGCGTGGCCCGAGGCGTGTTCACCAATGAGGCGGGCATGGGGTCCTCGGCCATTGCCCACGCCGCCGCCGACGTCCGGGAGCCCGGCGAGCAGGGAATGTGGGGGATTTTTGAGGTCTTTGTGTCCACCGTTCTGGTGTGCGGGGTCAGCGCGCTGGTGATTCTGACCACCGGCGTCTATCAGCCGGAAACCGCGCTTGCCGCGATTCAGGAGGGGGCCGTAACCTCGGAGATGCTGGGCGCGCCCCTGTCAGCAGCGGCCTTTTCCACAGTGCTGGGCCCCGCCGGAGAGGCGCTGGTGACGGCCTGCCTGCTGCTGTTTGCCTTCACGTCGCTGCTGGGGTGGAGCTACTTCGGTGAGCGAAGCCTGTCCTGCCTCCTGGGCGGCCGGAGGCTCCAGGGGGTCTATCGCGGTGTGTTCGTGGCGGCAATCGCGGCGGGGAGCGTGATTGATGTCTCGGCAGTGTGGCAGCTGGCGGATATCTGCAACGGGCTCATGGCCCTGCCCAATCTCTGCGCCCTGCTGCTGCTGGCCCCGGAGGGGCTGGAGCTGCTGGAGGAGTGGGCTGCACGTACCTCCGCCCCGGCTGTGAACAGACCAAAGTTTCCAGATTGACGGATGCCCTATCCTATCTGAGTAGATTTTCGAGGAAAAGGAATGTACCATTTTCACTCCACGCCCTGAAAAAACACTTGACAAACCCCAGACGGGCTGATATAATGCCAGCTGTGTTCAAAGACAGCAGGTGGCTTGCGCCGTAATTCCTGCCGAGAATGCAGCCAAAGAAGGAATATCCTTTGCTGTTTTCGCTGCTTTGAATGCGAAGGCAGCTTTTTTGTTGTTCAGAAAAGCTGGACTCGATTTCAACGGAGGTGAATTTCCAAATGCCTAACGCAAAGGTTCTCACGGAGAAACAGGCCATCGTGGCCGAGCTGACCGACAAGATCAAGGGCGCCGCCAGCGGCGTGCTTGTGGATTACAAGGGCATCACCGTGGCTGAGGACACCGCTCTGCGTGCCGAGTGCCGCAAGAACGAGCTGGACTACGCCGTGGTAAAGAATACCCTGGTCCGCCGGGCCATTGACAATGTGGGGATGAACGAGATGGACGAGGTGCTCAACGGCACCACCTCCATGGCCCTGTCCAACGGCGATCCCATTGCCCCCATGCGGGTCATCAACAAGTTTTCCAAGCAGTTCAACGGCGCCAAGTTCACCATCAAGGCTGGATTCATGGACGGCAAGGTCCTCTCCCTGGATGAGATCATGGCCCTGGCCGAGCTGCCCTCGAAGGAGGCCCTCCAGGCCCAGGTCCTGGGCACCATGCTGGCCCCCATCTCCAGCCTGGCAATTGTTCTGAAGGCCATTGCCGACGAGAAGGGCGGCTATGTGGAGCGGGAAGCTCCCGCCGCCGAGTAAAACCCCATACTTTTCACATTTATTTAGGAGGTAACATATCATGGCTTCTGAGAAAATCACTGCCCTCATTGAAGAGGTTAAGGGTCTGACCGTTCTGGAGCTCAGTGAGCTGGTCCACGCTCTGGAGGACGAGTTCGGCGTGTCCGCTGCCGCTATGGCCGCTCCCGCCGCTGGCGGCGGCGCTGCTCCCGCTGCCGAGGAGAAGACCGAGTTCGACGTGGTCCTGGCTGAGGTCGGCGCCGAGAAGATCAAGGTCATCAAGGCCGTTCGTGAGATCACCGGCCTGGGTCTGGCTGAGGCCAAGGCCGCTGTCGAGGCCGCTCCCAAGGCCATCAAGGAGGGTGTCTCCAAGGATGAGGCCGAGGAGCTCAAGAAGAAGCTGGAGGACGTGGGTGCCAAGGTGGAGCTGAAGTAATCAGCCAAACGGAACGCCTGCCCCTGCGCAAAAGGATGGAGAGGACCCGAGGTAGGAGTTACCGCGGGTCCTCTTTTCGTCTTATTGAAGTGATACCTATAATCAAAGTATTTGAAGTGGTTACAAATTCTGTAAAGCACTCAGAAATTGAGCCTTGGCCTCGGCGGGCCCGCGTCTTACAGGAAAACGTACAAAAGGAGGGGTGAGCGCGATGATTGTATTGGATTTGGAGTGGAATCGGGGCTATGACAAGAAGCCATTGGACGAGATTCTTCAAATCGGCGCGGTGCGGATGGATGGGCTGGGCGGGCCCATTACGGATACGTTCAACGCCTATATCCGGCCCCGCGTCCATAAGTGCCTCAACCACCTCGCCAAGGAGCTGCCGGAGCTTGCATCCATTCTGGCCTCGAAACTGACCTTTCCTCAGGCTATGGAGGATTTTCGGCGGTGGTGCGGGGGAGAGCGGGTGTTCGCCGTCTGGGGTGGGGACGATGTGGACATTCTGAGCCAGAATTGCGGCTATTGGGGGCTTCCCGGTGTCAAGGCGGACATCACGTATGATTTTCAGGCCGCGTTCTCTCAGCGGGCGGGGACCCAGCAGTCCATGGCCCTCTCCCGTGCCGTGGAATATTGCGCCCTTCCAGATACCTTTGACTACCACAACGCTCTGAACGACGCCCTATATACGGCGCTGATTTCCGCTTGGATTCGGAAAGAGGACTTGGAGCTTCAGGAAATCCCTGTCCGCCTGCGCCGTCTGGCGGAGGTCCGGTTTCCGCCGCAGCCCGTCCGTACGATAGGGAGCTTTTCCAGCCAAAGGGCCCCTCTGGACAGCCGGGAAACACGGCGGCAGGTCTGTCCCCTCTGCGGTTCGGTGAGCTGGGTGCCCCGGTGGTACTATCCAGGGGGATTGTGCTGGTATGGGACCTTCCGGTGTGCCGAGCACGGGTGTTTTCTCTGCCGTATGACCATTTCGCAGCGGGAGAATGGTTGCTGGCGGGCCCGTGTGGCAGTGCCCCAGGTGACCCTGAGCTTTTTGCGGGAGTTTTACGCCGCCACTCATGGGGAGGTCTATGTGTGCAAACGGAGCCCCCGCCGCCGGAAGCGGCGGAAAAAGTCGAGCTCCAACGGTGAGTACAGTTCCTCGAATGGATAGGAGCAGAATCGGATGAAACAACGCCAGAATTTGACCGCTGGAGTGTTGGCGCTGATGCTCCTGGCCGGTTGCTCCGGCGCGGGAGGGGGGCCGGTGGAGATTCTCTTGCCCACTCCTGGACTGGAATGGACAGCACCCCCCACGCCAACCGAGATACCATTGTCTCCCTCACCCACTCCCGCCGTGTTCCCAGAGTCTGCGAAAACCGCTGCTTCCGGCGCAGCGGAGACATCAGAGTGCCCAGCACTGAGCTGGAGTACCCTGGACCCGGAGGCGGATGGGGTGGTATCCGGCAATCCTCAAACCACCCCGGCGAAGGACACCGGCGGTATGGGAGAGTTTCATCTGTTGAGTGACCCGGAATCTGCGTTTTCTGTGGAGATTGGTGAAGAAACCTTCCAAGTACAGCACGACGGCGTCGAAATTTACAGCACAGACAGCAGCGGGGAGCGGCGAACAATTCATACAATCAGTGTGACGGAGCCGCTGATTGAGAATTTTTGTGCGGTTAGGATTGAAAACCTTGAGGAACCTGTAATAGCTGTGTCGGACCCGGCCGCTAACGGAATGTCCTCCATTTACTTCTACCGCTATCATGCAGACAGCGCGTCATGGGAGGTATGCCCAATTATCCACATAGGGGAATTGGGAAATTGGCAGGAATCTCGCTGCCATGGGTTTGGCCGGGTTATCGACGGTGGGTATGTAGAGTTGGGCAGCCGTGCGCTGGTTGACCTGGGGGGCTGGGTGCTTATTGGATATCATGTATACTATGATGCGGCGCAGGATGCCGTTATAACCGAACAGTCTTATTGGGTATATCGTTATCCGGATTGGTGGGACAGAATTTTATAAGAAAAAAGCAGGAAGGACGCATATTCAGTGCAATCCCTCCTGCTTTTTCGCGTTTTACGCCTCCATATGCCGGCCCAGGAAGCCAGCAATGGTCTGCACCAGCTTGTAGTCGGTTTCGCTGGTTTTTACGTCGTCATCGCGGCTGACAAACAGGACACAACCCAGCACATCCCCCTCGGAGAGGATGGGGGCGGCGCAGGCGATGAAATATTTGTCGTTCTCATCGCAGACAAACAGCGGGTTGTCCCCTGCGCGGTACTGGTAAATCTGCCGGCCCTCCATAATCTGCTCCAGTTCGGTGGAAACCCGCTTGTCGGCCAGCTCCCGGCGGGGCGTGCCCGCCACCGAAATGCAGGTATCCCGGTCGGTAATCACAGCAATCTGACCGGTGGTTTTGTTGAGCGTCTCACACATCTGCCCGGCAAAGTCTCCCAGACCGCCCATGAGAGAGTATTTCTTAAAAATGACCTCGCCGTCTTTGTCGGTGTATATCTCCAATGGGTCGCCGTTGCTGATAACTTTGACAGTGAAAACCTTGTCGTTGTGCTTGTCGCTCTCCTGGATGATTTGAATTTCATAGGGGCGGTCGCTGACGGGAGCCATCGCCGCTACGGCCTCGGGCTTCTCATCCGGGAGCGTACCGCTTTGCAGGATGCTATCGATATCCGCTTTGAGCTGGATTTCAATATGGTCCTCGTACACTTTGATTTTCTGAATGATGAGCTGAAGGTCGTTCCGGTCCAGCTTGGGCTTGTTCAGTATGTCATCAAAGACCTCCAGCGCCGTCTTGGCCACCCGATTGACTTGGATGATGGTGTTCCGCTTGTCTACCGTCATGGCAATCTGATTTTGGATGCCCTCCATCCGGCGGAGCAGGTCACTTTCCATCTCGTCGTAGGTTTCCTCTAGGGTCTCTTCTTGGTCTGGGTGCTTCATAATGTCCCGGATGCGCTGGCGCTTGGTGGCTTTCAGTTCCTCCTGGAGGTCCGCCAGCACCGCCTCCAGATTTTCCGCCGACTTCTTGGTTTCCGCCACGTTCCCCGCTTCTTTTTCAAGGTCCGCGTTGAGACGGTCCAGCATGGCGGCGGAGTTGTCCTTGACCTTCTGAACATACAGCTTCAGCAGTTCATCCAGCTTGTCCACCCGTATATGGTGGCTGGTGCAGGCTTTCAGCCCTCGCTTGTGGTACTCCCCGCAGCGGTAGGCGTCCTTGATATCCCGGCGGCTCATGGCGAACATGGGGGAGCCGCAGTCGCCGCACTCCAGGAAGCCGGAATAGGTGTTGTCGTACTTTTTCTGCCCCCGGTAGTGGGCGGTGGAGCGGCTCTCCCGCAGGGCCCGGGCCGTGGCGAAGGTGCGATAGTCGATGATTTCCTGGTGATGGTGCTCAATGATGATGTGGTCCAGCTCGTCCCGCTTGACTTCCTTGCCGTTGATTTTTTTCCGGGTATATTTCCCTTGGCGTAAGGTTCCGATGTAGAAATCGTTGTCGATGATGCCCTGCACGGTCACAATGGCCCAGGCGGGCTTAACCGCACGGCGGTAATTCTCCCCTGCCGCCTCCTTGCGGTCTCGCTCCGCCATGCGGGGGGTGGGAACGCCCTCGTCCGTGAGGTGGTTAGCGATTTTCTTGTAGCCCCAGCCGTCAATGTACAGCTGGAAAATCCGGCGGACAATTTCCGCTTCTGTGGGGACGATCTCGAACTCCTGCTTTTTGTTCAGGATGTAACCGTAGGGGGCGGCGCAGATCCATTTGCCGTCCTGCTGGCGGCGCTTGATGACGGACTTTACCTTTTTGCTGGTGTCGGTGACGGGCATTTCATTGATGAGGAACTGAAACTGGATTTTCAGCCAATCGCCGTCGTTGGGGAAGTCGATGCCATCACCAATGGAGATGATGCGCACTCCCGCGTCCCGGAGGTCCTCCAGCTCCACCAGTCCTCGGCTGTTGCGGCGGGAGAAGCGGGAGAAGTCCTTGACGATGAGGATGTCCATCTGATGGGTCATCAGCTCCCGCCGCATGGTCTGGTAGCCCTCCCGCTGCTCGAAGGTGTAGCCGGAGCGGTCACGATCCTCGTAGAAAGTGAGGGTGGAGTTGGGGAATTTCTGCTTGACGAAATCCGTGATAATGGCCTTCTGGTTCTCGATGGAGGTGTTGTCCCGGTCCAATTCCTCGTCTACAGAGATGCGGCAGTAGCCAGCGATGTCAAAGCGTTCGATCATAGCGTCACATTCCTTCACTCCTGTCAAATTATACCGCTTTTTATCTGTATTTATCAGATGATATTGTATCACAGTCCACAGAAAAACGCAACCGGAATTGCCGGACAGTTCTGAGACGCCTGGTGTTTCTCATCGGTAGACTTGCCGCTTTCGGGTCTTCTCCCGCTGGACGGCCCGCTCGGCGAAACGGCGGCGGTTATAGCGAAGCAGGGCGCTGGTCTCTTCCGCCAAGTCCTGCTGGCCAGAATAGAACACCGCCACGGTATATTTTTCTTCTTTGCACCTGCAGTATAATTCCCGCAGACGATCTTGCACCTCCTGGCTGGTCTGATCCTCCCGTGAGAGCCAAACATCTACCAGTCCTACAGCTTCATACTTATTGATCTCCAACTGGAGTATCCCGTCCTTTCCCCATGAATATTTGGAAGTATTTTCCGCTTTCCCTGAGGCTTTTATGCACGGGAATGTCCAGAAAAAGGGCGGGTGAATCAGCTCGTCTATGGCTGAAACCTCATCTCATAACAGTTTGGCCAATCCGATTTCACCAGGTTGTGTCCCTTGATGACGGTCATTTACTTTTGCCTTAGGGCACAATAGTGCCTGGGTGTGTAGCGAAAACCTGTAAACGAAATCCAATCTCTTTCGAGATAGCCTGTATGTATGAAAATCAAAGCAAGACAAAAATCATTGATAATATCGCTATGTTGAAGGGTGTGACATTTGCGGAAAGATTTGTCAACCTCTTATTTTCTTGATTTTTCCAACCTCTGATAATACGCCTCCAGCTTTTCATCGCAAATTTTATCGATTTCCGCTTTTTCTTCCTTGCTCAGCCGCTTCCAGACCGCCTCGTCCACTTGTACGATTCCCAGAGTCCTAGTGTGCCGAAGCATTTGCATATCCTCGAATCGTTTGAAAGGATTGGCCAGGATATTCCGTTGAGCCTCGCTGTTCGTGTATCCGCCTTTGGCAAAGATGCTGTTGGCCTTCTCCACCGTCAGTCCAGCGGCCCGCCGTCCCTCATAGTAAAACTGGAAATAGTCCGCAATATCTGACAGTTTTACACGGCCCTTCTCGTCGGCGTACCGCAGAACTGCCTTGATTAAAACCGGCTTATAGGAATAGCTCATATCCATTTTCCGAATCATGTCCAGAAACAGGCCTTTCCGATTTGAGTCGTCGATCAGTGTCCAACCGTATGCTTTGGCATACTTCTCTAGGGTTTTTTCCTTGAAATATTTGAAAACCCGGTGCTCGCTCATGGGCACCGCCAGGTCCGGGACCAACTTGCCCTCCCGGACGTACCGCTCGATGGTCTCCGCCTGTACATCCACCCGGCGAACAAACTCCATCTGGGAAATCATACCCTCCGCCTCATCCTGCCAGTTGAACACGTCAACCAGCTCGTAGTCTGTGGCATCAATAGGCCAATCCAGCAGGGCAGCGGGCTTTTCCCGGCGGTCATACAGCGCTCCCTCTGCCATCTGTTTATCCCAAGGGGACAGGACCAGTTCCCCTGCCCGGTACTTCCGCAGCTTGAATAAACGGTGGAGAGACATGGGCATATTGTACTGGCTGGCATTGTCCACAAAGTCAAAAACCATCAGGCTCTCCTTGCCCTTGTACAGTCTCATCCCCCGGCCCAACTGCTGGGTGTACAGAACTCTGGACATGGTGGGCCGGGCCATGAACAGAACCTCGATTTCCGGACAGTCCCAGCCCTCATTCAGCAGGTCGCAGGCACAGAGCACTAAGATTTCCCGGCGGACGAATTTATCTTGGAACTCATCCCGCTCCGAACGCTTCATGCCGCCGGAAACGGCAGCGGCGGGGACTCTGGCTTTTTGGAACAAGGTGGCAATTTCCTCCGCGTGCCAGACCGAGGCACAGAACACCACCGTCCGCCGCCCCTGGGCGTATTGAAGCCAGGTGTCCACGATGAGGCGGTTCCGCTCTGGCACGTAGATTTTGGTTTCCAGGTCTCGGATATTGTACCGAACACTGTTGAATCGGACCTTGGTCAGGTCAATGTTGGTGTGGATGCGGATGCACCGTACTGGAACCAACTCTCCCAACTCTACGGCGGTCTGGATATCCAGACGGTGGGCGGTATTTTTGAAAATGTCTAGGATGCTCCTATCGTCGTTTCTCTCCGGCGTGGCTGTCAGGCCTAAAGTGAAAGCGGGCTTAAAAAATGCCAGCACTTTCTGGTAGGTATCCGCTGCCGCGTGGTGGGCCTCGTCAATAATGAGGTAGTTAAATTCATCGTCCTTGAAGCGGTCCAGATGCAGAGCCACGCTCTGTACACTGCCGCAGACCACACGGGCGTCCGGCTCCTTAACGGTATCCAGATAACGACCGACTTCCACTTCGGACCATAACGCCTGAAATGTCTTCACCGCCTGCTCTACCAGTTCTTGCCTGTGGGCCAGGAACAGTGTTCTGCCGCCCAGGCGTTTGGCATCCAGCACCGCCGTCACCGTTTTGCCGGTACCGGTGGCATGGCAGAGCAAAGCGATGGTTTCCCCACGGCTTCGCATGGCCTCCAAGGCATCCAGCGCTTCCCGCTGGTGCTCTTTCAGCTCCAAATTTGCGCCGCACAGCGCCCGGCCCCGCTGGGTGGGCAGGTAGTCCTCGATTGCCCGAAGCCGGGGACGGCTACCCAAGAACACTCGAAGCTCGTCCTTTACCAGATCCGGTTGAAGCTGCATCTGCCGCACTGCCCAACGGTATACGTCCCAGCCCATGTAAATCATGCTATTTTGCTTCAGCAGGTCATCATAAAATTTACCGGAGGCCACCAAACTCTTGTGGTGGGACCCCTCGTCATCGATTTCGATGGCGATTCGCCGCCCGTTATTCTCCAGGACGAAGTCGGCATAGCGACTATTCTGATAAATATCGTAAAAATGATATTGAGAATAGAGGTATCCGGCCTTTTCCGCGCCGAAGACCTCGCTAAACAGTTCAATAAACAGGTCCTCGGCCCTGCTTCCGGAAGCGGAGTGGGGAATAGGCACGACGGTTACCTCATTTCTCCTAGACTTCTTTTAGAAGGATTTTCTTTTCAAAGCCGCCCCGTTTGGCGGCCTTTTCCTGTCGGATTTGCTCAAGCTGTTCCCAGGTCCAGCCCCTGGCGTTGACGACAGTCCGCATGATCTCCAGCAGATCCGCCGGTTCTTCCAGGGATTTGCTCTCCTGGTACTCGGATAATTCTTCGTTCAGTTTGGCATCCAGTATCTCCAGATATCGGGTGTCAGACATCATTTCTATGATACAGGTTTTGCCGTCAGATTTGATGATTTTGGGAATGTGGTCGCGGACTAATTTGTTGTGTAGTTTAGTATGCATAAACGGATCGCCTCAGTTGTTACATCAAAAAAGATTCCTGTTCAATGGTAACACCATACTCCAAAATCCGTTGGATCGCGTTATCAAACAGCGGGAAATCCCCATTCTCCAGCGCTTGCGCCAGCCGTTCCAGATATTCCAGGGGGCGCGGCAGCCCATTCCCCCGATATGCAGCAACATCCTCCCCGCCCATACGAAGGGGCAGCAACCTAGGAATCAGAGCCTGCAATTGGGAGAACATGCGAAATCCCCCCAAGTCGATGTCGGCCCAAAAGAAAACCTGTGCCCCCTCCTGAACTGCCTCCGCAATTTTTATGAACAGTTTGCGCTTTTGTGGGCTAAGAAATCCCCCATGATAGACCGCCAACGTCCTTGCATCCAACTCGGAAAGCAGAAATTCATCGTAATTCGTCTTATTTTCTATGAACACAATTCTGCTAATCCCGCTCAAAGTAATTGCCTGAATGGAGTCTATGGCGGTGCTGGGCAGAGCAATCCCAAAGGGCCAGACAGAATCCACATGGATGCTCCCCGTTTCTGTAGTAAGTATACACTTGCCGGATAGCTCGTACAGCTCTGGCCGCGCATAGATTCCCAGATACGCGAGCTGATCCCGAACGCCCAGATCACTCTGCTCGCAAGCCTCGGCTAGTCCCGGGCAATGGCTCCGGGCAATTTCCAGAAATGTCTCGCGAACATTGCGCTCAAAAAATTTGCTGTTGTGATAGCACCGGCTACTGAACGCCCGCATGGTCACCGGCTCGCCCCGCAACGCATCGTACTGCACCAGCGCGGTCAGCAGCTCCGACAAAAATACCATATCCTTTTTACAGAAATGTGGAATAGCATATTTGTTTTGTGCTTTTTCGCACACTTCATCCCGCCAGTCTGCGACCCAAGTCGTATCCACATCAGCTAACTCGGCCTGAACCTTCCCCGCAACCCGCTCCGCCCGCACTTTAGGGTGCATCCGGCCCGCAGACTGATAGCATCGTTCCACAGCTTCCAGATTGAGTACCACCGCCGACAGTACGGGTCGATCCTTCACCCATTCAATAAAAACAAGCCCTTCCCGTGCCAACTCCTCCGCCGCCCGGTTGAACCCATCACGGACATCCGCCTCCTGGTATTGGTACTCAGGTAGCTCTTTTTTATCTACACGAAGCATCACCCGGCGGCTCGATGCCCCTGGTTCCAACATATGTTTACTTCTCTCATACTTGCCCAGCAGGCGGGACAGGATTATGTCTCGCTCCATTGCCCAGCCATCTCCTTTTCATAGGTCAGGATGTGCATTTTGTACTTCTCTTTACTAACCAGCAGGGTCTTATCCGCCAACGGCATGATGTCGGCCAGCTTGTCCGGCGGAGTGCAGATGATAGCCTGCAAGCCCATCTTTCGTAACAGCCGGACGCTCTCCACAATGCGGTCACTGTCCATTTTGTTGAACGCCTCGTCAAAAACCACCAGCCGTACCGTATTGCTGACCAGCTTGGACAGGTTATTCACCTGGTAGAGCTGCGCAAAGGAGGCCAGCACGGCAATATAAAAAGGTGTCTGGGTCTCGCCACCAGATTTGGTATTCAATGTCTGAGACAACAACTGCTTGGAGCCGTTTTGATCCGTGGTCTCCAGGTCAAATTTCAGATAGGTGCGGAAATCCGTATACCGCTCTATGTTCTGCTGTAGTTCGCTCTGTTTTCGAGCGTTGAGCTGGGTATCATCGGACATGGCCAGGCGGCTGAATAAGTCCTCGATCAACCGTCCGTACTTCTGCTGGAAAGGCAGAGCGAACAGGCCGCCCTCTCCCTCCATTAGCTCCGGGGCCATAATCATATCATAATATTCCGCATAGTCCGGGTCCCGGTCCGCCCGGAATTGGTATTGATCTGTGCCAAACTGGGCCTGCTTCAGTGCCTTATTCAAGCTCTTCACCTGGTCTTGGACCTGGTCGATGCTGGATTTCAGTTTGGCCAGAAAATCGTTCTGAAACTGCTCCATGGCGCTCTCACGGGCTGCCCGGATCTTCTCCCGGTATTTGGGCAGTTCACTCTCATCCAACCGTCGCTGCTCTTGGGCAAATTCATCGTTGACCATAGCGTCCACACGGAAGGAACAGGGCTGGAACGCACTGACGTAATCCTGCCGCGCCTTAAACAGCCTACTCTGCGCCGTATTCCGTTCGTTTTTGGTCTGGGCCAGCCGGTCCCGGAAGTTCTTGGCCACGGCAGAGGCCCGTTTTAGCCGGACAAGCTCCTGCTGGTAGCGGGGAATACCGACCTGCTCCACAAAGGTTTGGGTAAACTGCTCGTTCAACGCATCTTCTTTCTCCGCCTGCTGGCCGTACAGATCAGGCAGTTCCTCATATTCCAGCCGGCGGATGCGCTCATCCAGCCGGGCTTTCTCCTGGGCATGCCTGGTCTTCTCCCCATCTAACGCGGCAATTTCCCGTTTTAGAAGCTCAATCTGCCGCCGTTGCTCGTTCAGCCAGAACAGATCCAGGTGGGACAGCTCATCGTCAAGCCGCTCCACCTCTGCCGTGATCTCTTGCCCCCGTTGAAAGTCCGCGCGTCGCTGTTCCACTGTGCTCTGCACAAAAAACTGAGTAAAAAGCGCCTCATGGCCCTTGTGCTTTGCCAATAAGGCCCCCACTGGCGTCCAGCCCGCAATCTCCGCTTTCGTGGCTTCCATCTCAGATTCCAGCCGCTCAATCCGCAGCGCCACCGCCCGGTGGCCGATAAACGCATCCTCCATCTGCTCCCTTCGCAGCGGGCGAACCACATAGCCCTGGTACAGCATACCCTCCGCAGTCAGCGCCGTCTTATGTCGGCGCAGCTGACTCACATGAGCACAACACACTACCCGACCCAACAAGTAGTCGATGTAGGTGCGGGCCAGTTCGTTGTCCGTCTCGATTTTCTGCGCCAGACTGTCACCCCACGGCTTGATATTCTCCCGCTCCCGCAGCTTCGCGATGTCCACCAGTCCCAAAGACCGGCCGCTGTAATCGCCCTTGATCTCGTCATAGAAGGCCAGTGCCTTTTGATAGTGCTCCGGCTCGATCAGCAAATAGAACTTCTGTGTGTTCAGATAGCCCTCCACCGCTTTCCGCCAGTGTTCCTCACCCTCCGCAAT
Organism: uncultured Flavonifractor sp.; assembly: GCA_910585415.1. Classification (GTDB taxonomy): domain Bacteria; phylum Bacillota; class Clostridia; order Oscillospirales; family Oscillospiraceae; genus CANAAV01. The sequence continues at coordinate 25,801 of CAJUDT010000012.1, forward strand.
CTCCAGCACATCGGCCAGAATGTCCACCCGGACCTCCCGGCCCGCCTGACGCTTCAGCTCAACGGAAAGGCGGTCGCGCAGCTGCCGCAGCTCTTTTGGATAGTCCTTAACATTCCTGCGCAGGTTGGCCAGTGCCGCCCGTTGCCGGTCTTGTTCACTGTTCAGCTGTTGGAGTATTTCTTCCACCTTATAGGCTGTCTCCCGGACGGCAGCCATAAACCTGGATACAACCTCCTGGGCCTGCTCGAATACGTCCGACGATTGGGTAAACACCCGGTCGTCACAGCCGCAAAACCCTTCGTACACCTGCTCAAGTACCTCCGCGGCGGTGTGCAAAGATGTCAAAAGCGGCTCGTCCTCCCAGGCGGAGATTTTCTGCCCCAGGCTGCACAGCAGATTGGCTTCCCGCTTGATCTCCAGCACCGTGGACTGTACCTGTCCAAGCAAGCCCTTTTGTTCTTTCAGTAAGGCCCTTTTCTCCGCATTCAGCCGGTTTTCCTCATGAACTACATCGCTCTGGGCGCAGGCAGCGGTCAATTCTTCCTGCCGTCTCTGCTTCTCTTCAATCTGGCCTGCGGCTTGACGGAAGGCACTTTCCTCCTGTTCCACCCCAGCCTGACAGTCCTTTCTCTCGCTCTGTTTTTGGGCGATCCGGCCCTCCAAATCCTCTTTTTCCGCCCAGAGAACCAAGAAGTTCTGCTGCTCCCAGCGATCCAGCGCAGCCTGCATCTCCCGGAAAAGCTGGGCAATCTCCCGCAGCTTTTCCAGCTTTTCCTCCTGCCGCTGGGCCAGCTGCTCGTGGCGCTTGTAGTCCCGAATGTTTTGCTGCATGGTCTCAATATCCGGCTTATCCGGGATATCACAGATGTTTTCAGTGATAAACTTCTGGATATCCACAATAGGCCGGAAGGACACTGCCTTTTTCAACATCCGACTAACCTGCTCACTGTGGACGTTCCATTTGGCCAACATATCCTTCCGGTATTGCTTCTGGGTATCGTACAACTTGGCGCGGGCACCATACTGCTGCCGGAGAAATATGCGCAGGCTTGGGATATCCATGGCCTCTCGGCCTGCCACGAAACAGTGCTCAGGAATCGTACCATCGTAGATGAAGAAGTGCTCCTGGTTGACCCCGTCGTTGCGGCAGTCAAAGACTACTCCTGTGACAAACTGTGTTCCCTCCGTCTCGTCCTGGAACTCGCAGGCAATGTAGCTTGAAAAGTCCTTTCCCCGCCGGGAATAGGGCGAGTTTTCATCCATATCGGCCCGTAGATACCCGTCCAAAGTACGTTGAGATTTTTCATTCGCGGCCTGATTGAAATTGCGGGCGTTGGTCTCACCCAAAAGGACGATTTGGAGCGCGTCAATGACGGTGGACTTCCCCGCGCCGTTTTTCCCGGTCAGGAAGTTCACATCGCCCACCTCAATGAGCTGCTTGGAAAAGTAGAGCCAGTTAATCAGCAGAATCTTCTTCAGCTTCTTCACTGTCTTCCTCCTTTCTCAGCACAGACACTACTGCTTCCAACTTCTCGCTGGATACCACCGTCAGCACTGTAGGCAGGATGGCAAATTTGCAGCTTCCCTGGTTGTATTTTCCCTCAAGGCGCTGAATCACGCAGTGGTTATCCAGCAGGGTCAAGGCCCGTTTCACTTCATCCATGTTGGGCTTGGCCGGGAGAATGGCATAATCCGTCACCACCTTTTCCAGCAGATCCCGAACGGTACAGATGGCGTCATGTTCCAGACCCAGCCGCTCCTGGTTTTCGTCATAAATCATCCGAATGGCCAACAGGATCGCTGTCTGTTTCTTGTCTAAGTTACAGCGATTGGCCTCATCGGTATTAATGACGTAAAAATAGCCGTTAAACTTGTCCCAGCGCAGATCCCAGTCCAGCAGGTAAAGATACTCCCGCACCTCATCATAATGGGCGGAAAGGAATAGATAGTCCGGGTTGTTGACCCGGCTTTTGTCCGGTTTGCAAAGCGTCTTTATTACATAGGTCCGACCAAGCAATTGGCCGCACACAGATTTGAACTGGTCCAGCTCCTTTTGGGTTGCCCCATTGATCCAGTCAACATTCACCCTGTCCCCTCCCTGCGAATGATTTGAAGCTGTGGAATCGTGTAGCCATTCTCGGAGTAGCTGCCTTCCAGCTCCGCTACTCTGTATTTTGCCCTGGCATCGCCGCTAACCAGCACCGCCAGCAGGCTCATAATGTACGCTTTATCGTCCCTCAACTCCAAATCCGATGAATAGCCCACGCCGGATTCCCCCAGCCATTGCTCAATGTAAGCAGCCACGGCGTTTCGGTCATACTCGGAGTGGAGCAGCAGCTCCGCCTGTAGTCTCGTCTCCGGGCTTAACGTCTCCTCGTCCACCAGCACTGGGGCCGCTTTGATCCGTTTCCCGGGCCGCTTGCGGTACCAGAGGCTGCGCGGGGAGAGGCAGGTCTGCTCATAGAGTTGGAACACCGGCTGGATCTGCTCTACCAGCTCCCCCGCCCGCCGGTTCCTGGACAGCGCCATCAGGAGATAATTCAGGTTCCCTTTTACATTGTGATCCTGGTTGGTCAAGTTTTCAATCTTCTGGGTGGTAGCCCGGGTATACCGCCGGACCTGCTGGTCGATCTCGTCCAGATAATCAGACTGAATACTGTCGTAACGCTCCTTGACCCAAAACATTTTGCGTAACAGGTCGTTCCGGCAGGCATCCAAGTTGTCCGCCCGCCGGTCCTGAAGGGCCGCGCCAGCCATAGCCGTAAGCTGAGCGTTGTCCTCCAACCATTCGTTCAGAATCATTTGAATAGGTATCCGATATTTGGGGACAGAATCCTTTATTTTCAAGGGACGGATGTATGCCTCCACCACTTTCTGACCAAAATCGTCAAAATGGGACGCTAGCACCGTGTTAATCTCCCCCATATTAATCTGAAGCTGGAAAAAATGTTTTACGTTATGATAGACCATTTGCAACAATTTAATCAGCGACTGTGTATTATCATAGGCGCTGTAAACCGCCGCCATTTTGTCATAGATGCTGTCCCCCTCGCTGGCCACCTTCAACGTGGAATAGGTGCCAAACACATAGGAGTAACCCCGCATAGGGCTATCATCCCGCAACTGGTGGAACAGCTCCAGAATCCGGCTGCTGTATCCGGGGACGGTGATGTACTCGTTAAAGTCCTCTCCACGTTCCTTCTCGAACCAGCCTTTGCTGCCCAGCTTCCGGATCAGGAACCGGGCCCGCCCGGAGACATCCCGCAGTTCCTCATCATCGATGTCCTCCCCCTCGAAGGTGGCCTCTGCCAGCTGCTGCTCCAACCTGCTGCGCAACATGGAATACAGTCTATCTTCCGGGATTTTCAGTCCCTCCTGATACGCTTCATAGAGCACGTCCAGGGCATCGGAATAGACCACCCGATTGGGAGATGCCAGGACAGAAAAAAGGTCGCTGGGAACCGCATCAAACAATTTCATGATGATCCCCCTATTAGGAGTAAGCTATGTTTGGAATTTTAATTTTTAACGGTGAACGTCCCGATATTGCGCTGGAAAACGGCACTCTATATGGCGGTCTCCACTGCGGTGACTGCTTTCAATACTACGATGAGGGATGGACTGATGTTCGGCTGGAATATATGGATGGCTGGATTTTGGTCCATGGTCAGGTATACCGGGAAATCGTTTATGGTACACAGGTCAAAATTTAGACAGATATTACACTACAACGGCCTCACAGTTTTGCAAAGTATCCCTCGTCTATCTCATAATCTTTCACTTCTTTGACCCCAATGCCGAACTCAGCCAGCTTTGTGATAAATTCTTCGCCATCAATGAGGTCAATTTGCTGTTTGCCTGGAGAAGATGCTTCTTCAACCGCCGCCTTAGAAAATGAACCCGTCGTAATAAAGACACCTTTTTCAATGTTGGTTGTCAGCGATCCCCTAAAATCTCGGATATCCCCGGAACTCACCACCCCCCGGTACCGTTTGCACTGAAACGCAATATTGAAGCTGAATATCCCATTAATTCTCAGCTTACCCGTCCCGTCAATTCCTCCGTCCCCAGACTTTTTTGTCACCTCAACCTGGGTGAACCCACATTCGCGTAACACTCTTTGCGTGAGCCGCTCAAACGCATATGGATCCATTTTGGTCAGAACCTCATACAGCTTCTTGCGCCAAGGGCGCACTTCCTCTGGCACATCCTCAAGTTCGTCATTTATCATAGCATCTTTGGATGAGATACCATTTTTGTGGCGAGCTTTTTCAATGGCACTCCCGTCAACAGTAGTCACGTTGGAAAATTCCGGCATAACAGACCATACACCTCGTGCACTATTGGTGATGGCCCCATGCTTTTTCAATAGAGTCCTCGCCCATGCCAGTCTATAATTCATTTCACTTAAACTGCTATTAAGGTGGGGAATCTCCAGCACCTCATCTGAAAGCGAAAGCAGTTCTACTACTTTTTCATTGATTTCTTCATTTTTTCCAGAACCGCCCAAAATCTTCAATGCGGAATATGTGGCGGTAATCAGATCCCCATATCTTGGAACTGTGCTTTTCCCGGACATGGCACTGCCCTCCCAACGATTCCATAAACTAACCTTATGTGCCCAGACATACTATCTTTTGTATTATACGCCTTAACTCGGCAATTTTCAACCTACATTGTGGGAATTGCCCGTTGTTATGATGCCGCCGACTCGATCAGCTTCAGCACGTTTTTGATTGCCGCCCTGCGTCCTTGCCTTTTCTGACATTTTTGCGCCTTTTTGTACCGCTTTATAAATTGTGTTGAGCATCTAAAAAAGCCGAAAGTGTATGGAAGCCATACACTTTCGGCTTTTTTGTTCACGGCCTTCGACCTTCGGCTACACATTCTCCAGCCGTTCAAACTCATCCAAATTCAGCTCCCGTTTCAGTTCCTCCTCGGTAGGCAGGTAGGGCAGATACTTGGCGGCGTAAATCTGTCGATTGTCCTCCGGCAGGGTCAATTGCACCAGGGTATCGCTCTTCTGGGCGCACAGGAGCAGTCCCACAGGAGGGTTATCCCCCTCGTTCATCTGGTATCGGGTGTAGTAGTTTACATACATCTGCATCTGCCCAATATCCTGATGGGTGAGGAGCCCTGTTTTCAGATCGATCAGCACGAAACACTTTAGTATATAGTTATAGAACACCAAATCAATGTAAAAATGCTGTCCATCCACATTAAAATGCTTTTGCCGCGCCACGAAGGAGAACCCACGGCCCAATTCCAGGAGGAATTTCTGCAAGTGGTCGATTAGGGCCTGTTCCAGGCTGGACTCATAGAAGTGCTCGTTGGCTGGGAGGTCCAGGAACTCCAGCACATAGGGGTCTTTGATGATCCTCTCATACTCCGGCTTCGGCTCTGTGGTCTGGATTTCCGCCGCCACGTTCTCCTTGTCCCGGCTGGCCAGCATTCGCTGGTAAAACATGGTGTTGATCTGCCGTTCTAGTTGACGGACGCTCCAGCCAGTCTTGACCGCTTCCTCGACGTAAAACGTTCTGGCTTTCTCGTCTGGCACCCGCATTAGAAGCCGGTAGTGGGACCAGCTCAATTCGCTACGCAGTGTGGAGCGAATTGGGAAGGTGAGATAAAACTGCCTCATATTCCGCAGTCCCGGCACACTGAAGCCTTTCCCAAATTCCTCTATTAGTCGTTCTGAAATGTATTTCAGCACCTGCTTGCCGTAGGCTGCCCGGTCGTTCTCCCCGCAAGCCTCAAAAATCGACTTGCCGATCTTCCAGTAGGCCGTCACCATGGCAGCGTTCACCGCCGTGTAGACCTGCCCCTGGGCCTCGATCACATAGCCCCGGATAGAGCGGTAGGTGTCCTCCGACTGGAGGCTGTCCGGCAGATTTTCCCGTTTCGTCAATTCATCCATCAAGTTGTCCTTTCCGGCCGAAATCAATCCTGATCCTCTACGTCAAATAAATGCGTCATATAATCCTGCCGCCCGTCCAGAACTCGGGTAACCTCGATTCGGTCTTCATTGACCCGATAAAAAATCAGCCACTTGGAAACTAGCAGAAAGCGAAGGTCCACTTCCAGATCCAGTTTGCTGCTCAAAGGCGCTCCCATATACGGCTGCTCTGATAGCTGAGAAATTGCCTTCACGATTCGTCGTGTCAGCGCCAGGGCGGTTTTCTTGTAGAAAATCCTCATTATTGGTCTACATCCAGAAGGCGCAATGCGTCCTTTTCCTCGTAGTGCTCCATGCATTCATCACCTACCTTCAGTTCCCGCACCAGCCGGGCCAGCGCTTTGGCTTTGACGATCTCGGCGTTCTCATCCGTCACCGGGAAGGGAAAGCCTCCTGCGTTCAGGGACTGCTGGAAGAAGACATTGATAGCATCGGTGAGTGTCAGACCGTTTCTTGCATAGACGGCCTCCAGCTCTTTCCGAACCTCCGGGCTGATGCGGAGACGGAGCATATCGGTTTTCGGGGATGACAGGATTGATTTCATAGCAGAGTTCTCCTTTGTGATATAGTATACCACGCAGGGAGCAAAAAAATCAACATCGTAGCAACGAAATAGCTACATAATCAATCTCTTATGTACCCCATCCCATTCTCATCTCCAATTCCATCATCCCTCCGCAAAACCGCTCCCACCATTCCAATGTCATCTGTGATGGGTCACCCTCGCGGATACGCATAGTCCGGCGGATTTCCTTGGGAATGACCACCCGGCCCAGGTCATCAATCCGCCGCACAATTCCAGTTGCCTTCATATTGAAAACTCCTTTTGCAAGTGATGGTTGTTATGTCGCCCTGGCAAAGCATAGTATCCACAAATTTTCCCGTGTTATGCTGGCAGATGCAATGGAGAAGTTTGGGAATTGCCCGGAGCGGCGGTGGTGTGGGACAGAAAAGGAGTTTTGGGAAGGTTTAATATGGAGTGTTATTTCTATTGCTTATCATAATCCCAAGGATTTTTTCGGTTGCTTTTTGACGGAATCACAGCTTTATAGCCAAGTTCCATAGTGAAAATCCTCATCTTATCGCCTTCGCTGGCCCGATCTATCAACAGAATAAAAGTAAGTCTATATAAATCGTAACCTTTGAGGCTGGAACTATAATAAGATTTATGGTATAATAAAACATAATTAGATATTTGCTGTGGGAGGTCATCTAAATATGGGAGAATATGATTTAAGCGCAGTTCTTGATAAATGCAAAAAATCTGCAAAGGCTGGATATATAATTGCATCTGGACAGGAAAAAAATCTAAGTAAGGTTTTGTCTGTTGCTAAAGAAAAGGTACGCAGCGCATTATATGATTTTAGAAATTCTCCCTGTTACTCTTCAGAAGCAACGAGTTTGTTAGAAGGTCAACTGTCAGAAATAGAACAAGCATTTTTGAAGCTCTCTTTTGCATTTCGGGAAGATTTAGAAAACTTACATAACAATATGTCCAAATTTTCTATAACACTTTTTGGGCGTACTATGGCCGGAAAGTCTACACTGATGGAAATTCTTACAGAAGGCAATGGTGAGACCATTGGAAAAGGCGCACAGCGAACTACGCGTGATGTCCGCAAATATACATGGAACGAATTAGAAATAACAGATGTTCCAGGTATTGGAGCTTTTGAAGGTGAAGATGACGAACAACTCGCTTTTGAGGCGGCAAAAACGGCGGATTTAATACTGTTTCTTATCACGGATGATGCCCCGCAAGCGGCCGAGGCAGAATGTTTTAGAAGAATCATTGCTCTAAGTAAACCTATCATTTGCGTTATGAATGTTAAAGCATCCATTGCGGAAGGGAAAAGTATCAAACTTGTAAAAAGAGATATTCAAAAAAGATTTGATATGGAGCGGCTGGGTACTATACGTAATCAATTTCTCAAATATGCAGATCAATTTGGACAAGCATGGACTCATGTGCCGTTTATATATGTCCACCTAAAATCGGCATATTTAGCGCAGCAGGAAAGCGATTCGGAACTTGCAGAACTCTTCTCTCAAATAAGCAGAATAGAGTTTTTGAAAAACAGGGTAGTGGACCAGGTTAAAATAAAGGGTATGTTTTTAAGGATAAAAACATTTATTGATATAATTTCCAGTCCGATGCTGGAATCGTTTGAAAATTTGCTGAATCAAAGTCAGATCAACAGCGCACAAGGGAGGACAATTCTTGCAAAGAAGCGGCAGCTAAATGATTGGAAAGAGGTTTTTTACCGTGATGGACAAGCGCAGATTTCTTCGCTTATACTAAAAATCAGAAGCGACTTAAATTCCGAGATAGCGTCATTTGCAGAAGAACATTTTTCTGATAAGAATGCTGATAAAGCATGGAACGAGTTTTTGAAGCAGCGGCGTATTGAATTAGGCTGTCAAGAACTTTTACAAAGCATTGAAATGAGTGCGAACGACAAGTTAAAGGAGATTTCAAGAGAAATTACGAATGAGCTGAAATTTGCAGTTTCTTTTGCCGATGATAAGGCATTAAAAATGGATAAGATAGTCGATGGAAAAAAACTGTGGAATTGGTCTTCGGTAATATTGGGCGGCGGTCTTTCCGTTGCAACAGGTATCGCTTACCTCTTTGGATCGGTTGCCGCAGGCCCATTAGGCTGGGCTGCTTTAGCAGTAACAGGTATCGGGATTCTTGGTTCATTATTCTCTAAAAGTCGCGAAAAAAAGGAGTTGAAGGCAAGAATGAGGCTCGAAAAATGCCTACAGGATAATGTCTCAAAAACATGTGATTTTTTGCATACTCAGATGAAGAAGAATTTGGACTCTTTGATTTCGATTAGAATTGAAGGGTTGATGAGAGAAATGGATAAAATTAACTCTATAATATTCCGTCTTGCTGACACACAACGAGAACTTGCATGGGCATTGAATGAGCATTTCATTGAACTGAATCGTCAGATTATTACTGAGGCTATCAAATTGATCGGTGCAGAAGGCTTAGAATGGCATATTCAATCTGTTGCGAGGATACCAGGGAATACCAGTCTTATCATGCTTCGTGATGGTACAGTATTTCCTAGAGAGCAGCGGGATGAGCTACATAAAATGATGGATGAACAAATAAATTTTGTTTATGATTCAGATAACAAAAAGGTTCTCATATCTAGGGTTCTAGGAAAAGATATCAACCGAAATCAGATTGACATTGAAGAAAAAATTGGCGTAGCGCATGTTCCTCTTAATGACGCTACGCCAAACTTGATAAATAGAGTTCGCTTGGCACAACAATTTTCAAGGATACAAATCATAAGTCAGTGAGGTGATTGATATGCTGAAGATTGCAGAGTTTTCACAAAGAAGTTTACAGCTAAAGGCGAAGGTACAAAAAATATTTTCTCAAGCTGGGATGGAACTTGATATCCGAGATAACAGCACAAGTTCTATTCGGTTGGTATTTGCAGGCCAGTATAGTGCAGGAAAATCCTCTATTTTGAAGATGCTCACGGGAAAAACTGACATTGCTATTGGAGCGGGAATTACTACTCAGCAAGCGCTAACTTATAATTGGAATGGACTTGAAGTGATTGATACCCCAGGTATACACACAGAGCTTCGTCCAGATCACGATGAGATTTCTTATGAAGCGATCGCGTCAGCAGATATGTTAGTATTCGTAGTTACGAACGAGTTATTTGATGCTTATATTGCCGATCATTTTAGAAAGCTCGCTATTGATAAAGATAAAGCCGGTGAAATGATTCTCGTCGTAAACAAAATGGAACGGGCGGCAGATGGCAACAGTTCCGCACAAAGGGATATTATCCGTGAGGATTTACAAAAAGTTCTTTCTCCCTATACACCCGAGCAATTAAACTTATCATTTCTTGATGCAGAATCTTATCTTGATGGTATTGCAGAACAGGGAAACGATGCAGAATTGGCGGAGGAACTGATTGAGCGAAGCGGTTATAGTACATTTGTTGAAACATTAAATCGTTTCGTTGATACAAAGAGTCTTTCTTCAAAATTAACTACAGATCTTTATATGATTGATGAACAAATTGAAAAAGCAATCAAGACCTTACAGCCTGAGGCATTAGATTCAGATATTGACGCTTTGGAAGAATCTTTTATACAGCAGCGTCATGTTCTTATCGAAGCTCGTGGACGTATGCAGCAAGAAGTTAAAGATATCTATATATCAACATCTTCTAGGATTCGAGATATTGGATTGGATGCCGCAAACCTTCTGATTGACGGGTGTAAACAAGATGAGGTTGAAAGCGAGTTGAGGAAAGCGATTCAACAAGCAAACGACCTTATTGAAAAAAGTCAGGCTGAGGCACTAGAGGTCATTAGCGCTCGACTTAATGAAATAGGGCAGCAGCTGGAGACTATAGAAAACTCTGAATTTTCCAGAAATCTAAAGTCACGCTTGAGCGGAAAATTCGACGGTTTTCCAGAAGGGATACAAAGGATTCTGACGAATGCCGGTTATGGATTCCAAAAAGCTGGACAGGTGGTGTTAAACAATGCCTACAAAGTTGGTGCGCAGGGAGGACTGAAACTCACCAATTTTTCTGGAAGCGCTATACATCAAATGGTACTGAAAGTTGGGCGGTCAATAGGATATAAATTTAAGCCTTGGCAGGCAATCAAATTTACTAGAGGAATTGCCATAGGTGGACAAGTCCTTGGTGCTTTGGGTGTTGGAGTTACAGTGTTTATGCAGATTAAAGCTGACAAGGACGAACAAAGGGTACGCGAGGATTTGAAGAATAACAGGCAGAACATTCGCAGTCAATTTAATATGGTTGCAAATGAACTTGAAGATTTTGCGAGACAGTACATCAAAGACAATGTGGACCGGTCACTGGAACCGTCTATCTTAACGATAGATCGTAATATCCAAGAAATAAGAGATTCTCGCATTAGCCGAAGTCTCTTATGTCGCAATATGGAAGTATTGCAAAAGGAATGCAGGCTATTGATTGAAGATATACATTCTGCCAATTTAGAGCAAATGAATCAATGACCGTATTTTTGTGATACTGGAGCGGTACACCATCTATCAGTTCTGCGCTTTCCACTCACTTTGCGTGATATAGTGTACTATACATGACGATAGGTTAAAACACCATATACTGAAATAAATTCCAGTCAAATATATATTGAACACAACAAAATGAAACCTCGGCCAGGATACGCCATTCGGATGTATCCTGGCCGAGGTATTGAATTTTGGACTGCCAAATATTTAACGGCATAAATCTGTTATATTTAGACTGTCGAAGAACCGCTTCGGCCAAAGGATTCGGAGGGAAAGATAGTGTGAAAGAAAAC
>CAJUDT010000013.1 GCA_910585415.1 uncultured Flavonifractor sp.
CCTCCACCACGTACTCCACGCCCAGCTGGCCCCAGGGCAGCTCGGAGGGGTTCATTTTGGCGTAAACCATGACCTTCTTGCCATTGACGGTGATGGACTCCTCGTCCCAGCTGATGTCGCCCTCAAACTTGCCCTGCATGGTGTCGTAACGGAGCATGTAGGCCATATAGTCCGGGGTCATGCCGGGGTCGTTGATGCCCAGGAACTCAATGTCATCGCAGTTGATGCCCGCACGGAACACCAGCCGGCCGATCCGGCCAAACCCGTTGATGCCAACTTTAATGCTCATGTTGAATCTCTCCTTACTTTACATTCTGATTTTGCCAAGTCTGTCTTGCGCGTCTCCAATTATAGACTGAATTGCCCCGGTTGAAAAGAGGCAATTCACAAAATAGTGCTGAAAATCTGTATAAATTTCCGCCCCCTTTCTCGGTAAACGTGTCAGTTTCAACATAATACTCTTTTTCACTTGTTTTCCCTTGCCGTAAGCCCCAAAATTTGGTATACTGATTTGGAACTGCATTTTCACCGTTTCTGCATATGCTATTTCAGAAAGGAGGGAGCACACAATGATGGAATCTCAGCTGGATGAGCTTCTGCCCCTGCTGTCCGAGCAGCTGCGCAAGCAGTTAAGCACCATTTCGGCTGCCGTGCAGCTGATCAGCACCCCTGTGCTGGAGCTCAATGAGCCCCGCTACGACGAGTGCCTGGCTGTCTTGAACCAAAGCCTTTACCGGATTATCCGTACCTTGAACGACCTGGACTTTGCCCAGCTGCCCGAGGGGGCGGTGGTGTTGAAGCAGGAAAACATAGATCTAATTGCGCTGTGCCGCAGTTTACTTCAAAGCTCGGCCGATTTGGCCGCCTCTATGGGAGTCACCCTGGAGGCCGAGCCCAGATTGGAAGGCCTGCACAGCCTTCCCACCCGCGGCGACCCGGCCCTGCTGCGGCGGATGCTGTTCCATCTGCTTTCCAACGCCCTGCGGGCGGCGGCGCAGGGCGGACAGGCGGGCATCAGCATTTCCCGCCGGCGCAGCTGCGCCGTTCTCACCATCTGGGACACCGGCCCCGGACTACAGCTCCCTCCTGACACGCCCCTGGACGCGCTGATTCCCCGGCCGGAGGGCCTGGGCCTGGGTGTTTCCATCGCCCGGCGCATCGCCCGCCTCCACGACGGTACCCTGGTGTTCGAGCAGCGGGAAAACCGGGGCGTGCGGGCGGTGGTTTCCCTCCCCATTCAGCCGCTCCAGAACGGCGGCCTGCTGCGCTCCCCCTCCTTAGACAATGCCGGCGGCTTCCACGCCGCGCTGATTGAGCTGTCCTCCATTCTCCCCTATCAGGCCTTCTCCCCCCGGGATATTGAATGACGCGATTGCCTGTAAGAAATGCCGCGACAGATTAACGCGGCCCGCCTTCAGATGGAGGCGGGCCGCTGTTTTTTTCCTGTTCTGAGGTCTAATTTGCCGCCTCTACGTTATGGCAGGCGACAAAGTGGCCGGGGCAGTATTCTCGAAGCTCCGGGTCCTGCTCAAAACAGGCGGGCGTAGCATAATTGCAGCGCACTGCAAACCGGCAGCCCGGTTTGGGGTCGATGGGAGAGGACAGCTCGCCCTTGAGCAGAATCCGCTGCTGCTTTTGCCGGATGCTGGGCCGGGGGATGGCGGACAGCAGCGCCTTGGTATAGGGGTGGAGGTGGTTGGCAAACAATTCCTTCGCGCTGCACAGCTCCACCATCTGTCCCAGGTACATCACCATGATATTGTCCGAGATATGCTTGACCACCGACAAATTGTGGGTAATAAACATATAGGTCAGGCCGTGCTCCTCCTGAAGGACCTGCATCAGGTTGAGAATCTGCGCCTGTATGGACACATCCAAAGCCGAGACGGGCTCATCACAGACAATAAACTTGGGCTCCAGGGACAGGGCGCGGGCAATGCCGATGCGCTGCCGGCGGCCGCCGTCCAATTCATGGGGGTAGGAGTTGATGAACCTCTGGTCCAGGCCGACCACCTGCATCAGCTCCTTCACCCGTGCCTCCCGGGCGTCCTTCTCTGGGTAAAGCCCAAAAATTTGCAGGGGCTCGCCAATGATGTCGCCTACAGACATGCGGGGATTGAGAGACGAATAGGGGTCCTGAAAGATAATCTGCATCCTCCGCCGCAGGGCGTGGAACTGCTCCTGGGAGACGTTGGTGATGTTCTCCCCCTCGAAGAAGATTTCGCCGCCGGTGGAGTCCAGCAGGCCCAGGACAACCCGGCCCAAGGTGCTCTTGCCGCAGCCGGACTCCCCCACCACGCCCAGGGTCTCCCCCTCGGGAACGGAGAAGGAGACGTCGTCCACTGCGTGGAGCAGTCCTGACGCGGTTTTGAAATACTTTTTCAGGTGCTTGACCTCAAGCAGCTTTCCCATCAGGCACCCTCCTTCCGAAACAGATGGCAGCGAATCAAATGCCCAGGCGAAACCTCATGGGCTGTCTGAGGCACCGTCTCGCACTCCGGCTGCCGGTGGGGGCACCGGGGGCAGAAATTACAGCCCTGCGGCAGCGCCATGGGGTCGGGCATCAGGCCGTCAATGGGGGTGAGACGGTCGGTATCCTTGTCCAAATCTGGAATTGCTCCAAACAGGCCCACCGTGTAGGGGTGGTGCTGCTCACCCTCATAGATGTCCTCCAAGCTGCCGTACTCCACCACCTCACCGGCGTACATGATGGCCACCTTGTCGCACATCTCAGCCACCACGCCCAGGTCGTGGGTAATGAGAATCATGGAGGTCTTGAGCTCCTCCTTCAGCCGGCCCATCATCTCAATGACCTGCGCCTGAATGGTCACATCCAGGGCGGTGGTGGGCTCGTCGGCGATCAGCAGGCTGGGGTTGCAGGCCAGCGCAATGGCAATGACCACCCGCTGCTTCATGCCGCCGGAAAACTGGTGGGGATAGTCGTTAATCCGCTCGGCGCTGATACCCACCAATTCCAGCATCTCACAGGCCTTGCGCAGGGCGTCGGCCCTGGACAGCTTCTGGTGGAGCCGAATCACCTCGCTGATTTGGTCCGCCACCGTTTTGACCGGGTTCAGGGCGGTCATGGGGTCCTGAAAGATCATGGAAATTTTGTCGCCCCGGATTTTCCGCATCTCCTTGGGCTTCTTTTTCAGCAGATCCTCGCCCTCAAAGAGGACCTGACCGCCCTTGATTTTGCCCGGCGGGTTGGGAACCAGATTCATAATGCCCAGGGCAATGGTGGTCTTACCGGCGCCCGTCTCGCCCACCAGCCCCAGTGTCTCCCCCTGGGCCAGGGAAAAGCTGACTCCGTTGACCGCCTCCACCACGCCGCCGTCTGTCTCGTAGTGAATGGTCAAGTCCTTGATTTCCAGAAAATTTTTCTCACTCATGCTTGCGCCCTCCTTATCGCTTCAGGCGCGGGTCAAGGGCGTCCCGCAGGCCGTCGCCAATCAGATTCATGGACAGAACGGCCAGGAAAATCGCAATGCCGGGGAAGAGGACCATATGGGGATAGTCCCGGAAATAGGTCCGCCCCGCAGAGAGCATAGCGCCCCACTCGGGGTTGGGCGGCGCAATACCCAGGCCGATAAAGCTCATGGAGGCCGCCGAGATAATCGCGCGGCCTACGCCCATGGAGGCCTGAACAATCAGGCCGGACAGGGAGTTGGGCACGATATGCTTGCTGATAATCCGGGCGTTGCTGGCCCCGATGGCCCGTGCCGCCTCCACGTACTCCTGCTGCTTGATGGACAGGATGGAGGAACGGAGGATACGGGCATAGTTGGGAATGGAGGCCACCCCTACGGCGATCATCGTGTTTACCAGACCGGGGCCCAGGGCGGCACAGATGGAGATGGCCAGAATGACGCTTGGAATGGCCATCAAAATGTCGATGATGCGCATGAGGGTATTGTCCAGCTTGCCGCTGTAATACCCCGCCAGCGCGCCCATCAGACCGCCGCACAGCAGGCCGATGCCCACGGAGATAATGCCGATGGTCAGGGAGACCCGGCCGCCGTACAGCAGGCGGCTGAACACGTCGCGGCCCAGGTTGTCGGTGCCGCAGAGGTGTTGGAGGGAGGGGCTTGCGAAGATTTCATAATAATTCTGCTCGTCAAAGCCATAGGGGGCAATCAGAGGGGAGAGAACCACCATGAGAATCATCAGAAGAATGAGCACCATGCCAAACAGAGCCAGACGGTTTTTCTTGAACCGCCCCCAGACCTCCTGAAGCTGGCTCTTCTTCTTGGCTGCGGGTGCAGCCGCGTGTTCGCTCTTTCCTGCCGTTTTCAAGCTGCCGCCGCCCCCTTTCCATCTTCTTTTTGTTTGCGCTTGGCCTTTTTGCCCACATAGAGGGCCTTAATCCGGGGGTCAATGAAGGCATAGAGGATATCCACCAGCAGGTTCACCACCGTAAAGGAAATCGCAATCATGAGCACGCCGCCCTGTACCACCGGATAGTCCCGGGCGGTGATGGAGTCCACCATCAGCTTTCCAATGCCGGGGATGGCGAAAATCTGCTCCGAGATCACCGCCCCGCCCAGACCGTGGCCGAACTGCATCCCCAGTACGGTGATGATGGGAATCAGGGCGTTGGGCAGCGCGTGGCCCAAAACGACCTTCAGCTCTGTCTGGCCTTTGGCCTTGGCGGTGCGGATGTAGTCCTGACGGACCACGTCCAGCATGGCGGAACGGGTCTGGCGCATAACGGTCGCCGCCTGGACCAGGCCGACGGTAATCGCAGGCAGAATCCAGTATTCCGGTCCATAAAAGCCCGAGGAGGGCAGCCATTTCAGGTTCACAGAAAAGGCAATAATCAGCATCAGCCCCAGCCAGAAGGAGGGGATGGAAATACCGGCCAGAGCCAGCACGCGGGAGACGTTGTCAAAGATGGTATACTGCTTGACCGCCGATATGATGCCGAATACAATGCCGATGATAGCGCCCACCACCGTACACAGGATGGACAGGAGCAGTGTGGTGGGGAAGCGCTCCAGCAGCTCCTTTGTCACGGGCTGCTTGGAGCTGTAGGAGGTCCCCATGTCACCGTGGAGCATATCCCATATGTAGCGGAGATAGCGCACCGGCAGGGGGTCGTTGAGGCCCATTTCCTCCCGCAGGGCCTCCACCTGCTCCTCAGTGGCCTCGCCGCCCAGAATCTGCCGGGCAGGGTCGCCGGGGGTGAGGGCCAGCATGATGAAGATAATCAACGTCACACCCAGAATGACGGGAATCAGCATCAGCAATCGTTTCCCAATATACTTCAGCACAGCTGTGTTAAGCGGCCCGCATCCAAAATAAGGGGGGCCGCCCACTCCTTTCTTTCAGAGTCGTGTACAAGGGCCCAAAGGCACAGCTTTTATACATGGTGTTGTATCAATGTACAGCCAAGCCTTTGGGCCCTTCGGTCCTATACTGCCCGCACCTTAACCGAAGGTGATTCCGGTCAGGTTGGGGGTCTTGTCGGGGTGGAATACAAAGCCCTGAACGTAAGAACGCACGCCAAAGATGTTCTCACCGGTCGCAATGGGGATTACGGTGTTCAGATCCCAGCACTGCTGCTGAAGCTCGGCATACGCGGCCTTCCGCTCGGCGTCATCCATGATGCCCTTGGCGTCCTTGATGGCGGCAATCAGCGCCTCGTCATCGGTAAATCCGGTTTCCAGCTTCTCCCATTGACGGAATACGGACTCGATATTGCCGTCCGAACAGGTCACGGTGGTGATGCACATGGGGGTCTTGCCGGAGGAGTTGTTGGTGACCATGGTCGCCCGGTCTACCACTTCAATCTGAACGTTCAGACCAATGGCGCTCCACATATTGGCAATGATCTCCGCCATCGCCTGAATCTGCTGGTTCTTATAGATTTGCAGGATAATGGGGGTGGAGGTGTCAAAGCCGGACTGCGCAATCAGCTCCTTGGCCCCTTCCGGGTCGTAGGCGGTGGGCCCAACCTTGGCAAACTCGGTGGTGCTGCTGGGTGAGAGGCTCTCGGCTACGGTGGCATAGCCCTTGAAGGCCACCGCTACGATGGCGTCCATATCCAGCGCCATGTGCATGGCCTGACGGACCTGGGGATTCTTCAGTGTGTCAAAGTTCACACTGTTGATGACGATATGGTTCATGGTGGAGCTGGCCCCCCGGACCACGTTCACATTGGAGTCGGCCTCCAGGCGCTCCACGTCGTCGGAGCCGATGTCAAAGGCGATATCCACGCCGCCGGTTTCAATCTCGATGGTGCGGCTGGCGTTCTCGGTGATGATGCGGAAGGTCAGGTCCTTGTAAACCGGCTTTTCTCCCCAGTAATTGTCGTTGCGGGTGAGCTCAATGCGGTCGCCGGAGGACCAGTTTGTGACAATGAAGGCTCCGCTGCCTACGGGAGCGCGGCCATAGGCGTCCTCGCCCATCTCCTCAATGGCGCTCTTGCAGACGATGCCGCCCCGGCCGCCGGCCAGAACGCGCATGGCGTTGGGATAGGGGGCCTTCAGCTTGATGTCCACGGTGTACTCGTCCACCTTGACGGTGTTGGGGCCGTCAAAATAGTCGAAGGTCGCGGCGCTCTGCGGCATGGAGCAGGCCCGCTGGATGGAGTAGACCACATCGTCTGCCGTCATGTGCTGGCCGTTGCTGAAGTCCACATCCTCACGAATCTTGACCTGAAGGGTGGTGTCATCCAACCACGTATAGGTTTCCGCCAGAGAGGGGGTGATGTTGTACTCAGCATCGGAGACGAACAGGCGGTCCACCACATGCTGGCCAATCATAAAGGCCGTCACCATGTTGACGTTGTGGGGGTCCAGGCTGGAGGGCTCCGTGCTCACGGCCACCACAAGATCGTCCTTATCGGGGTTGCTGGGTGCGGCTGTGGCGGGCGTTCCACCGCTGCCGGTGGGGGCAGGCGTGGCCGTACCGCCCTGGTTCTGACTGGGTGCGCAAGCGGACAGCAGCATCAGCGTTCCCAGCAGCAGCGCCAAAATGCGTACTTTCTTCTTCATCTTCATTCTCCTTTTCTGAATTGAAATTGTGGAATTGCGCAAGTCCAGCGGAAGGAAGGGAGGGCGCCCACATACCTTCTTTGATTCGCTGGCGGAGCAAACAGCGCCCGGACGGTATACCAAAAGGACCGGGAGTTGTCTATAAATATACCACATTATTCGCAATTGTAAAGGCAAAAGTGAAATGGGTAAGTTCTCATATTTCGACATTTATTTCACGCTTATATGATTTTTTGTCCAAGTTATATGGAAATATCCGCACTTTAATTTGTCAGTTTCGGCCATAGGAGGCCCCGTTTTTCTTCGGTATACCGATTGCCCTGACCGGTTGCGCCGGGCGCTTTGGCGTGCTATAATCCTACTTGACCATATCCGCATCACCTTAAACTGTCGTTGGAAAGGATGTATTGTCGTGAAAAAAGCGCTGATTTCTAAAGCGGAAGCTCTTGCGCCCCAGCTCTGCCAGCTGTCTGACTATATCTGGGCACACCCGGAGGTGGGCTACCACGAGGAAGAGGCATGCCGGGTGCTGACCCAAAGGCTGGCCCAGGACGGATTTCAGGTGGAGACCGGCGTGGGCGGACTGCCCACCGCTTTCCGGGCGGTGTACCAGCAGGGCCAGGGAGGGCCTTCCATCGGACTGCTGGCGGAGTATGACGCGCTCCCCGGCCTGGGGCACGGCTGCGGCCACCATATGCAGGGGCCCGCCCTGCTCCTGTGCGCGGAGGCCCTTCAGGCGGTGCTTCGGGCGCAGTCCTACCGGCTGGTGTTCTACGGCACTCCCGCCGAGGAGGTGGCCCCCGCCAAGCAGACCATGTGGGACAACGGCTGTTTTCGGGACATTGACATCGCGCTGATGGTCCATGGCTCGGTCAACACCGCCTGTGACGAGAGCTCCCTGGCCAGCATGAACTATACCGTCACCTTCCACGGCACCGCCGCCCATCCCGGCCTCTACCCGGAGCGGGGCCGCAGCGCCTTTGGGGCCCTTCAGCTGGCCTTCCATGGGATGGATATCATGCGGGCCCATGTGACCGACGATACACGCCTGCACTACGCCTGCACAGAGCCCGGCACCCCTTCCAATGGTATCCCATCGGAGGCCGCAGGCAAATTCCTCCTCCGCTGCCGCAACTCCTTCTCCTATCTTCAGGAGCTCCGGGCGCGCTTCTTTGACGTGGTCAAGGGGGCCGCGCTGATGACCGGCACCACCTATGACATCGACGAGGGCGTGGTCTGGCCCAACAAAATTCCCGCCCTGGTGCTCAACGAAACCGTGATGTCCAATGCCGCAGAGGTGGGCTGCCCGGAGCTTGCCCCTCCCCGCGTCCGCACCGGCACCACCGACTTTGCCGCCGTCCTCCAGCATGTACCCGGCGTCTGCCTGCGCATCAAGATGGTGGACCCGCCGGTTACCTCCCATACGCCGGAGTTCGCCGCCGCAGGCAACAGCGAAATGGCGCACAACGCCATCCTGAAATCCGCCCAGGCCCTGGCCTGCTCCTGCGCCGATATCATCTGCGACCCGGAGCTGCTCCCCCGGATTCAGGCCGACTACGCCCAGCGCCAGAAGCTGGCCCAGTAACCCCGAAAATGGCGAGACAATCCCCCTCGAACTGCGCATACCCGCGGCAGTTCGGGGGGGATTGCAGATTGTCTCAAATGGAATTATAGGGCTCCGGCCTGATCGACGACCTGGCCGTCCTTCATGACAAATGCGCAGTGGGACAGCGCCTCGTGGTCCTCCAGAATGTTCCGGTCCCAGCCCGCCAAATCCGCCAGCTGACCCGGCGCAATCGTCCCCAGCTCCGGCCGGCGGAGAATCCTGGCGTTGCTGCTGGTGGCCGCCCGGAGGGTGCGCAGGGCTGGAATCCCGCTGTCCCGCCACGCCTTGAACTCCCGCCAGCACTCGTAATTGGGGTACAGGCTGACAATATCGGTGCCATAGCCCACCAGGAGCCCGGTGTGAAGGATGGCGTCCACCAGCACCTTTCTCCCCTGGCGGAGCTGGGCGGCATACCGCAGCAGCTTTGCCCGAAATTCCGGCGGCTTTCGTTCCAGCATCGCCTGATCCTCCCGGATAATCTCCTCGTAGGGGACAAAGGTGGGCACCACATAGGTCCCATGGGTCAAAAGCTGCTCCAGCGCGGCCTGGTCAATCATAGACGCGTGCTCCACACCGGTGATGCCCAGCTCCGCCAGCCGGGAGACCATTTGCGCCGTGTAGACGTGGGCCGTGGTGGGCCTGCCCAAATGCCGGGCCACATCCAGCACCGCCCGGATCTCATCCTCCTCCAGCTGTATCTCCTCCGGGCCGTCGTTGGGGGAGGCAAAGCCGCCGGTAACCATGAGCTTGACCACATCGGCCCCATATTTAATCTCCCGCCGGGCGGCGGCGCGGGCAAAATCCGCCCCATTTCCCAGGTTGGGATAGAGCCCCTGTAGGGCGTCGGCCAAGTGGGGATTGCCTCTAAAATAGGTGGACGCATCGGTGTGGCAGCCCGGCGCGGCCACGGCATGGGCGATTACCACCAGCCTGGAGGCCTGGAACAGCCCACCGTCAATGGCCCGCTTGACATCCACGGCCCCAAAAGTGGAGATTTTTCCGCCTGCGTGGCGGACGGTGGTGAAGCCCCGCCGGAGGGACTGCTTGGCATTATACAGCAGTGTCAGGGTCTTCCTTTCATCGGAGGCCAGGAAGCGGGCCCCCGGTCCCCCGGTCTGGTCCGAGCGAAAATCAAAGTGGACATGGGCGTCTATCAGGCCGGGCGTCACCGTCAGATGGCTCAAATCCAGCCGCTCTGCCCCTCTGGGGCAGGACAGCTCCCGCTCCACCCGGACAATGCGGTTGTCCCGCACTAGAATCCCCATATGGTCCAGCAGTTCTTCGTGAACCCCGTCAAACAGAGCTCCGCATCTGAGATAATACTCGCCCATTTCAGAGGCGCTCCTTTCCCAGCCGCAGAACGAGGGGACTTCCGGTGGAGCTCAGTCCTCAGAAGGGGCCTGACTTTGCTCCCGTGCCTCGGCCTCCGCAAGGCGGCTGGACAGATTGACCCGCACATCGGACAGGTGCTCGTCCATGGCCTCCCGCGCTCCATCGGCATCCTGCTGCACAATCCGGTTGAAAATTGCCTCATGGGCCAGGATGGAGTTGTAGGAGATACCGCTGTTGTCGGTGGTGAACTGGCGGGAGACATCCAACAGCTCGTACAGGTTTTCATACACACTGGACAACACCGAGTTGTGGGCCGAGCGCACCAAAAGCCGGTGAAATTCATAGGAGATTTCCCGCAGCTTCTGAACACTGTCCCCATCGGTACAGGGGGTCTTTTTTGCCTCCCGCATATCCTTGATGGTCTGGTCCAGGGCAGCGATGTCCTCATCTGTGCGCCGCTGGGCGGCATAGAAGGCCGCAAAGGATTCCAGGCTGATGCGCAGCTCCAGCAAATCCATCAAAGTGTCTGCTGTGGCGGTAATGGGGAAATCCAATCTCCCAATCAAATCCTCCACCACAATGTTTTTGACATAGGTGCCGTCACCCCGGCTGCTGTCCAGCACCCCCATGTACTCCAGGATTTTCAGCGCCTCCCGAATGGGGACGCGGCTCACATTGAACCGGGCCGCCAAATCCCGTTCCGAGGGAATGCGCTCTCCGCATTTCAGCTCCCCCCGGGTAATCATGCCCTTGATACTCTCAATGACATATTCATAATAACGCCCCCCATAGCCGGAGGCTTTCGATAGCGCAGCCGTATTCCATCACACCCTTCGTTTTCTTTCCGTCACAGATACGCAAACGGTTGTTTCTTTCACAGTATACCACATATTCGTGTCCAATGGAAGGGCAAGATTGGAATTGTCCGCCTCATGTGCTGCCGTTATAGAATCCCGTGCAGTGCCTTGGCCTTACAGCGGGCCTCCTTGAGGTAGTCCCGCAGCTCGGGGCGGAACTTGGGGTGGGCGCATTGTTCAATCATCCGCTGGGCCCGCTCATAGGCGGAGAGGCCCCGCAGGTCGGCCAGGCCCTGTTCGGTGACAATGATCTCGGTGTCGTGCTCGGTGTGGTCCACGTGGGTGACATGGGGCACGATGCAGGACAGGGCGCCTCCCTTTGCCGTGGAGGCGGTGGAGAAGATGGACAGGCCGGAATTGCGGCAGTAATCCGCGCTGCCTCCCAGGCCGTTCATGATGCTCACGCCGCCGATGTGGGTGGAGTTCACGTTGCCGGCCAAATCGGCCTCAATGGCCGTATTCATGGCGATGACGCCCAAGCGGCGGATGACCTCGGGGGCATTGCTGATCTCCTGGGGCCGCAGAATGATTTTACCACGATATTGCTCCAAGCGGGCATAAAAAGTTTCCCGGACAGCCGGAGAGATGGTCAGCGCGGTACCGCAGGCGCTCTTGACCTTGCCCGCGTCGATGAGGGCCACCACCGCATCCTGCATGACCTCGGTGTAGACGCTCAGGTTCTCCAAATCGGACTTGGCCAGACCCATAAGCACGGCATTGGCCACGCCGCCCACGCCGGACTGGAAGGGCGGCAGCGGGTTGGGCAGCCGTCCGGCCTCCATCTCCCCCTTCAGGAAGCGGATCACGTGACTGGCAATGGCCTCCATGTCGGCGTCGGGGGCCATCAGGTTCTGGTTGACATCGGCGCCGTCGGTGTATACCACGGCCACAATCTTATCCGGGTCACAGGGGATGTAGGGGGAGCCCACCCGGTCGTCGGGATGGACAATGGGGATGATCTGGGTATGTGGGGCCCGCTCCAGGGTCAGCACGTCGTGCATTCCCTCTACCGCAGCGGGGACGGTCTCATTGACCTCAAGAATAATCTTCTTGGCGTACTTGGCCAGAATGTCAATAATGCCCAGGGCGCAGGTGGAGATCAGGCGGCCCTGCTCGTCCACACCGGCCACCTCCAGAACGGCCACGTCGATATCGCCCAGATAGCCGTTTTTCAGCATATAGGGGACATGGCTGACGTGTGTGTCAATATACTGCACCTTGTCCTCGTTAATCAGCGCCCGCAAATCCTTGTTGCTCTGGTAGCCGTAGCGGCGGCGGAGGACGCCGGCCCGGGCCAGCACGCCGTCCAGCTCGTCGCCCACGTTGCCGCCGGTGATGAGGGTGATACCCAGCCGCTCCCCGGCCTGGGCCCGTTTGGCCAGCTGGGCGGGGATGGCCTTGGGGTAGCCGATGGCGGTAAAGCCGCTGGCCCCTACGGTCATGCCGTCCTGAATGTAGGCGGCGGCTTGCTCTGCGGTGGTGACTTTGGCCCGAATGGCCTCGTTGCGGATACGGTCCATAAATCCTTTCCTTTCTATTCCGAAAACAGGCGGTGCGGCGGCTCCATCTCAGGCAGCCGCCGCACCCTGCCGTGCTTTGCTGGTTTTTTGGCTGCTTACGGACAGAGCTCCAGAAGGGTGGCCCCGCCCTGACCGCCGCCCATGCACAGGGTGGCGATGCCGTACCGGGTCCCGGTGCGCTTCATGCCGTGGACCAGGGTGGTGAGAATACGGGCTCCCGTAGCGCCCAGGGGATGCCCCAGGGCGATGGCGCCGCCGTTGACATTGACCCGGCTCCGGTCCAGCCCCAGCTCGTTGATGACCGCCAGACTCTGGGCGGCAAAGGCCTCGTTGAGCTCGAACAGGCCGATATCCTCCAGCTTCAGGCCGGTCTTGGCCAGCACCTTCCGCACGGCGGGGACGGGGCCGATGCCCATCAGCCTCGGGTCCACGCCCACGATGGCCTGTCCCACCAGCTTCGCCATGGGCTTCACCCCCAGCTCCCGCACCTTCTCCCCGCTCATCAGCAGCAGGGCCGCGCCGCAGTCGCTGCGTCCGCAGGAGTTGCCGGCGGTGACCTTGCCCTTCCCGTCGGTGCGGAATACCGGCTTGAGCTTGGCCAGGCCCTCCATGGTGGTGGCCCGGGGCTGCTCGTCGGTGTCAAAGACGATGGGGTCCTTTTTCCGCTGGGGAATGACCACAGGGGCGATTTCCCCCCGGAACACCCCGGCGGCCACCGCCTCGGCGGCCCGGCGCTGGCTCTCAAAGGCAAACTCGTCCATGGCCTCCCGCTGGATTCCATAGGCCTCGGCCACGTTCTCCGCCGTGTCCCCCATGCCGAAGGCGCCATAGGCGTCCTGGGGCTGGGCCCGGCGGGCCCCCTCCACAATGGGGTCGTAGATGGCGTTGTTGCCGGTGTTGTAGCCATAGCGGGCGTTCCACAGCTCAAAGTGGGTGTCGCTCATGGCCTCCACGCCGCCGGCCACCGCCACATCCACATCTCCGCAGCGGATGTCGTTGGCCGCGCAGTGGACCGACTGCATGGAGGACCCACACTGCATCATCAGGGTGTAGGAGGGAATTTCCTCCGGGAAACCGGCCATCAGGGAAATCACGCGGGCAATGTTGGAGGCCTTGGCGTTCTGCTTCACCTGGGCAATGACCACTTCCTCCACCAGCTTGGGGTCCAGGCCGGTGCGCTCCATCAGCGCCTTGCACACCACGGCCCCCAGCTCATGGGCCTGCGCGGTCTTGAGGGTTCCCCCCATACGGCCGACGGGGGTGCGGACTGCGTCAACAATATATACTTCTTTCATGGCAAGGGACCTCCTATTTTATTCCTCTGCCCCGCCGCTCGGAACACGGGCGATGCCCTGCTCCCGGGCCTCGTCCGCCACGGCCTTGGCCACCGCCTCAGCCACGGATTTGTCCAGAACGGAGGGAATGATACACGCGGGACTCAGCTGGTCCTCGGGCACCAGGGCGGCCAGGGCCTTGGCGGCCCGGACCTTCATGCCCTCGGTGATGTCGGTGGCCCGGACGGACAGGGCCCCCTTGAAGATGCCGGGGAAAACCAGCACATTGTTGATCTGGTTGGGGAAATCACTGCGGCCGGTGCCCACCACCGCCGCGCCGCCCCGCAGGGCCTCGTCGGGCATAATCTCAGGCACAGGGTTGGCCATGGGGAACACAATGCCGCGGTTCATGGTGCTCACCATCTCCGCCGTCACCAGTCCGGGACGGGACACGCCCACAAAGGCGTCCGCCCCCTTCAGCGCATCGGCCAGGGCGCCGTGCTCATGATTCCGGTTGGAGATGTGGCTGATGGCCTCCTGACCGGCGTTCAGGCCCTGGTCCCCCTCGCAGATGATGCCGTTGATGTCGCACATGACCACATCGCCAAAGCCCATGGAGATGAGCAGGTTGCCGATGGCACAGCCGGCGGCTCCGGCCCCGTTGATGACGATTTTCAGCTTGCCCATCTCCTTGCCGGTCACCTTGACGGCGTTGATGAGGGCGGCGGCCACCACGATGGCGGTGCCGTGCTGGTCGTCGTGGAACACGGGGATATCACACAGCTCCTTGAGCCGGCGCTCCACCTCGAAGCACCGGGGGGCGGCGATGTCCTCCAGGTTGATGCCGCCAAAGCTCTTGGAGATGAGGTAAATGGTCTCCACCAGCCGGTCGGTGTCCTTGGTGTCCACGCAGATGGGGAAGGCGTCCACCCCGCCGAACTCCTTGAACAGGGCGCACTTGCCCTCCATCACCGGCATACCGGCGGCGGGTCCGATGTCCCCCAGGCCCAGCACGGCGGTGCCGTCGGTAATCACCGCCACCAGATTGTTCCGGCGGGTGAGCTCGAAGGACTTGCTGTAATCGGCCTGAATCTCCCGGCAGGGCTGGGCCACGCCGGGGGTGTACAGCAGGGACAGATCCTCCCGGGTCTCCACGTGCCTGCGGGCCACAATCTCGATTTTTCCCTGGAGGGCGTAGTGCAGGTCCAGGGACTGCTTGCTGATCTCGTCCATGGTTGTTCATCATCCTTTCAACATTGCTCATTCCACAGACGGCTGTGGAAGGCCCCGGCCTGGCCGGTACAGGGGGGAGGCTTATACCATCTCTTCCGGATGGAACACCTCGTCAAACCGCTCGGGAGTCAGGAAGCCCAGCTTCACGCAGGCCTCCTTTAGGGAGATGTTCTCCTTGTGGGCCAGCTTGGCGGTCTTGGCGGCATTGTCATAGCCGATGTAGGGATTCAGCGCGGTCACCAGCATCAGGGAGTTGTGCAGGTTGTGGTGCATCTTCTCCCGGTTGGCCTGGATGCCCACGGCGCACTTCTCGTTGAAGGAGGTAATGGACTCGGCCAGCAGGCGGGCGGACTGGAGGAAGTTGTAAATACAGACGGGCATGAACACGTTCAGCTCAAAATTGCCCTGGCTGGCCGCCAGCCCCACGGCCACGTCGTTGCCCATGACCTGAACGGCCACCATGGTCACCGCCTCGCACTGGGTGGGGTTGACCTTGCCGGGCATGATGGAGGAACCGGGCTCGTTCTCCGGGATGAAGAGCTCGCCCAGGCCGTCCCGGGGGCCGGAGGCCAGCCAGCGCACGTCGTTGGCAATCTTCATCATGTCGGCCGCCAGGGCCTTCAGAGCGCCGTGGGCAAAGACCAGCTCATCCTTACTGGTCAAGGCGTGGAACTTGTTCCCGGCGGTGACAAAATCCTTGCCGGTGATGGAGGAAACGGCGGCGGCGACCTTCTCATCAAAACCCTTGGGGGCGTTCAGGCCGGTACCCACGGCGGTGCCTCCCAGCGCCAGCTCCCTGAGGTAGGGCAGGGCGCTCTCCAGCATCTGGCGGTCCCGCTCCAGGGAGGAACGCCAGCCGCTGATTTCCTGGGAGAAGGTGATGGGAGTGGCGTCCTGAAGGTGGGTGCGTCCGCTCTTCACCACCCCCTGATTTTCCTCTTCCAGGCGGCGGAAGGTGGCAATGAGTCCGTCCACAGCCGGGAAGAGCTTATCCTCGATGGCCAGCACGGCGGAGATGTGCATGGCGGTGGGAAAGGTATCGTTGGAGGACTGGCTCATGTTGATGTCGTCATTGGGATGGAGCAGCTTCTCCCCTGCCAGCTCGTTGCCACGGTTGGCAATGACCTCGTTGGCGTTCATATTGGACTGGGTGCCGGAGCCCGTCTGCCACACCACCAGGGGGAAATGGTCGTTCAGCGCGCCGCTGATGACCTCGTCACAGGCCTTGACGATGGCGGCAAGCTTCTCCTCGGTCATCTTTTCCGGCTTGAGCTCGTGATTGGCCATGGCCGCAGCCTTTTTCAGCACCCCGAAGGCGTGGGTAATCTCCCGGGGCATTGTCTCTATCCCCACGCCAATGCGGAAATTCTCATGACTGCGCTCGGTCTGGGCCGCCCAGTAGCGGTCAGCCGGCACCTTCATTTCCCCCATAGAGTCCCGTTCAATGCGGTATTCCATCCTGTTCTTCCTCCTTACACATCGTTCCTACGCCGGATAAAGGGCGTCAATTTTCTCCAGAGCGGCCTTTCTCAGCCCGGCGTAGATGCTCCGCCCCTTGGTGTCCATGCCCACCACCAGGGGGCCGAACTCCTTGGCCTCCAGGTGCCACACGGCCTCCGGCATTCCCATCTCAAACCAGTTCACGTCCACGATCCGCTCCACCCCCTGGGCCAGCTTGGCCGCGCAGCCGGGGGCCGCCTGGAAATACACGTACCCGTATGTTTGGCAGGCCTCCACGGTGTCCTCCGCCATGCCCCCCTTGCCCAGAACCGCCTTCACCCCCAGCCGGCCTACCATGTCGGCATAGGGCTCCATGCGGATGGAGGTGGTGGGCCCAATGACGTTCAGCCGCCAGGAGCCGTCCTCGTTTTTCAGACACACCGGACCGGCATGGAACACGGCGGAGCCGTTAAAGTCCTTGGGCAGGGGCGCTCCCCGGTCCAGCAGTCCCTGAATCTTCAGATGCGCCATGTCCCGGGCGGTAAAAATTGTGCCGCTGAGGTAGACCACGTCGCCCACGTCCAGCTTGCGCATATCCTCCTCCTTCAGCGGAGTGGATAAATGATAAACAGCCATGATACACGAATCTCCTTTCTCTGTCAATCCTTACAGCAGCTGCTCCACCCGGCCGCCGTCATAGATGCGCACGCCGGCCCGGCGGGCCACCCAGCAGTGGAAGTTGACGCAGACCGGGGCGATGGCGGTATGGGTGGCGGCGGTGTTGATTTTCACCGCCAGGCATACGGTGTCCCCGCCGGTACCGGCGGCGCCCAGGCCCAGGGCATTGATGTTGTCCCGCATCTCTTCCTCCAGCCGGGCCAGCATGGGGTCCGGGTTGGTGTCGTTCCACTTGCGGGTGCTGATGGCCTCCCGGCTGAGTTTACCGGCAATGTCCATCTGTCCCCCGATGCCTATCCCGATGCCGAAGGGCGGACAGGGCTTGCCCCCCGCGTTGACCGCCGTTTCCAGCACAAACCGCTTCAGGCCCTCAAAGTCCTTGTCCAGCTTCAGGGTGGCGGTGGTAAAGATTTTCATGGCGTTCCCCAGCTCCGCGCCGCAGCCCTTGAAGCTGATGATAAAGTCCACATAGTCCTGACCGGGCACATATTTGTACTCGATGTTGGGCACGCCCTTGCCAGTGTTGTTGCCCGGATTGTGCCGCGTCAGCGGGTCCACGATGCTGGGGCGCAGATAGCCCTTCTTCGTGGCCTCCGCCAGGGCCTCCTGCACCACCTCCCCGACATAGCCGGGGAAATTCCCCTCACCGTAGGTCAGCCACGTGGTGGGGTAGCCGGGGGATTGGCATACCGCCTTATCCCCCTCCTTGGCTATGCTCAGGTTCTCCAGCATGGAGGTGAGCATACTCTTGGCTGTCTCGTTGCTCTCCCGCGCCAGCGCTTCCTCCAGCAGTCCCTTTACGTCTGCCGATATCTCTGTCACCGCGCGGATGACCGCTTTATGTATGTTCGTTCGGATGATTTCCTCGTTGCCCTTCATTCCATTCACCATCCCGGCCCCTCCGGCTGCGGGTATATTCCTTCTCTTGCCCGCGCCGCTTGGGCCGCCTTTCCTGTTTTTTTCGTTTCTGGGGGGTGCAGACTGGGATACTATACCGAAGCAGCAGGGTATATAACCGCCCGCGTTCCACCGCAATCCGTTTTCATCGTACGAGGTTGTATACTTGCAGGCTTCAAACCACCTGACAAATGGCAGACGCGGCGCTCTCAACCGGCCTGCGGCCGACAGCTCCCCGGCGGGGAACCCTGTGCCGCAGGCGGTGGATGAGCGGCTCACGCGATACTGCTCTCTTTAACAGGCGGGAAGCTGGATTTGCAATCGGGGACGGCTGGGAACAGCTGGTTGACATCCTCCAGCTCCTCCAGTCTGGCCAAACGGCAGGCCAGTTCTTCCGCCTGTCCCTTGGGCAGCAGCCCTTCGGTCAGGGAGAAAAATTTACTGTGAATGTCGTCCCACCGGAAAGGATTGTGGAAATCTCCAAAGGGGTATTCCACCTGCTGTACGAACCGCGTGCCGTCCGACAGCTCCACCTCCAGCCGGTGGGGCCAGCGGTCCCGGTCGGCCTGATACATCCCCTCCAGGGCGGGGTCCACGTTCACCGTTATCTTGTCCATAAGCCGCCGGACCTCCGGCGCGCCGGTTTTGTCCTCGGAAAATTCCGCCTCGGTAAGGGACCCGTATAAAAATTCCGCGGCAATACAGTATTGAACACTAAATTTGAACCCATAGGGGGTAGCCGGTGCGGGTGCATCGACATTATCTTTCGCCACCTGATAGGTGTAATCGGTGATACTGGCAATTTGTTCCGGGCGGATATCATACTCCCGCTTCAGCAGCTCCACGCAGAAATTGGCCGCGTGGGTGTGGCGGCAGCAGGCGTAGGGCTTGAAGGAATTGGTCTGAATCTTGAAGGGCCCACGGCCCAGATCCCGAACCAGGGCCTCCGGGTTGGCCTCCCCGGTCATGGCCCCCAGGAATCCCCGCTCTCCGCACAGAATGTCCTGGGCGGAGGTAAAGCCCAGCGCGGCCAGCTCCGCCGACCGAATGCCGCAGAGGGTGGCATTGGCGGTATGGAGGGTTTTGCTCATGGCCCCGTCCTGAATGAACTGCCACAGCCCGGCGGACTGGGTACCGGCGGAGCCGATGGCGTTCAGCAGCTGCTCGGAGGTCAGACGCAGCAGCCTGCCAACGGCCACCGCTGACGCAAAGCTGCCCACCACGCCTGTGGTGTGCCAGTAGTGATAGGAGCCGGGGTTGATAGCCTCACCGATGCGGGCGCCCAGCTCATAGCCCGCGGCGATGGCGGTCAGGACCTCCCGGCCGGAGCGGTGGTACTTCTGCCCTGCCGCCAGAGCGGCCGGGATGGTGACGGCTCCCAGGTGGGTAATGGATGAATTGTGAACGTCGTCCATGTCGATGACATGGGCGCAGGCCGCATTCAGGGCCGCCGCGTTTTCACACAGCATGGCCTCCCACCGGCCATTCCAGACCGCGGCCTCCGGGCGCTGGGGCAGGCTGGAGATATAGCTGTGCCAGATCCTGCCCTGAGGGCGGACGGAACCGGCGGCCGCCACGCCAACCAAATCCTCCACACACATTTTGGCCTGATGGACCGCCTGCTCCGGCAGGTCCTCATAGCGCAGGCCATGGAGAAACTCTGAAAGCTGTTTTGTAAGCACATTGACCTCCTAAAATCCGGTTTGTCTTCCAGCAATTACTGGACGGACGGGACGCAGGAATACCAGAGCTGGGCTCAGAGAAAAAACGTCCCGCATGTGCGCAACTCCCCCGCAGCCCCTTCTGGGCGCAGGGGTTGGCAGGTCAGTATGTTTTTAGCCGGTATACCATGCAGAATTATAACATACGCCGTATGAAAAGGAAAGGTACAAATGTAATTTTGTGAGCTCTCCTAAAAATAGGGCATAGAATTTGTACAGGATGTAGAATTATGATTGACTGCTTTACTTTTTTAAGGGCCGTGTGGTATAATCACTTTTGCTGGTATACCGATTTGAAACCGTCACTATTTGTACAAAGAACCAGGAATATAAAAGGAGTGGGGACTTTCTTATGAAATCCAACAAGCTAATGATTACCTGCGCCCTGTGCGGAGGCGGCACAACCCGGAAGCAGTCTCCCTATGTGCCGCTCACCCCGGATGAGCTGGTGGCCGATTCCATCGCCGCCGTCCAGGCGGGCGCCTGTATCCTGCACATCCACGTCCGGGATGACGAGGGCAACAACACCATGGAGACGGAGCGCTTCGTTCAAGTGGTCACCATGATTCGGGAGGCCCTGCGCAAAAACAACCTGGACGCCATCATCAACGTCACCTCCTCCGGCACCAAGTTCTCTGAGGATATGCGGGTGGCCCATCTGCCGGTTCTCCTGCCGGAGATGTGCTCCTATGACCCGGGTACCCTGAACTGGGCGAACAGCTATATTTTCCTGAACACCCCCGCCTTCCTGGAGCGCCTGGGGTATCTGACCCAGGAGCTGGACATTAAGCCGGAGATCGAGATTTTCGACGCGGGTATGCTGGGTAATGTGGAGTATTATCTGAAAAAGGGCGTGCTGAAGGGGCCCCTGCACTATCAGCTCGTACTGGATGTACCCGGCGGTATGCCCGGCAATATCGACTCCATCAACCATCTGGTATCCAAGCTCCCTGCGGACTGCACCTGGTCCATCACCGGCATTGGCAAGGCCCACATGCCCTGTATGCTGGCCGGTCTGGCCGCTGGCTGCGACAACCTGCGGGTCGGCCTGGAGGACAATGTGTTCCTGAAGAAGGGCGAACATGCCACCAACGCACAGCTGGTGGAGCGGGCGGTCAAGCTGGGCATCCTGGCCGGCCGCGAAATCGCCACCGCCGCCGAGGCCCGTGAGCTTCTCGGCATCAAGCCCGAGCGGGGCGTGCTCTATCACGCATAAGCCACTATATTTATAAAAAGGGGAGAATCTAGCATGAAGTACGATTTTGAAACCTTTATCGACCGTGACCCAGCCATCCGCGGCACCGGCAAATACCGCATCATGAAGGACTCCAAGGGCAACAAGCCGCCCAAGGGCATTGTGCCCCTGTCCGTGGCCGACATGGAGTTCAAGACGGCCCCCTGCGTCATTGAGGCCATCAAGGCCGAGGCCGACTTCGGCGTGCTGGGATACCACCGGCTGACCGACAGCTTTCGGGAGTCCTGCTGCAGCTGGATGAAGACCCGCCACAATTGGGAGATTAAGCCCGACTGGATTGTCCCCTTTGAGCAGGTGGTTCCCGCTCTGTACTGCTCCGTGTGGACCTTCACCGAGCCCGGCGACGGCATCCTGATTCAGACCCCCGACTACCACCACTTCACCGGCGCCACCGTCAACACCGGGCGCAAGGTGCTGGAAAACCAGCTGGTGGCCGATGAAAAGGGCCATTACACCATTGATTGGGCCGATTTTGAGGACAAGGCCAAGCAGGCCAAGCTGTTCTTCCTCTGCTCCCCCCAGAACCCCACCGGCCGCGTGTGGACCGAGGATGAGCTGCGCCGGATGGGTGAAATCTGCAACAAGTACGGCGTGATGGTGGTTGCCGACGAGATTCACCACGACCTGATTCAGCCCGGCTACAAGCACACGGTTTACGCCTCCCTGGGCCAGGAGTTCGCGGACAACTGTGTGATGTGTACCTCCCTGAGCAAGACCTTCAATCTGGCCGGTCTGTGCTATGCCAGCATCATCATTCCCAACGACGGCGTGCGCGCCAAGTTCCAAAAGCAGATGGGCCTGCAGGCTTTCATGCACATCGAGCGCTTTGGCCCCGTGGCCCACGAGGCGGCCTACCGCCACGGTGCAGAGTGGCTGGAGGAGCTCATTCAGGTTATCAAAGGAAACTATGAGTATGTCCGTGATTTCTTCGCCCAGCACTTCCCCAAGGTGGTGGTCACCGAACTGGAGGGCACCTATCTGGTCTGGTGTGACTTCCGCAGCTTCGGCCTGAGCGACGCGGAGATGAAGGTGTTCCTCACTGACGAGTGTATGCTCTATCTGGACAACGGCCTTGAGTTTGGACAGGCTGGCTCCGGCTATCAGCGCATCAATGTGGCCTGCCCCCGCAAGACTCTGGCCGACGCCCTGGACCGGTTCCTGGAAGCCGCCAAAACGCGCGGTCTGGCTCAGTAAGCCGCCGGGCCCCATACCAAACAGCCGCTCGTCTGCGGCCGCGGCCCGGAGGCCAGTGCGCTGTACCGGGTACATAGCAGGAATGATGCAGATACCAAGCAGAATCTGCAAATCTGAATAATGTGAGGACGAATTGTTATGTTGGAGAAAAAGCTGCCCTTCTGTATTGACCATTTCAGCATTGCCACCACCCACCGCAGCCGTCCCATTGATTTGGTGACCGGCCTGGGCTTCACCACCGCTGACTGCTACACCGACCGTACCGTCCACTTTATCTTTGAAAACTCCTATTTTGAGCTGTGTACCTATCAGCTCAACACCACCATCACCTGGCTGACCCAGTCCGTGCCCGCCACCAACCTGCCAAAGGTCCACTCCTACCGCCTCAGTGTCAAGGGCACCGACCCCAACCCCATGCGCAACGCCCTGATTGCCGGGGGCATTGAGAAGATCGGCGAGATTAACAATCCCTTCCGCCAGCACGTGCGCTATGGCGAGAAGGAGGGCGAGGCCGGTTATCAGACCTTCTTCATTCAGGATTATGAGCCCTTCACCGACATCCTCTTTGGCTGCACCACCCATCTGGCCAAGGAGCTCATCGTGAAGAATGAAACCAAGTTCCCCCACATCAACGGCGCCAAGCGTCTGGCCTATATCACCGCCTATGCCGACAGCGCCGAGCGGTTTGCCCAGGCGGAGGGCGCGATCACCAAGCTGTACAACGCCGCCAAGGACGCCACCGACACCGGCTACAACCTGGACACCTACCAGCTGGTAGACCACGACGCCTATGTGGACGAGTTCGGCTGCGAGCCCCGGAACGACGGGCTGAATCTCCCCATTGTCGCCGCCGCTTTCTCCGGCTGCCACCTGGAGTTCGTGGAGAAGCGGGCCTACGATATGAACCTTCAGTATTTTAAGAAGGACGGCAAGCTCTATGTGGACTGCCGCCGCATTCTGGGCCTCTTCCTGGTATTCATTCCCTGACCCTATCCCCCATGTTTCCGCCCCCGCACCCCTCCCGTGAAGGTGCGGGGGCCTGAGAAAGGAGAAAACCGATGGAGGAAAAGAAATCCGTCCTGATACTGAAAAGGATCTCCTTGCTGGTTGCCATTGGGTTCGTGTGCTTCCACCTGTATACCGCCATCTTTGGCGTACTGCCCGGCATCGGTCAGAAATCCGTTCACTTGGGCTGTCTGCTGGTGATCTTCTACATCACCGCCATTATGGAGAGCAAAAAGACCGCCGACCGAATCTTCCTGGTCCTGATGGGCCTCTTCGGCGTGGCGGGCACGGTGTATATCACCGTTCTGGACGAGACCTTGCAGGCCCGCTCTGGGATTGTCTATCTAGCGGATATCATCTGCGGCATCCTGCTCATCGTCTCCATCTTTGAGGCCTGCCGCCGGAAGATGGGAAATCCCCTGGTCATCATTACCCTGGTCTTCGTGGCCTACGCCTTCCTGGGCAAGTACATCCCCGGCTTTTTGGGCCACCCGGGTCTGACCATCAAGAAGTTCGTCAACCTGATCTACCTGACCACCAACGGCATCTGGGGCTCTCCCCTGTACGCCTCGGCCTCCTATGTGGTGATTTTCGTCCTATTGGGCGCGGTCATGTCGGTGTCTGGTGTGGGCGACTACTTCACCAATCTGGCTACCTCCCTGTTCGGCGCATTCCGGGGCGGTCCGGCGAAGGTGGCCGTTGTGGCCAGCGGCCTCTTCGGCTCCATCAGCGGCAGTCCCACCGCCAACGTCATCGGCACCGGCTCCTTCACCATTCCCATGATGAAGAAGAACGGCTTTGAGGACGAATACGCCGCGGCCGTCGAGGCCACCGCCTCCACCGGCGGCGCCATCATGCCCCCCATTATGGGCTCCACCGCGTTTGTCATGGCCGAGCTGATCGGCGTGCCCTACTCCGGCATTGCCGCCGCCGCGCTCATTCCCGCTGTTCTGTACTTCCTCTCCATTCTGTTCGCCGTGGATATCCACGCCGCCAAGCATGGGCTGCGTGGCGTGTCACGGGACCAGCTTCCCGACATCAAGGCTATGCTGAAGGAGATTTATAAAATCTTCCCGCTGGTATTCCTGGTGCTGTGCATGTCGGTGTTCAAGTTCACCGTGATTCGCTCCGGCCTGTACACCGTGCTGCTGACCCTGGTCATTGTGGAGTTGGACCCCAAAACCCGGCTCACCAAGGAGCAGTGGATGCAGATTCCTCTGCAAACCGCCAAGAGCGCCGTCTCCGTGGGCATTGCCTGCGCTATGGCGGGCATCATCTCCGGCGTTATCATGGGCTCCGGCCTGGGCTTCCGCATTTCCTCCATTCTGACCACCGTGGCCGGTCACAGTATGCTCCTGCTGCTGGTGCTCACCATGATCGTTTCCCTCATCATGGGCATGGGCGTGCCCACCACTGCCGCCTATCTGGTGCTGGCCGCCCTGGTGGCCCCCACCCTGGTCAACCTGGGCATTCCCGTCATTGCCGCCCACATGTTCATCTTCTACTTTGGCTGTATTTCCTCCATCACGCCTCCGGTGGCCATGGCCGCCTATGCCGGCGCCGCAATTGCCGGGTGTGACCCCAACAAGGCGGGTTTCCGGGCCTTCCGTCTGGCCATATGCGCGTTCATAATGCCCTTTATGTTCGTGTACAACCCTGTACTGCTGCTGGAGGGCAATCCTCTGGAAATTCTCCAGTGCCTGATTACCGCCCTTGCCGGTGCATACCTGCTGGGCTCTGGCTTCGAGGGCTATTTCTGGAACTGGAAGCTGAAGGCCTTTGAGCGTCCCCTGCTGCTGGCCGGTGCGCTGCTGCTCATTGTCCCCGGTCTGTGGACCGATGTCATCGGCGCGGCGATTATTGTTCTGGAGTTCGTCTCGGACAAGGTGTTCCACCGCAGCGCGGTCCCCGCCTCCGCCACACCCCCCTCCGATTCTTGAGCGCATACGCGCTTTGAGAATAGCCCAAAACAAAGCACCAAAACTTGAAAGGAGAAAAAAGAATGAAGAAACTATCTCGCTTGCTGGGCTTGCTGATGGCCCTGTCCATGGTCCTGGCTCTGGCCGCGTGCAGCCCCGCTGCCAGCACGCCCACCGCCACCCCCGCTCCCGTGCCCGCTACGGCCGAACCCAACAACGGCGGCGGTGACGCCGATCCCGCTCCCACTCCCCGTACTGCCCCTTCCTCCCCCACTGTGGTCCGCATTGCCAGCGGCCCCCTGTCCAGCCAGCAGAACACCACCTATAACGGCATCGTGGACCTGATTAACAAGGACCTGCCCGGCTTCTATAACTTCGCCATTGAGGGCAGCACCGGTTCCGCCGAGAACGCCCGCCTGCTGGCCGCCGGTGAGGTGGACTTCGGCACC
This sequence comes from uncultured Flavonifractor sp., assembly GCA_910585415.1. Classification (GTDB taxonomy): domain Bacteria; phylum Bacillota; class Clostridia; order Oscillospirales; family Oscillospiraceae; genus CANAAV01. The sequence continues at coordinate 25,379 of CAJUDT010000013.1, forward strand.
ATGGGTCTGGACGTAAGCCTTCAGGTGTTCAACGGCACCGGCGACTTTGAGGGGATGCAGGGCGACATTCGTCAGGTACTCACCCACCCCGGCACCGGCGCGATTGTCCATGTTATCGTGCCCACCAACTCCGACATCAACACCATTGAGGACCTGGCCGGCAAGAAGGTCGCCGCCACCGCCGGTGTGATGCAGGGCTACCTGGAGGACGTGCTCTTTGCCCACGACATGACCACCGACGACCTGGGGAGCCTGGTCAACCTGTCCCTGAGCGATATGATTACCGCCCTTCAGGACGGCACCATCGACGTTCTGTGCTATGGCAACATCGCCCCCAACACCAACTTCACCGACCTTGCCACCACCTTCGGCTTCAAGCTGATCGACATCGGCGAGGAGGCCGTGGCCAAGCTCATCGAGGCCAAGCCCTGGTACCATCCCGAGACCATTGCCGCCGGCACCTACAAGGGCTGTGACGAGGACATTCACTCCTTCGCGCAGGCCACCGTGCTGTGCTGCTCCGCCAGCCTGCCTGATGAAGTCGTCTACGACTTTGTGAGCACCGTGGTCAACCGCGCCGAGGACGTGGCCGCCGTCAACGCAGGCTGGAAGGGCCTGACCGCTGAGACCTGCACCGCCTATGCCGTGATCCCCTATCACAGCGGCGCCGCCCAGTTCTATGCGGAGCAGAATCTTACTGTAGAAACCAACTGAGCCAAATCCATTAAGCCTCCCGCCCCTACGGGCGCGGGAGGCTTAGGCTATCGAAAAACCGCTTAGACCAAAAGATTCGGAGGGAAAGATAGTGTGAAAGAAAACCGTCAGGGTTTTCTTTCACGTCGGAATCACAAAATTTCGGAACTTGTGAAACAAGTGTAGAAATTTTCCCCAGCTTGGCGGGAAAGTCCCCAGGACTTTTTCGACAGGCTGGGCTTTCCCCTTCTGCCGTTCAGGGCCGGGCATCCCAATAGTTTCGTATCCTGCAATATCAGCTGTAACGAGAAAAGGAGTGTATCAGAATGTCTTTGGAGCATAATTTTATCAATTGGGAAATGGTACGCAGGTATAGTGAACAATATGGGCACATCGTACCCAATGTCCGCTTTGGTAAGGACGCCGTGGTGCCCGACCGCTCTCAGTTTGTGCTGGGCGATATCAACATTCAGCCAAAGTGGGATATCCCCAACAAAATTATGATAAATACAACCATCTGCGGCGGTTTCTTCAGCAAGGAAACAAATCCAAACATCCCCATTACCACGCAGGAAATCTATCAAGCCGCCCGGGAAATCTGTCTGGCCGGTGCTCCCATGCTCCATGTCCATGTACGGGACGACGAGGGCTATAACACCTTGGACCCGGACAAGTTCCATGAGGTTCTGGACCCCATCCGGCAGGAGTTTCCCGACGTGATAATCGACGGCTGCCTGGTGGCCAACCGGGCGGGATACTGGGAGAAAATGGAGCTTCTGCTGAAGGAGCACCTCTTTGATATCACTCCCATCAACGCCACCGCCAACTATGCGGGCGACCGGCTCTTTACCCCCTATCCCCACCATATCATTGAAAAGGCCGAGCTGGTGATGAAATACAATGTGAAGCCGCACATCGCCGTATTTACCGACGGCGATGTGGACACCGCATACCGCTATTTAATCAGCACGAAGCTGATTGAGCCGCCCTATGATTTCGGCATACTCCCCGCCCTGCCCGGATGCAGCTCCATGAACAGCCCCACGCGGATGCTGGAGGGACTGATGCGCATGAACGGCTTAATCCAGGAGGCCGCTCCCGGCGCCCATGTAATTGTCTGCTGCTCCGGCAGAGCCTCCAGCTATCTGGCCGCCGCCTCCATGCTGCTGGGCCTCCACGTCCGGGTCGGCATGGAGGACACGCCCTGGGTGTGGCCCCACAAGGACGACCTGATTACCAATAACGCAAAGATGTTTACCATGTTCAAGCAGATGGCCCAGATGCTGGGCCGGGAGGTCTATACCCCGGCTGAATATCGGGAAGTCATGCAGATTGCCAAGAAATAAAGGCTCTGCGGCAGGAGCAAAAACACTGGCTGCAAGGAAAGGGGAACGCGATGGAAAACGTATTTGAAATGCTGATGGTGGTCTGCTTTGGCATCTCCTGGCCTCTGAATATCCGCAAGCTGTTCCAGTCCAGAACCGCCAAGGGCACCAGTGTCCTGTTTTACTTCTTTATCTGGATTGGTTATATCTTTGGTCTGGTCAGCAAGGGCATCAAAGCCGCCTCCGGCGGCACGACGCCCGCCTATGTCTGGTTCTTTTACATCCTCAACACCCTGATGGTTTCCTTTGGAATCCTGCTCTATTTCCGCAACAAACGCCTAGACCAGGCCCGGGAACAGAATGGGACTCCGCAATGAAACAGCGGATGGTCCGCTGCGTTCTGAACGGTACCCGCAGCCGTCGTTAAAAAACCCGAGGTCCTCCGCTGAACCTGAAACGGCCCGCCCCCGGCAGGGGGCGGGCCGTTTTTTCTGTTGGGGGACTAACATGCCATTGTCTGAACTCAGCCCTCGGGCTTCAGGTCAGCCAGCTCGTCGGTGGTAATGGCATTCTGCTCCTGATAGTATTTCAATGCGCCGGGGTGGAGGGGGATGTTGCGGTCCTCCAGCGCGGTTTCCAGCTTGATGTTGGCCGCGTTGGGATGGATGGCGGCCAGACGCTCGGAGTCGGCCAGAATGACACTGAGCCACTCATAGACGGTCTCCTCAGGCACATCGGCGCGGCAGACCCAGCAGGTGTAAGCGGTAAAGGTGACCACGTCCTCGTCGTTGTCCTGGTAGGTTCCGCCGGGCACGACAACCTTGTGCATGAAGGGGTATTGGGCAATAATCTCATCCACCAGCTCATCGCCGACGTTGAGCAGCTTCATGCCCGCAGTAACGGAGAGGTCCGTCAGGCTGGTGAAGGGGTGGGGGCTGGAATAGAAGCCGGCGTCCAGGGTTCCGTCCTGAATCCCGCTGCAAATGTCGGCAATGGACAGGTAGCTGACCTCAACGGAGCTCTCGTCCACACCCGCAACCCGAAGCATAATGCGCATGTACTTGTCCATATAGCCGGCAGTCACACCAATTTTCTTGCCTGCCAGACCGGTGACGTCGGTGATGTCCGAATCCTTGGGAAGGAACACATGGCAGGTTGGACCAGAGCCGCCGGTGTTGTACAGGAAGCGGAGCTGTCCGGCGGGCAGGCCCTCGAACTCGCCCACACCGTTGAAGGCGTCAATAATGTCGTCCAGGCTGGAGGTGCCGAAATCGGCATCGCCCATCATGACCAGACGGGCCATCTCGGTGCTGCCCGTGGCCGCGTCCAGAGAAATCTTGTACTTGCCGGGATACTCTTTTTCGATTAGGTCGGAAACGCCGGCATAGAGCGTGTAGTTATAAGCGCCCAGAGCGCCGGTGGCGATGTGGTAGGTGCGGGAATCGTCCTGGGGAGCGGGGGTGGCGCCGGAGCCCTCACCTTGGCCCTGGCCACCGCCGGATTCGCCGCAGCCGAACAGGGACAGGGCAAGCAGCGCAGCGAGTCCCAGGCAAAGAATGCGTTTCAACTTTTTCATGGTTCTCCCTCTTTCATATAGATTTGGAAGGGCTTGACCGTCAGCGGCACCGGCAGAGACCGCTTCCGCCCGGCGCGGCAGACCGTCCGGCCGTTCCTTTGGTCCCGCCGCCGGTAGGGTTTTCCGGCGGCGGGACTGGCATAAAAAGGCATATGGCCTTTTTACCAAAATCAGGGGCCGCTATGTGGCGGCTGGGGACCGGGGGGCGATGTAGGGGGGATCCCTGCGTATGAGCTTGTGGAACACAAACACCCCTATCAGAAGCGCAAATCCAATTACATCGGTGACGACACCGGGGACGATAAGGGCCAGCGCACCGACAATCAGCAATGCCCGCTCCCAGACCAACAGCTTCCAATTGTAGAAGAAGCCCTCCTGCCCGCAGGCCAGGCAATACACGCCCACCAGGGCGGACAGGGCCGACCAGAGGATGTTATACCATGCCCCCTGCCAGAGCAGGGATTCGTTGTAGACGAAGAGATATGGGAGGATAAAGGCGCAGATGGCCAGACGGAAGGCCCGTGTGCCCGCCTTTGTGGGGCTGCACCCGGCAATACCGGCCCCCGCGTAAGAGGCCAGCGCCACAGGGGGCGTGATGACGGAGATACAGCCAAAATAGAAGATGAACAGATGGGAGGCCAGCCCTGAAAAGCCCATTTGGGTCAGCGCGGGGGCCACCAGGATAGCCAGCACCAGATATGCCGAGATGGTGGGGATGCCCATACCCATAATCAGGGAAACCAACATGGTCAGGACGAGCAGGATCAGAGGCTGTCCGCCGGAAACGTCAATCAGCGCGGAGGAAAGCCGGTAGCCAACGCCGGTCCCCATCACAACACCGCTGATGATACCCGCCATAGCGCAGGCTACCGCCACCGGAACGGCGGATTTTGCCGCGTTTACGCAGATTTTTACCAGCTTCTCCAGGGTCAGGCGGCATTTTTTATCCAGCATGACGATAACCAGAGTCAGCAGGATGGTATACAGCCCGGCGCGGGCCACGGTCTTACCTGTCACCGCCAGGATATAAACCAGGAATACCAGGGGCAGAAGCAGGTAAAAACGGCGCAGCAGCGGCCGGATTTTGGGCACATCCTCCTTCTTGATGCCCTGCAAGCCGTTCTTCTGGGCATAAATGTCCACGGAGAGCAGCAGAGAGGCATAGTACAGGATGGCAGGAATGGCGGCGGCCTTGACCAAATCAAAGTACGGAACCGCCAGACGCTCCGCAATCAGGAAAGCCGTGGCTCCCATGACAGGCGGGGTGAACTGTCCGCCGGTAGAGGCTGCGGCCTCCACCGCCGCGGCAGTCTCCGACTCGTAGCCGGTCTTTTTCATCAGGGGGATGGTAAAGGTGCCTGTGCCGATCACATTGGCCACGGCGCTGCCGCTGATGGAGCCGAAAAAGCCGCTGGCAATGACCGCCACCTTGGCGGGTCCGCCCCGGTATTTTCCAAACACGGCGGTGGCTACATCTGTGATGTAGTCCCCTACCCCGCTGACCTCCATCAGGGCGCCCAGGGTTACAAAGAGGACGATATAGAGGGACGACGTGTACAGTGCCGCGCCAAAAATGCCGTCCGTGGTCAGATAGGTCAGATTGATAAAATTCTTAAAGGTCAGCCCGGTATGCTCCAAAAATCCGGGCCAGAATGGGCCGGTAAAGCCAAAAAGGATAAATACAGATACCACAATGACCAGGGCCTTCCCCATGGTGCGGCGGGTGGCGTCCAGGATGGATAAAATCAGCAGTACGCCAAAAACCTTGTCAATGGTATAGACAATGCCGCTGCGGGCCTGGAGGTCCAGATAATTTACGGTCACATAGATGACACTGGACAGGCCCAGGGCCAGGAAAATAACAGCCGTAATCCGCTCTATCTTGCCCTTTTCGCTGTTGAAAATATCCTGTAGGTAACACACCAGCAGAATAAAGCCCAGGTGGATGGTCTTTTGTCCATTGCCCTGGACTACACCGAAATAGGCCGTATATAGATGGAACAGAATGAATGCGATACAGATGACCTTAAAAGACAGGGACATCCCCTTCTGAAGTCCATTCTTCATAACTTCACTCCTTTGGTTTCTGTCGTGCAAAGCAGCAGGCAGGCTGGATGTGCGCAGCGGACTGGAGCTGCCCCGGCCTGTCCACAGGCGGTCTGAACAGCATCCGCCTTTGCCGCCCTCCCCACATGGAATGCGCCCCTTTGCACAGGAACTCCACTGGAAACACGGCCTCCCTCTTCTCCCCCTTTCCCATTCAGCTCACCGGACAGCGCGTTATATCGACAGGCTGTAATAAGGAAAACACCGGTGACAAAGCAGGCTGGCCAACAGGAGCTAGAGCTAAAAAGATGGTCCTCAGGGTGTGGCGCAGTTAGGCCAGCCTGGCAGCTTTTCTGTATACCAATTAGATGAACGCGTTCTTATTGGTATACTGCTCGGATTATAGCATATGGCAAAACAAAAGGCAAGGCAGGATTGAAATTTGATTGACTTGCCCAATGATTTTGTGAGTTTCATCAAAAAGGCCGGTAGAAAATTGGTAGAATTGCAAAAATTCTGGGCTTCAACCACCCGAAAATACTCGAAATTCCGGCTATTCAGAGCGTTTGGTATACCAAAAACGGGTCAGCATGTATCACAGCAGGGCAAAAAAGGCCCCCTGATTCCCATGGGGAATCAGGGGGCCACAGCTTGTCGAAAAAGTCCTGCGGACTTTCCCGCCAAGCTGAGGAAAATTTCTACACTTGTTACACAAGTTCCGAAATTTTGTGATTCCGACGCGAAAGAAAACCCTGACGGTTTTCTTTCACACTATCTTTCCCTCCGAAACCTTTGGTCTAAGCGGTTTTTCGACAGACTGAGGTCCCCTGATTCCCATGGGGAATCAGGGGACCGGCCATTTTTATTGTATGAGCCCCAAATAAGGGTCAGTCCGCAGGCGCAGTCTGGGATAATTCATCCGCTTTGGCCTTAGCCAGCTTGGCGGACAGGTTAATCCGCACATCCGCCAAGTGCTCCTCCATAGACTGCCGCGCCCCCTCCGCATCCTGCTGGACAATCTTATTAAAGACCGTCTCATGGGCCAGAATAGAATTGTAGGAGACACTGCTGACGGTGGTGAACTGGCGGGAGATATCCAAAAGCTCATACAGGTTTTCATACATGGAGGAAAGCACCCTGTTATGGGCGGCCCGCACCATGCGGCGATGGAACTCGTGGGAAAGCCGCCTCAGATTCTGGGTGGTTTCGTCGTCTATATTGGGGTCCTTTTTCGCCTGCCGCATATCCACAATGGCCTGATTCAGCGCCTGAATGTCCTCATCGGTCCGCCGCTGTGCGGCATTATAGGCCGCGAACGCCTCTAAATTGATCCGCAGCTCCAGCAAATCCATCAGCGCGTCCGTTGTGGCGGACACAGCGAAGGCCATTTTTTCAAAGGAGCCCTCCGGAACGGTATTCCGAACATAAGCGCCATCGCCCCGGCTACTGTTCAAGAGCCCTGTATACTCCAGGATTTTCAGCGCCTCCCGGACGGGCACCCGGCTGACATTAAACCGCTCGGCCAGCTCCCGCTCCGAAGGGAGCTTATCCCCGCACTTTAATTCTCCCCGGGCAATCATGTCCTTGATGCCATCAATCACATATTCATAATACCGGCCGCCTTCGGCGCAGTCTCTTGGAGTCCGCTCCATAACTGCTCACATCCTCCGCACAATCTAGGTTATTTAGTATACCATGGTTTTCGGCAAATGGGAAGAGACGATTCACAGTTTGATTAGAAATATTTCTCCAATTGCAGGTCCATTTTGTGGCGCCGCAGTCATAGTCAGGCAATTTGGGGAATAGAGTTGATGTCCTGCCATTGTCTAAAACAGAAGCAATCGGGTATACGCCCGCGAGCCGGTATCCCAGCATATAAAATGCGAGCGGGGTCTCTTTACATCCCCTCTGGGCATATGGTATACTTTTAATGGCCGGTATGCCTCTGGCTGATTGACTTCAAAGCGAAGGAGGGGCTCCTTATGGCGCTGCAAGCCGTTGAGAGCGTTGTTTCCCTATTGATCCTGATCGGTGTTGGCTGGTGGCTGGCGGGCCGGGCTTGGTTTGGCGCTGCCGGGGCCTCTCTCTTTTCAAAGTATACCGTAAATGTCGCGGTCCCCTGCTTTATGTTCTATAATATGGTGGATGTATGCGGCAGCAGGGAAAAGCTGGCTTCCCTGCTTTCTGGCCTACCCTTTCCTGTCTTGATTGTCTGTTCCAGCCTTGCTTTTGGGATGCTGCTGGCCCATTTATTAAAGGTAGCTCCTCAGCGCAAAGGCGTTTTCCTCAATGTCATTACCTTTTCAAATGTGGTATTTGTAGGCTTGCCGGTGGTCAGCGCTCTATTTGGCGATGACGGCTTGCCCTACGCTATGATTTATTATCTGGCAAACACACTGTTTTTCTGGTCAGGCGGCGTCTGGCTGCTTAGGCGGTACAGCGATGGGTTTTCTGGCAGCTCCCCTGTTCAGATGATAAGGGGAATCTTTTCCCCGCCTATTGTTGGTATGCTCCTGGGCGTGGCAGCTGTACTATTGGGGCTTCGTCTGCCGGATTTCCTCTATCGCCCAGTTATCATGCTGAAAAACACCGCTACCCCTATTGCAATGCTTTTCATTGGCATCGTTATCCGCTCCACCGGTATGGAGGCGGTGGAGTATGTGCGTGAGCTAGCAGCGGTTCTGGTGGTTCGTTTTGTCCTTACTCCCCTTCTGGTAGCAGCACTGGCAGCGGCCTTTCATATGGAACTCATGACGCAGGAGGTCTTTGTCCTTCTCTCCGCTATGCCCGCTATGACACAATTAGGTGTTATGGCAAAGGAGTCAGGCAGCGACTACGGCTTTGCCGCACTCTTGATTACCCTGACCACCGCGGTAAGTATGATTGTTATCCCGCTTTATATGGCCCTCATGGAGCAGTTTCTTCTCTAGCTGTATGATAGGTCTCTTATTAGCAACATGCAGTTTCAAGACAGGTAGAGAAACTGCTAAAACAATAAAATGACACTTACAATAGCTTGTACCTTAACTGGAAAAGCCGCGATATTACCGAAACCGTTTAGTTTGGGGGCCGGACGGCTCTATGCAGGCTTATGTGGCACGGCTCGCTCACGCTTTTTCCAGGCATTCCTCTAAAAAGGTCTGGAGCCTTGCGGTAGCGCAAAATACCGTTTTGACGATAATGTCCGGAACCGAGGCAAGGAGGGGTATGTCTATAAGCAATATTAAAGAACGCCTGCTGGGTGCGATCACCGTTATGGACGAGGCCAATGCAGCGCGGCTGTGGGAGTATCTGTTGGAGCTGTCTGGCAACAGATGGGACAGTGTAGAGGAAGAGGACCCCGATGAAGTGGATCTGAACATGATTCAGGAGGCGGAGTCTGACCCGGATTGTCAAATATTCCGCTAAAACGAAGCCGCCCCCGGTGCTGAAACACCGGAGGCGGCTATGAAGGCAGATGTCTTGGCTGGACGCTCTGCTCTCTTATTATATCAGATTGAGAGGAAAAAGCAATGCAAAAAGAGAAATTCGGCGAAATAATGTGAAGAACGCACTGGAGGTTTTGGACAATTACCTGGAACGGGCTGTGGCGGAAAACCTCAATATTGTAGATTTTTGGACCATATCTTTGTGGAAGAGGCCAAATTTAAGCAGAAACGGGCTTATAAAAAGCAAATTCAGATGTCCGGCTTCCCCATCAAGAAGACCTTGGACAACTTTGATTTCTCCTTCCAGCCCTCTATCGGCAAACGCCAAATCGACGAGCTAGCTACCACGCGCTCTTTGGAAAATGCGGAGAAGGTGGTGTTCCTTGGCCCTCCTGGGGTGGGCAAGACCCATCTGGCTTCCGCTTTGGGCCTTGTGGCCGCCCAGCACCGCTTCTTCATCTACTATGTGAATTGCCATCAACTTGTTGAGCAGCTCAAAAGAGCCCATTTTGAGAACCGCCTGCCGGACAAGCTCAGGGTCTTGGCCAAGTAAGGATGCTTATCATCGACGAAATCGGTTACCTTCCTATGGACATCCAGGGCGCCAACCTCTTCTTCCAGCTGATCGCCAGACAGTAAAAGAAAACATCTGCCGTTTTTACCTCCAACAAAACTTTCTCCCAGTGGAACGAGGTCTTTGCCGACGTCACCATTGCCTCAGCATCCTAGATCGCGTTTTGCATCACTGCACCGTGATCAACATCAAGGGTGAGTCTCACCGACTGAAAGAGCGCAAGGAATTTGTTCGCCAGAAACAGCAAATCGTGAACACTCTCTTGGAACAAGGCAGCGCCTGATTTTTGTTATCCCCCGCCGAAAAAAGGCAAAATTTCTTCGGCGTTTTCTTACAATTATAAATCGACACTGACAGTATAAAGTTTCAAGAAACGTGTGTAGTTTCTGCGCCAATTAAGGGCACCTTCTAGCTATGCCCTTTATATACTCTCTGAACATAAAACATGCGGACACGACATCAAATCAAGTAAAAATCAGATGAAAGGCGTGGGAATTAAGATTCCCATGCCTTTCGATTAAAGTCTGTCACCTATTTATGTTAACCTACTTGCAGCCTCTTCACCTCATTAAGAGAAGCCACGGAAATCTGAACGATTTCCTCTATTATATACTTTCCCATCTTCAGCATACACAAAGCAACCACTGTCATATTTTCTTTGAGACCTTCTTTACGGACCTCTTTCTGTGTCTCAATACCTCTGCTTTTTGCGTCTCTAAAAAATTGCAAGTATTCACCACGCAAGAATAGTTCCGTTGAGTTTTGCTATGAGAGAAGTTCGGTTCACCACATTTAGCTTTGTAAAAATATGATTTACATGGGTCTTTACTGTACTCAGAGAAATGAACATATTGTCCGCGATCTGTTGATTGGAGCGTCCCTGAACGATCAAAAGTGCCACCTTCTGTTCGGTGGGAGAAAGCAACGGGAGAAGTTCCTGCTGAATATCTCTCTGGCCAACCAAGGGGGAAAGCGGTTCCGTGCAGATGGTATATGTCCTTTCTATATTATGACGATATAGTTTGATGTTGTACGTGGCCCCTGAATTTCCCTTCAGAGAAAGAACCAGTTCGTTGATTGCTGGCAATGCCTCCATATATGTTGCAATCAAAAAATGTGCGAAATATTCTGTCACTTCCTTGGTGGAAATTCGGGAGGGTGTAAAATCGGCAGCATGTTTTTTGCTGATAGGATTACAATATTGGATTCCATTATTCCTTTCGGCATCGACCACAATAACAGAGATTTTACTATCATCTACAGCCACCCGTAGGGCGGCTGTCCAGCCTGTCGAAAAAGTCTGCCAAGGGGCAGACTTTTTCACATAAACGAGGTAAAATGGAGCAGGGTGAGAAAAATGATGGAAAAGGGAAAAATGGAGCGGGGCGTGGTGGAACTGGTGGATACAGAGAGCCTGGTGCCACAAGAACACCTGCTGC
>CAJUDT010000014.1 GCA_910585415.1 uncultured Flavonifractor sp.
TTACTTTCCATCGCTGGAAAGTAACCCGCCGGAGGCGGGACCAGAAAACAAAAACCACCAGAGTACCGAGGAAGAAGCAGAAGCAAGCCACCCCCCCACCCCTCAAACAGAAGGCCCCCGCCCAGGGCCCCTTTGGACTATATGAAAAAATAATTATGGTACTTTCAAGCGGGAAAAGATGCTGATATAATTTTCACAAATCGCGGGATAACAGCGGAGTGATAGAACGGCAGTTTCCACAAAAGCAGCGGAACCGTGCGGAGGAGGTCCGTATGAACATCGAGATAAACCGCAGCAGCCAAACTCCCCTCTATCTCCAGATAAAGTGCGCCATTCAGAACCTTGTCCTCTCGGGGGAAATCGGCCAGGGGTACAAAATGCCCGCCGAGCGCCGTCTAGCCGAGGAACTGGACGTCCATCGAAACACGGTTATCAAGGCATACGGCGCACTGGTGGACGAGGGCTATTTAATCGTATCCACCAAAAAGCCCAAGGGCTACTTTGTGAAGGAAATCCCAGGCAGTGTCCCCTTCAACCGGTTTTTCCCTCTGGAAAAGATGATACGCTACCACTTCAACGAGAAGGAAAAGCTCTTCCTGGACATATTCAGCCGCTCGGAGGACCCCCGCTATATCTCCATGGGCGGCATGATTATGGGCCAGGAGGCCTACCCCGCCGAGGGCATTCCGGAAATCATGCAGAACCTGACCCAGGGCCCCGGAAACGAGGCCGAGCGCATGAAAAAAAACATCTGCGCCGTCCTCTTTCAGGAAAACATGTACGTCAGCCCCAAAAACATCCAGCTGGTCTCGGAGACCAATCAGGCCCTCAACCACATCATGACCCTTTACCTCAAGGAAGGGGATTATGTCCTCGCGGAGGAACCGGTGGTCCCTGACAACGCCAGCATTTTCCGCAACAAGGGGATTCACCTGATAACCGTCCCCATGGAGCCCGACGGGGTGGACCTGCTTCAAATGGAGGCCACCATCAAAAAGTACGCCCCCAAATTCATCTACACCATGCCCAATTACCACAACCCCACCGGGATTCTCATGTCTCTGGAGAAGCGGCAGCGCCTGCTGGAGCTGGCCGGGCGGTACTGCATCCCCATCATTGAAGAGGACTCCCAGCGGGATTTCCGCTACGAGGGCAACCGGCTCCCCAGCCTGTATTCCCTGGACCGCTACCGCTCCGTCATTTACATCGACTCCTTTACTCTGACCTTTCCCCACGGCATCAAGACCGGCTATCTGGTGGGACCCACCGACCTGATTGAAACCCTGGGGCGGCTCATTGTGGTGGACGAGACCTCCGTCAGCGGCCTGGGGCAATATCTGCTCAACGAGTACATTGAGCGGGGATACTTCGCCCGGCACATCCGCTGGCTGGCCCAGCACTACGCCCGCAAGCGGGACCTTTTGTGTCAATGCCTGGAGCGGCTGGCCCCCAAGGGCCTCCACTTCGTCAAGCCCAAGGGGGGCCTGCTGCTGTGGTGCTCCCTGGACGCGGGCATCAATGAGCGCACGCTCTATCAGGAGGCTGAACGGCGGGGCCTGCTGCTCATACCGGGCTTCCTCTTTTACCCCAAGGGCCATCAGGGCGGGGGCCACATCCGGCTGTGTTACTCCAATATCAGCGACGAGGACATCGCGCGGGGTGTGGAACTGTTGGGCCAGGCGCTGGACCATAGCGTGGAATAGATCGTACCGCCCCCAGGGCGGGTACGGGGCCTGGGCGGCACAGGGGTGCTGCCAACAAAAGCATTTGGAGGGATTGGATGAATCAGATTGTTGCGTACCGGAGAGAGTTCCACAAGTACCCGGAAAACGGCTGGCGGGAGTTCCGCACCAGCGCCCGGGTGGCCGAAATCCTCACCGGCCTGGGCTACGCCGTAGCCATGGGACCGGAGGTGGTGGAGCCCAGCAGTGTGGGGGAGCCCGAACGCCTGAGCCCCGAGCAGGTCCGCCAGGAGATGGACCGGGCCGTGAAGCAGGGGGCCAAGGCGGAGTTTGTGGAGCGCACCCAGGGCTGGCCCGGGGTGATGGCCATTCTGGACACCGGCCGGCCGGGCCCCGTCTCCGCCCTGCGGTTCGAGCTGGACTGCCTGCCCTATGACGAGCCCGCCACGCCGGGCTACCGGCCCCACGACGAGGGCTACCGCTCCTGCAACCCCCAGTCGGTCCACGCCTGCGGCCACGACGGTCATTCGGCCATTGGCCTGGGCATCGCCGCCGCGCTGATGGCCCGCCGGGACCAGCTCCGGGGGAAAATCAAGCTCTTCTTTCAGCCCGCTGAGGAAACCTTCTACGGGGCGCAGTCCATTGTGGACAAGGGGCACCTGGACGACGTGATGAACTTCATCGCGGTCCACATCGCCCTGAGCGCCGAGAATAAGCCGCTGCCCTCCCATACGGTGGCCTGCGGGTGCCGGGACTTCCTCAGCGACCGGCAGCTGGACGTATATCTGGAGGGCCGGGCCGCCCACCCCTGCGGCGCCTCTCAGGAGGGGAGAAACGCCCTGCTGGCCGCCTGCTCCGCCGCCCTGAACATCCACAGCATCGCCCCCCACGAGGAAGGGCTCTGCCGGGTGAACGTGGGGGAGCTCCACGCCGGGGTGTGCGCCAACACCATCGCGCCAGATGCCATGCTGCGCATCGAATACCGGGGGCAGAAGCCCGCCATCTCGGCCTACGCGGGGCAGAGAATCTTTGACATTCTGGACGGGACGGCCAAGGCCTACGGCCTGACGTACCGCTATGTGGACTATGGCGAGGTGCCCGCCGGGGCCAGCGACTACGCCATGATGGAGGTCCTCCAGCGGGCCGCCCGGCAGGTGCCCTGGTTTGAGACGGTGTATTTTGAGGGCAACGTAGGCGGCACCGACGACGCCGCCGTTATGCTCACCAAGGTCCAGCAGAACGGGGGCATCGGCACCTATGTGGGCATTGGCGCGGACACCACCGGCCCGGTCCACAACCCGGAGTTTGACTTTGACGAGGACTGCCTGCAAGCCGCAGTGGATTTGTGTGTCTGCGCCCTGGAGGAACTCCACGGCGAAGCCCAGGACAATGTTTAGGAGGTTGTGAGACAATGGCGGAAAAGGTTACATCCAAGCTGAAGGGGAACATGTGGCGGCTGATTATCCTGGCGATTGCCGGTTCTCTGATTTACGGTCTGCCCTACTTTCGGACCTATTACTACGACGCCTATCTGGAGGCGTACAATCTGACCAACACCCAAATGGGCGCGCTGGGCTCCATGTTCGGAATCTTTGGCATGATATCCTATCTGTTCGGCGGCGTGGTGGCCGACTTCATCTCCCCCAAGAAGCTCATTTCCATCTCTCTGATTCTCACCGGAGTGGCGGGCTTCTGCCACCTGTTCGCCACCAATTACACCATGCTGCTCATCATCTATCTGGTGTGGGGCTTTACCGCTCTGTTCGCCTTCTGGCCCGCCCTGCTCAAGGGCATCCGCAGTCTGGCCGCCCCGGAGGAACAGGGCAAGGCGTACGGCTTTATGGAGGCCGGGCGCGGTGTGACCAACGCGGCCCATCTGGCGGTGGCCCTGGCCATCATCACCGCCGTCACCAGCAAGCGGGGCAACGCCTCCGGCCTTAACGCGGGCATCATCTTCTACTCCGTGGTGGTCATTGTGCTGGGTGTGCTGGTCCTCCTGTTCTTCCAGGACCCGGAGCAGACCGAGCAATCCGAGCGCTTCAACTTCAAGCAGGTGCTCACCGTCATCAAGCTGCCGCAGGTGTGGATTCTCTGCCTGATTCTGTGCTGCACCTACGTGATGAACATGTCCTACTCCTACTTCAACCCCTACGCCACCTCCGCCCTGGGCGTGGCCCTCATCGGCGGTACCATTGTGACCATCATGGCCGACTACATCCGTCCCTTCGCCTCCGTGGGCGGCGGCGTTCTGGCGGACAAGCTGGGCCGGCCGAAGATTATGGTCATCGCCTTCGCCATCATGGCCGCCGGGACCTTTGCCATCGCTCTGATTCCCACCATGGGCGTGCCGGTCTTTGTGCTTCTGTGCGCTATCATCTACGTGGGTATGTACTGCAATTATGGCATTGTCTTTTCCCTCATGGAGGACGGCCAGATTCCCATGGAGGTCTCCGGCACCGCCATCGGCATGATCTGCACCATCGGCTATCTGCCCGAGGTGGTGTGTCCCGCCGCCGCCGGTGTGATTCTGGACACCTACTCCGCCGCCGGCTACAAATATTACTTCCTGGCCGTGGGCGTCATCATGCTGATTGGCATTGCGGGCATCATGATCTGGAACCGCAGCATCAAAAAGCAGGCCAGCAAATAAGCCCCCACCCAGCGCTGTCCCAGAAAACCAAACGTCCCATCAAAGGGCAGGTACTGCGCAAGTACCTGCCCTTTTCGCGCCCTCACCCCCCGCCATAGAGGTCATGATTAACCCGCGCCGCATAATGGCAGTCGATGGTCACAGGCGCGTTAAAGAGCACGGTCAAAAGATACTGCTTCATATTCCGCACCTGGGTAGTATTCTCCTGAAGGCAGTCAAACACAAACCTGATATGTTCTGGCCCCAGCTTCAGCAGCCGGGAGCGAACCACCCCCTGAGGAAACTCACCCCCCGCCGCCCGGAGGGCGGCCTTCCTGGAGCACACCGCCTCCACCATGACCTCCACCATCTCGTCCAGCCGCCCGGCGTCGTAGGGATACTCCGTCACGAAATCCTCATACTGGATGTTCTCCCGAATGTGTTCCCGCCAGATATCCAATTCCTTCTGACTGACAACATCTCTCCGCGTTCTCTTCCATTCCTTTCTTTCCCGCGGCTGTGCCGCGTCCCCCTGAACCCCTGCGGTTTTGGAGGGGGAGGAAGGGGAAGGAATGAAGTCTGTGTTTGGTAGATCTGTTTTTTGGTTGGATTGCGTCTTTAATTGCGTGGGCTTCTCCAACGTGGGATTTCCCGACGCAGGCTGGACCGGCGCGGGAGATTCAAAAAAAACAGGCGCTTCCCGGATAACATACACCGCTCCGCCCCAGCACCCCATTTTATCCCGCTCCCGCGAGCGCGTCACATACCCGGCCCGCTCCAGCTCGGCCACCGCCGAACGAATGGCGTCCTTCCCCTCGGCATTGATACTGGCCAGCCCCGCTAGGGTATAATCCCAATCCTCCGGCAGACTCAGCATCTGGGACAGCAGCCCCTTAGCCTTCAAAGACAAGGACTTATCCCGCAGATGGAGGTTGGCCATAACGGTAAAATTGCCGGTGCGTTCCAAACGAAAAACTGCCATAACAATCGCGCTCCTTCTCCGATTCCCGCACGCCCCGGCCCTAAACCAGACCGTCACATGCTCTTACCTCTTATCGGGAAGGGCTTTTATGTTGCCCATAGGCGTACAACTTTCGATACAATTCCCAGCAACCCCGCCGAAAACAAAAAAACACCCGCCCCCACTCCAATCCCCCCAGAGCGGGCACAGGCCATACCAAGCAATGTTACAAAAAGAAGCTAACTCTCCCAGGACCGCGTCTCCTCCGCCGCGAGCCCAGCGCAGCGGGTCGCGGCGGAACGTGAAGAAATTCCCACCACAGTGCAGTTTTCGGCGAAGCCGGAAACGGAACGGCGGTGGGAATTTCTGAACTGGCGGAGAGAGAGGGATTCGAACCCTCGAGACGCTATTAACGCCTACACGATTTCCAATCGTGCGCCTTCGACCAACTCAGCCATCTCTCCATGGCGGGTCGTTCGCGGAAGGTGCCGCCGCACACAGCGGACAGCATCCATTATTATACCAGTTTTTTTGATTTCGTCAAGAGGCAAACGCAAATTTTTTTCAAAATCACTTCTCCGCCGGACCAGATTTCTCCGCGCTCCCGCCCTCAGGGTTCCCGCTGGAAATGCACGCTAAAGGTACACCGGTCCCCCCGGGCGTAGGTCCTGGTAAGCTCCACCGCCCGCCCTGCGCCGTCGTAGCTGACGCACTGAAGCCGCAGCACACCCCGCCCCGGCTCCACCCCCAGCTGACGGGCGTCGGCGGGATTGAGCTGGGTAATCTCCAAGCTCTGCTCCCCCCGCATGGGGATAATCCCATAAAAATCCTGAATCTCCAAAATAGAGAACACCCCCAGGTCGATTTTCTCCAAATTGGGGGTCACGTCCTCCGGCAAATAAATTTCCTCCAGGGACACCGGCTCTCCGTCCACACTGCACAGCTGCTTGATAAAATACACCGGAGCCTGGGCCGGAAGTCCCAGCAAAGTCCCATACGCCGGTCCCGCCGGGCGCAGGGCCTTGACCAGCACCCTCGTCTCCGCCCGCTGGCCCTGGGCCTCCATATTCCGCCGAAAGCCGCCCACGGTCTCCAGCTCCTGTTCCAGCTTGTCCCCCACCACGAAGATTCCCTTGCCCTGCACGGCCTTCAGCAGCCCCTCCCCGATGAGGGCGGACACCGCCGAGCGCACCGACAGCCGGTGAATCCCATAGGTCTCCGCCAGCACGCCCACCGGCGGAATGGCCGTACCGGGCAGATACTCCCCGTTTTCAATTTTCCCCCGAATGATCTCCCGCAGCTGGAGGTACAGGGGGGAATTGGGCCCGATGGCGCCCTCATGCTTCATGCTCGTCCGCCTCCTCGCTCTGGCGCTCCAGCACCGTGGTCAGGCGCATCCGGTCCGGCCGGGCCACCGCCCGGCAATACTCTATGAGCCTGCCTTGAGGGTCATAGGTCTGACTGACAATCCAGAACAGGGGCGCGCCCTCCCGGACCCCCATGAGCTCCGCCTCTCCGGCGGTGGCGTAGGTAATGCCCACCTTCTCGTCCCCCTGCTCCGGCTGGAGGCCGAAATCCTCTTCCAGCACCGCGAACAGGGAGCGCCGCTCCAGCTCCTTGCCGGTCAGCCCCGGGGCCAGCTCCGCCGGAATGAAGGAGGTCTCCAGCATCAGCGGGGCCCCGTTCACCAGGCGCAGGCGGGCAATCTTATACACCGGCGCGCCCAGCATCCGCCCGAACCGCCGGGCCAGGTCCTTGCCGCACTCCATGGCCTTCCCCTCCAGCATCTGGGTGGACACGGTGAGGCCCTGGACCGCCGCCGCCTGACTCATGGACAGCAGGCCCCGCAGGTCCCGGTTGTACTTGGGCGGGGCCACGTAATTGCCCGAGCCCTCCCGGCTGTACAGCAGCCCGTCCCGCTCCAGCCGGTCCATGGCCGTGCGCAGGGTGGCCCGGCTGAGGCCCCACAGCTGACTCAGCTCCCGCTCGGCGGGCAGCCGGTCCCCGGCCTGTAGGCCGTGCTCCAGCACATAGCCCTCCAGCAGCTCCTCCGCCCGCTCCCGCGGCCTGGCCTTGTATTCCTGCATCACTCCGCGCCCCTTTCCTCACGCCTTCTCTGCCCCCTATCCTACCACAACCGGCGGCAAGACGCAACTTCCATTCCACGGACAAGCCATTCCCGTTTTTAGTCCAATTTCCTCCCGCAAAATGCGCATAATCCACCCAAAATCCCCGGCCGGGCCGGAGAATTTTTGGCGTCGTCTCCAAGATTTTCAAAATTGGTATGAAATTATTTTTTACTTATCTGTAAAAAACAGTTGCCAAGCGCTTCCTGCTGTGCTATGATGTGCCCAAGCGGGGGAGAGGACACAAAACTCTTCCCAAAAACGGCGGTATTTTTGCACGAAAATACAAAAATGAGGTGAGGATACCCGTGAACAAAGCCATAGTGACCCTGGAGAACGTGGAAAAACGGTTTGGCTCCAATCTAGTGGTCCGAAAAATGAACATGGAGATACAGGAGGGCGAGTTTCTGACCCTCCTGGGCCCCTCCGGCTGCGGCAAGACCACCACCCTGCGGATGATTGCCGGTTTTGAGGACGCGTCCTCCGGTACCATCCAGGTCCAGGGGGAGCGGGTGGAGGACAAGGAGCCCTATCAGCGGGACGTGAACACGGTCTTTCAAAACTACTCCCTGTTTCCCCACATGACGGTCTTTGACAACGTGGCCTACGGTCTGACCATCAAGAAGGTCCCCAAGGAGGAAATTGCCCAGCGGGTGACCGAGATGCTCGCCCTGGTCCAGCTGTCCGGGTATGAGAAGCGCAAGCCCGACGCCCTCTCCGGCGGGCAGAAGCAGCGGGTGGCCATCGCCCGGGCCCTCATCAACCGGCCCAAGGTCCTCCTGCTGGACGAACCTCTGGGGGCGTTGGATTTGAAGCTGCGCAAGCAGATGCAGATTGAACTCAAGCGCCTCCAGCGCAAGCTGGCCATCACCTTCGTCTACGTGACCCACGACCAGGAGGAAGCCCTGACCATGTCCGACCGGATTGCCGTGATGAACGGGGGCGTTATCGAGCAGCTGGCCGACCCCCGCACCATCTACGACTACCCCAAGACCCGCTTTGTGGCCGGGTTCATCGGGGAGTCCAACATCTTTGATGGCACCGTAACGGCGGTAGAGGGGAACCTTCTGCGGGTGGAGACCCCGGCGGGCCTGCTGACCACCCAGGGGGAGGGCTTCCAGGTGGGGGAGGCCATGCACGTATCCATCCGCCCCGAGTATCTGGAGGTCTCCAAGACCCCGGTGGAGGGCTTCGGCCTGCCCGCCTCGGTGAAGGACTTCACCTACATGGGCACGGTGGTCAAGACCGCCCTGGACATGCGGGACGGCACCGAGACGAAATTCTCCCGCTTTGACCAGGACGAACAGCTTCAGGAGGGGGATTCCGTCCACGTCTTCTGGCGGCCGGAAAAATCCGTGGCCATCAAGGCCGCTGCGGCACGGGGGGCGGAGGCATGAAAACGCGCGGCGACGGCTCCAGCCGCCGGGATGTCCGGCGCAGAACCCTCCCGGCCCTGGCCCAGGCGGGCCCGGTGTCCGTGTGGATGATTCTCTTTGTCACCATCCCCATGCTGTTCATTCTCTACATCAGCTTCATGTCCCGCAGTGTCTTTGGCGACGTGGTCTACGAGTTCTCCCTGGGCAGCTACCAGACCCTGTTGGACGCCACCTACTTCAAGGTCATCCTCAAGTCCTTACAGGTGGCGGTGTTCACCACCGTGCTCTGTCTGCTGCTGGGGTATCCCTTTGCCTACTACATCGCCCGCAAGCCCCCGGAGGTGGCCTCCCGGCTGATTATGCTCATCATGATTCCCTTTTGGACCAACTCGCTGATGCGCCTGAACAGCTGGCTGCTTCTGTTCCAGACCAGCGGGCCCATCAACACCTTCCTCCAGTGGAGCGGCCTTACCGACCACCCCATCACCTTCATTTACACCGACGCCCTGGTGGTGCTGGGTATGATTACCAACATGCTCCCCTTCGCGGTGCTCCCCCTGTACAGCACCATTGAGAAGCTGCAAAAATCCCTGCTGGAGGCGTCCTCCGACCTGGGGGCCACCCCGGTACAGACCTTCTTCCGGGTGACCCTCCCCCTGACCTTCCCCGGCATTTTCTCGGCCATCATTCTGGTGTTCATCCCCTCTCTGGGCATCTACACCGTGTCCGACGTACTGGGCGGCGGCAAGGTTCTGTACATCGGCAACATCATCAAGAATCAGTTCGGCGCCATCCGCAACTGGCCCTTGGGGGCGGCTCTGTCGGTGCTGCTGCTGCTGATTACCGGCCTGCTGATTTTCATCTACACCCGCTTTGCCAAGCTGGAAGATATGGAGGTGGTCTGAATGAAGGCCCTCACCAAGACCCAGCGCCGAAAAAAGGTCCTCGGCGTTCTGAGTACCCTCTACTCGGTGCTCATCTACACCGTGCTGTACATACCCGTTGTGGTCATGATGATTTTCTCCTTCAACGACCAGCGGTATAACTACTACTGGAACGGCTTCACCACCCAGTGGTACGGCAAGCTCTTCTCCAACGACGCCCTCATTGGCAGTCTGTGGTATTCCCTGGTCATCGCGGTGCTGGCCACGGTGATTTCGGTGGTCATCGGCACCCTGGGGGCCCTGGGCCTGAAGCGCTTTGAGTTCCGGGGGAAGAAGCTAATCAACAATATGCTCTATGTGCCGATTATTGTACCCGAAATCGTGCTGGCGGTGGCGCTGCTCATCATCTTCATGAACCTGGGCCTGGCTCTGGGCATGGGCTCCATCCTCATCGGCCACTGCACGTTCTGCATCCCCTACGCGGTGGTCACCATCAAGGGCCGCATCAGCGGCGACGGGGACAGTCTGGAGGAGGCCTCCATGGACCTGGGGGCCAACCGGATGCAGACCTTTTGGCGGGTGACGCTGCCCAGCATCATGCCCGGCGTCATGTCGGCGGCCTTCCTGTCCTTCACCCTGTCCATCGACGATGTGGTCATGAGCAATCTGCTGGCCGGGGCCAAGAACTCCACCCTGCCGGTGCTCATTCTCTCCATGAACAAGACGGGCATCACCCCCGACGTGAACGCCCTGACCACC
The DNA here is from genome assembly GCA_910585415.1 of uncultured Flavonifractor sp. Lineage (GTDB taxonomy): Bacteria > Bacillota > Clostridia > Oscillospirales > Oscillospiraceae > CANAAV01. The sequence continues at coordinate 10,418 of CAJUDT010000014.1, forward strand.
ATCATGATTCTGGTGATTGTGGCGGGTCTGGTTCTGAGCAATCTGGTCCAGGGGAAGCTGCACAAGCGCGCCCCCAACTGATACGCCCGGTTCCGCCGGGACCACTCCGGCGGTTTGGGATATACTACATTTCTTAGGAGGAATATCAAATGAAACGGTTTTTGACCGGCGTACTGTCTCTCGCTCTGGCACTCTCTCTAGCCGCCTGCTCCGGCGGCGGCGGTGGCGGCGGTGGCGGCGGAGCCGCGACCCCCGCGCCCAGCGGTTCTTCCGGCGGCGGAGACGCGGCCAGCACGGAGCTCAACATCTACATGTGGCAGCAGTACATCTCCGACCAGCTCATCGCCGACTTTGAAGCGGCCAACAACTGCAAGGTCAACCTGTCCTACATGAGCGACAATGCCGACGCCATCACCCGCCTCACCGCCGGCGGCGGGCAGGAATACGACCTCATCATGACCTGCGACGCCTACATGGAGTCCCTGGTAGCCGGCGATTACGTTCAGAAGCTCAACCTGGACAACATCCCCAACGCCGCCGCCAACATCAACGAGGCCTATTGGACCGCCAAGGATTACTGCATCCCCTACTTGATGAATTACATCTACGTGGTGTATAATACGGAGACCTGCCCCATCGACATCACCTGCTACAACGACCTGCTGGACCCCGCCCTGAAGGGGCAGATCAGCACCATCGACGGCGCCCGCAACCTGTTCCCCATCGCCCTGATCGCCCTGGGCTACGACCCCAACTCCACCGAGGAAAGCGAGATTGCCGCAGCCTACGAGTGGCTGGTGAAGTTCAATGAGAACGTGGTGGCCTACGGCAATGCCGAGCAGAACCTGACCAACGGCACCGCCTCGGTGGCGCTGACCTTTGACGGCAACGCCTCCTGGGCCATGAACGAGATGGGGGAGAGCAACCCCCTGGTGGTGGCCCCCTTCACCGACGACGCGGTGCAGCTGGGCTTTGACCTGTACGTGATTCCCAAGGGCGCGGCCCATGTGGACCTGGCCGAAAAATTCCTGAACTACATCTGCGACCCCCAGGTGATGGCCGGGAATCTGGAGGAATACCCCTACTCCTGCCCCAACGAGGCCGCCGTAGCCGCCGCCAGCGAGGCCTATCAGAACGACCCCGCCCGCGACTTCTCCTACAAGGAGAACGTGTTCTTCCAGGAGGACGTGGGCGACGCGCTGATTATCTACAACGACTACTATCAAAAGCTGAAAGTCGGCGAGTAACCGCCGCCGGAAGGAGACGTTATATGCTGAAGTTTGACGAAGAGAAGCAGCTTGCCAGTGTCCAGGGCGCTCTGGCCCTGCGCCCCCGCATCGAGGACGTGGTGGACGGCATCTGCAAGACCGGGTTCCGCAATCTCTGCTGGCTGGGCATCGGGGGCACCTACGCCTCCTGCCTCCAGGCAGAGGTCCACATGAGAGAGCGCTCCCGGCTGGATTTTTACGTGGTCAACGCCGCAGAGTACCTGACCACCGGCGACCTGCGGGTGGGAGAGGGCACCATCGTGGTGGTGTCCTCCGTCACCGGCAGCACCACCGAGATGGTGGACGCGGTGAAGAAGGCCAAAGCCGCCGGGGCCAAGGTCCTGGGCTTCATCGACATCGACACCACCGAGCTGGCCCGGCTCATGGACTGGGAGATTGCCTACCCGGCCAACGAGCAGCTGAAGTTCTACATGGTGGCCGACCGCTTCCTGTACCACCACGGGGAGTTCCCCGAGTACGATGAGTACTACGCCCAGCTGGACGCCCACCTGGCCCGGGACCTGGTGGAGGTGGAGAAGGCCGCCGACGCCTTTGGCCTGGCCTTTGCCCAAAAGCACCACGAGGACCCCATCCACTACTTTGTGGGCGCGGGCAACCAGTACGGCTCCACCTACTCCTACGCCATGTGCTATTGGGAGGAGCAGCATTGGATTCGCACCAAGAGCATCCACTCCGCCGAGTTCTTCCATGGAATGCTGGAGATTGTGGACCGGGATACCGCCGTCACCGTCTTTGTCGGGGAGGACAAGCAGCGCCCCCTGAGCCAGCGGGTGGTGGACTTCCTCCCCCGCATCTGCGCCAATTTCACGGTCATCGACTCCAAGGACTACCCGCTCCCCGGCATTGACGAGCGGTTCCGGGGGAACCTGTCCCATCTGGTCACCCACGCGGTCACCCAGCGGATTGACGCCCACATGGAGCAGCTCAACCGCCACCCCATGGAGATTCGCCGCTACTACCGCCGTCTGAGCTATTAAGGACAACAAAGGACCAAAGGGGCCGCCCCGGAGCTGATTCGGAGCGGCCCTTTTCCTGGAGGTGGACCCATATGAAATTGGGCATGTTTACCTGCGGATATCAATATTACCCCCTGGAGCGGGCCTTTGCCGACGCCAAACGGTTCGGGTATGACTACATCGAGCTCTGGGGCGGACGGCCCCACGCCTTTGCCCCGGACCTGGCCTCCGGCGGTCTGGCGGAGGTGCGGGCCCTCATCGACCGCTATGAGCTGCCGGTGGAGGTCTACACCCCGGAGCACAACGCCTACCCCTTCAACTACATGCTGGGCGGCGAGGGGCAGCGCCGGGAGGCCCTGGACTATCTCAAGCAGGCCATGGACCAGGGCAGGGCCCTGGGGGCGGCGTACACCCTGGTCTCCGTGGGCCACGGGGGCTACGCCCTCCCCCGGCCGGTCCTGTGGGAACGGATGGTCCGCAGTCTGGGGGAGCTGGCCCGCCACGGGGAGGCCACCGGCCATACCGTGGTGGTGGAAACTCTGACCCACTACGAGAGCAACCTGTGCACCACCGCCGGAGAGCTGGCCCAGGCCCTGGAGGAAGTGAACTCCCCCCGCCTGCTGGGCATGTGCGACGTAACGCCCCCCTTCGCGGCCCGGGAGCCGGTGTGCAATTACCTGGACCTGCTGGGGAACCGTCTGGCCCACCTCCATGTGGTGGACAGCGACGGCTCCAGCGACAGCCACCTCATACCCGGGGACGGCGCCCTTCCCCTGCCGGAGCTTCTGGCGGAGCTCTGCCACCGGGGCTACCAGGGCCGGTGTACCATTGAGCTGGTGACGGCCTATCAAAACGAACCCTCCCTCTACGCCCGGCGGGCGGTGGAGCGTCTGCGGGCCATGCTGCCGGAGGGGTGGAAAGGATGAAGCATATGCAGCCCATACCCAGGCTGGCCGCCGTGGGCGACAACTGCATGGACGTATACGACCGGACCGGGGAGGCCTATCCCGGCGGCAATCCGGTCAATGTGGCGGTGTACACCCTCCGCCTGGGGGGCGCGGCCTCCTACACCGGGGTCGTGGGCACCGACGCCTACGGCCCCCGAATGCGCGCGGCCATCGCCGCCAAGGGGGTGGACGTGTCCCACCTGCGCACTGAGCCGGGGAAAACCGCCGTCTCCCATGTGGAGCTGGTCAACGGGGACCGGGTCTTTGGGGACTACGACGAGGGGGTGATGGAGCACTTCCGCATGACGGAGGACGACCTGGACTTCCTGGCAAGCCACGACCTGGTGGTCAGCGGCCTGTGGGGCCACACCGGCCCCGACCTGTACAAGCTCAAGGCGCGCGGGGCCCTGGTGGCCTTCGACTGCGCCGACAAGCTGGAGGACCCCCGTCTGGACGAGGCCCTACCCCATGTGGACTACGCCTTCTTCTCCCACGACGGCAGCGATGAGGCGGTTCGGGCCTATTTGCAAACCGTCCTGGCCAAGGGCCCCAGTCTGGCGGTGGCCACCCGCGGCGAGCGGGGGAGCGTGGCCTTTGACGGGACGCGGTTCTATGAATACGGCATCGTACCCTGTACCGTGGTGGACACCATGGGGGCGGGGGACAGCTTTATCGCCGGGTTCCTGTATGGCCGGATGCGGGGGCAGGACATCCCCGCGTGTATGGCCCAGGGGGCCCAGTGCAGCAGCATCACCCTGGGCTACAGCGGCGCGTGGTAATATATAGAGCAACAAGTGGGGGGCCGTGCTGTTTGGCACGGCCCCCCGGTCTGTTTACCCCTCCTGATAGGGCTGATTGGTCTCCACAAAGATACCCGTCCCGGCCTTCCAGCCCACGTTGAAGCCCAGGGCCCGGCCCAGGTCCCGGAGCTGGTAGTAGGTGTACCCGCCGCCCCGGTCGTCCTTGAGCAGGATTGCCGTCAGGTGGACGGGGCTGCCGTTGACGTTGGTGGGGGCCAGGGCCAGCGCATAGGTCCGGTTGCCGGAGAAGGGGGTGGACATTTCCTCCCCGTTGGTCCGGTAGGCCCGCCCGGTCTCCAGGTTCACCGAGCCGTTCCAGCCCACGTCAAACTGCGCCCGGGTGCCGTTGAGCACAAAGGCCAGGTCCCGGAGGCGGATGTAATTGGTGTCGTTGCCCTGGGCGTCCTTGAGGGCGTACATCTGGAACTGCATGGCCCGGCCGTCCACCTGGACCATCTGGGTGGAGGTGTAGGCCATCCCCCCGGCGGGGACTCCGGCGGACTGCCCCGTTGCGGTCAGGCGGAGGCGGGCCCGGCTGCTGGTATAGGTCTGCCCCTCCACCACGGCGGCAAACTCGTAGTCATAGACCGTCCCCACAGTCAGCCGAAAGGTACCGTAGTCCAGGTTCTGGCCCGCCTTGACGGGTCCGGTGGCCGTCCAGAGCCGCATGGACAGGGGGGCGCTGGTCCCGCTCATGACCCCGCCGGAGGCGTCGGACAGGCGTCCCACAAAGGTCCCGTTGGTGTTGTAAAAGTTCACATCCCACCGGGTCAGCCGCTTCCCCACCGGGGCGGACAGGGTGGCCGTCACCTGGGGATTCTGGGCGGTGAGCTCCACAATGCCGCCGTTGCCGGGGACACTGGTGTGGGTGAGGGTGGTGGGGGCCTCCTGGCTCCAGTGGGCGTAGAGGGTCTGGTTCTGGGTCAGGTTGGCGATGGTGTCTGCGGTGACCCGGTTCCCCCCGTTGGTGAACCAGCCCTCAAACACCCGCCCAGCCATGGGCGCGGGGGTGGGGAGGGGCCCATAGGGCTGTCCGCTGACCACCTGGATGGACTTGGAATAGGTCATGTTCACCGGGTTGCAGAACTCCACGGTATAGGTCCGCAGAACGGGCCCCAGCCGGAATCTCCCCCGCTCCGTGGTAAAGGACTCCCCGTTGATAACGGCGCTGAAGGAGTAGCTGTACTCGGTGCCCAGGTTGAGGGAGAAGTCGGAAAAGACCACACTGGAGCCGCTGGGCGTTTTCCAAAGGGTCATGGAGATGAGGGTGGGGCTCTGGGCAATGGTCCCCGCCCGGGACTCGGTGATAGCGGTGATCAGGCTTCCGCTCTGGGTGTACAGCCGCAGCTCCCAGGAGTTGAGGACAGCCCCCACCGGCGCGGTGACCGACGCGCTGAGCTTGGGGTTGGCGGCACTCAGCTCCACCACCCCGTCGCTGCCCATCTGGCCGCTCAGGGTCAGGGAGGCGGGCTGTCCGGGGGCGGGGGTGGAGGACTGGACCTGGACCTTGGGGGCGGCGGCTCCGCTTGCGCCAAAGACCAGCTCCGCCGTAGTGACGCCCTTGGCCGCGCCGATGGCGTCCCACTGGGCCTGGGTGCCGCCATAGGAGACGGCGGCGCTGGCGGGCAGGCCATGGAACGCCCAATGGGCAATCTCCACCCCCTCCGGCAGGCTCACACTGGCCAGGGCGGAGCAGCCGTCAAAGGCGTTGGCCTCGATTTTGGCGACGGTGCGGGGAAGGGACACCTCCGTGAGCCTGCCGCACCCGAAAAAGGCGTGGTCCCCGATGGTGGTAACCCCGGCGGGAATGGTGAGGCCCGTCAGATTGCACCCCATAAAGGTATAGCTGCCCACGGCGGTCATGCTGCCGGGCAGATGAATGCGGGGCCCATTGGTGGGGGAGCCGCAGGAGGAAAAGGCCGAATCGCCGATGGAGGCCACACTGTCGGCAATCTGCACCGAGGTGACGCTCAGGCAGTTGAGAAAGGCGTTTGCGCCGATGTGGGTCACGCCCTGGGACACCTGAATGGTGAAAATACTGCCCCGCAGGTCGTACCAGGGGACCCAGGCGCTGGCGGCGAAGTCATCCATGGGCCCGCTGCCGCTGATGGTCAGGGTCCCCGCCTCATCCAGATTCCAGCTGACCCCCGCGCCGCAAGAGCCGCCGCCGCTGGCCGCCAGGGCGGACGCGGGAACCAGTCCCAGGCACAGCGCCAGGACCATACAGAGAGATAACAGCTTACGTTTCATAAACATTCAGCTCCTTTTCCGCAGGGTACGTCTCCGCCCCCCGGTCGGAAGGGCAGTCTCGTCCTGACCTTATTATACTACCACCACCGGAAAAGGCAAGACGCCCAACCTCCGGCAGGCGGTATTTTTTCCCCCCAAAACCGCCCCGATCCGCCCCCCGTCCCACGGCCCGCAGTTCTCCATAATCTGCCGCCCTCCATCCGCCCCCGCGCATTTCCCGGTTGCATCGGACCCGCCCGCTGTGGTATACTGGTTGCAGCAGATGCCCCCGCCGCGGGGCGCAAGCATCCACAAATCAGAAGGAGGACGGCATGATGAAGCGACTTTTCGACTGCGCAGATGAATTTCTCCAGAACAGCACCTGGAAGGACCTGGCCCTGGTAAAATTCTGTCTCTTTTCGATGGGCCTCCTGGTGGGCCTGCAAATCACGGAGCGCTGCAAAAAAGGGGTGCGCATTGCCGCCTCGGCGGTGTTCCTCCTGACGTACATCCCGCTGATGGTCAAGTTTTTGTCCCTCCTGCCCCACTCCCGCCAGGAGGCCTGAGGACTCTCTTTTCCACCAACCCGCCACCCGCACCCAGCCCGCTACCCAATTAAACCAGAACGGGGCCGCTTCTCCCAAGCAGCCCCGTTCGTTGTATCTTCCCCCGCCTCTAACCGTAGCCGAAAACAAAAACCCCAGCTTGTCGAAAAAATCCTACGGACTTTCCCGCCAAGCTGGCGCCGGGAACCGTTATGCCACAACGGTTCCCGGCGTTTCTTTTCCGCAGCTTCGCATTGCGTATTTTACGCTTTCGTATGGGCATTTTCCATGCCGGTATGGGTTTTGGGGTTTCTCAAATATTATTCCGGCCACAGCTCATCCTGTCTTGTCACAGCGCGGCCTCAATCTTCCGGTTCATCACATCATAAGCGCCCCAGTCCACCGTCAGTCTTGCCGATACAGTTCCACCGCTGTCCTGGTTCAACGTCTGGACGGCGGCTTTTAACAGCTTTACGACCTCCTGACTGGAAACAACGCCCCTGTCTTTCAGCCATCTTTCATCCACACGCGTGATGGTGTGCGCTGCCGTGTTACGCACTTTTTCCTCTATTTTCCGCAGCTGGAGAAGCGGCGCTGCCCAGGCATACGCGGAACACTTTTTCTCAAGGATCGTGGCGTAATGGCCGGATATGAGGAATGTCCCATCCAGGCTCCGCCCTGGCGGCTCCAGCAATGTCAGCATTTCCTGTCCCCGCGCATCCTTTGCCAGCCAGCTGCGGCAAAAGCGCCCCCTGCTGTCACAATAGGAGGACAGCGGATACCCCGCCTTCTCCTCTGCGGCCAGCCTGAGCAGCTCGAACAGCCCCGGCGTCAGTCCCCGCAGGAAGTCCGCCAAGTCGCCCCGCCGCTGCTTCATTTGCAGCCAGAGCAGATATTCCGCCAGCTCAATGCGCCTCTGGCTGCTGCCCAGCAGGCCCAGTTCCCCCTTGACCTCCGGCTTGATGGATCGCCAGTTAAGCTCCACCCGGGCCCTGGCCGCCTCCAGCAGGGCCACCGCCCCGGGGTTCAGCAGAGCGCGGATGGGCTCGGCCACCGCCAGGGCCGCCGCATAGTCGTAGGCACGCAGATGGGCGGAAATATTTCTCTTTTGCAGCTGAAGGTTCAGATTCTCGTACTGCCCCTCCCGGCAGCGGTCGATGTAATCCTCGTTGTCCAGATTGCACTCCCAGTATAGATCCACATCGTACTCCATGCGGGGCTCCAGCCGGGGATTCTGCGCCTTGACTGGCGTGGCGGTCTGGACCGGGAGCACCGGGAACGGCAGAAACGCCGCCAGCAGATACAGCGCGCTTTTCATGGCCGGTGTCCCCGAAGCAATATTCAAAATCAGCCAGTGTTCCGGAAACCGGCTGTGCAGCGAGAGCAGCAGCGGCCGGAACTCTTGAAAGAAGAAGTCGTAGACCTGGACTTCCGACAGTTTTGGCCGTTCCTCCACCAGAATTTCCGGAGAAAACCCTTCCTGCGCAGCCAGACGGCGGAGGCTGTCACAGTAGCGGTCGTCTCGGCGATGGCGCTCCACCATTTCCTTGGAGAGATAGAGCATCACACAGTCCGGTTTGTATTTCCGGCAAATATGGAGCATGGAGCCGTCCCTCTCGTTTGCAATAGGGTCCGTTCCGCCGATGGGAGAAAACAGGATATATTTACACATCCGCCAAAGCCCTCTCTGAGTAGTCTGAAATTCGTCCCCTTGCGGGGAAATGATTTGTTTTTCTGTAATGTCAACACCAATGGTAACGCAAACAAATTGTCGTCCCCTTACGGGGAAATATGAATCTCAATGCGAGATGGCGGAAATTAGGAAATACCTGGTGTTGGACACCGAAACGTTTCCGTCCCCTTACGGGGAAATATGAATCTCAATCCACCGCAACGCACGACCTCTCCGAACTTCTCAGAGTTTCCGTCCCCTTACGGGGAAATATAAAGTTCAACCCTAAACCTATAATTATTTTATCATAGGACCTCCGCGATTGCAACACTGCAAGCCCCCATCTCGTAAAGCTGCTTTTGATACTGCGTGCATTTCAGCATATGGGGAGACACCCCTTTCTGCCTGTCCAGACGGTGCTTGTGCTGATCCCGCGCGCGAAAGGGCAGGGTCGAGTCAATGATCTTGCTGACCGTCTCCACGCCGCCCCGCCCCAGCAGCGGGTAGGCAAAGGTCTTCGCGGCATAGCCGCAGCCGCCGCCCAAATATACCGTTCCATCTCCTCTGATGTCCCCAGCCGGAAACGCTGCGCGAAAGCATTGCTCATATACTGTCCTGCATCGCTCCGCCGCACGCAGCAGCCGCTCTGCCGGATAGGGAAAATTCTCTGTCATCGTCAGGCTGAAAGAAATTTCCACCCCGGGGCGGAGGCATTCCCGTAAAATGGGCATTCTCTTTTGCTGCCCCTCAGTAGTGACGTCGATTTTCTGGCAGAGGACCAGGTCGGTCGCGGAGAGCGGCTGGCTGTCACTGATCCGCAGCCCGCTCATCATGTCGTTGACCTTGTTGGCCGGAGGCACATCCGGGCGGTTGAGCGTGTGCAGGAACCGCTGCTCCAGCCGGCCGGCCTCTCGGGCAAGCAGCCTTGGCCGGGACATACGCAGCTCTGCCTGCCGGACTGCCTGCGCTTCGGCGCTCAATTTATCCCGATTATGAAGGAGCAATGCACTCAACAGCACCGTGCGCAGCATCCCTTTCACACTGCTGCCCGGAACATAGGGACAGCCGTAGGCGTCCTTGCTAAAGGTCAGAATCTCCTTCTTCCCGCGATTCTCAAACACGGCGTCAGTGCTGTCCACCGAATACGCAATCCAGGGCGGGAGCCGCCGTCCGGGCGTGATGACGCCCTTTTCCCGCAGCCACGCGGCAAAATCCCGCCCATCCCGGAGCAGATATTTTTCATAAGCACCGGTAAGATGCCGCCGCTCAAAGTCAGAGAACATTTTGACCATATCCGGTATGCAAACCAGCCTTTGCGCGGGTAGAAAGAGGTATTCTTTTTTCCCGATCGTTTCTCCGCTGCCCACAAAAACCGGGGCCTCTGTCCGTAAGGTCAAGGTATAATTCCGCATCTTCCTATCTCCATCCACAGCGCGGCGGCATAACGATACACTGGGTGCGCGCCGCCCCCGCCCACATCAAACAGATTGCCGCTGAACCGCCTTATAAAGCAGGAACCGGCGCGGAATGCGTAAAAATCCCGTTTCCGCCGCACTTCCGGCGCATAGTCCTGTGAGGCAACGAACCCGGAGCGTTTGAGCAGCAGATACTGCGCCCCCTCCAGTACATCCTCCAGCTCATCCGCCTCCGCCATGCAGACCGACAGTGCCATGCAAGTACCTTGGGGATCACGCATACGCCGCAGCATCTCCTCCGGCACGGGCGCCCGCTCCACATGGAACCGGCCCAGGCCCGCGCTGCGCTTTCCGCCAATGCCGCTGAAAGACAGGCCGTGCAGCAGTTTCTCAAATTGCTGCCGCACCCTATCCTCCGCGAAACCGGCGATCAGATACAGCCCATTTCCGGGTCGGAACTGATAGACCCCCACCTGGTAGGGCAGCATATCGCCGCTGTCCAGCTTCTCCGGCGCGCGGGACGCGGCCATAGTACGCATGGTGAAGCTGCCCAGTCCCTGGAATTGCTCTGCGGCCCTGACCGGATCCAGTTTTCCCCGCAGATAGACGCTCCACTGAGAGGCCGGGATGTATGCCAGCTTTTTGAAATTTTTTTTGACAACAGAGTCCCCCTCCTGTTCCCTGGAAACCGGACAGAGCGGCTTGGGCAGGTAGAACTCTTCGCCTATAAAGGGAAACAGGTCGCTCAACCGGAGCACATCCCCACCCACGGCGGCGGCAAGCTGCTCGACCGCTTCCCCGCCTCCACAAGCAGCAGCTTCATGGCACAGCGCTGAGAACAGAGTATCCGCAGGCAGGGTATTCATACCGTCCCAGAGACTGCCCGCCCCAAAATGCACCCCCACAGAGAAGTGGAAACGATAAATGACAAACTGCATCTCACACCTCGTCCAGCAGCGCCTGGCACTCCGCCAAGATCGCGGGCGGCAGCTCGCCCACCGCCACACACAGCTTCAAATCAGAGAACTTCACCTTTCCATAGCCCCGGGAGCCGTGTCCGCCCAGGTAGTCATATTCCAGCAAACGCATCCCTTCCGCCAACAGGGCAATGTCCTCCGCCGTCTCCGCTTCATTCGACCCATCATAGAGGATATTCACATCGAACCTGCATCCCCGAATCACCCGCTCGATTTGACGTGGATTGGCAACTGCCGTCAATCGGTTGATTGCGTTCTCAAACTTGACCTCTGTGGCGGTATGCAGTCCGAACTCCCGCAGCTCCTCCACACTGGCATCCGGCAAAATCATGTCCCGGAACAGCAGGCGGCTTCGCTTGGCCTGGTTCTTCTTTGCGCTGCCGAACAGCCGCAGGATACGCGGGTCGTCATCGTTCGCCTGTACCAACGGCCCCTCATTGTATCGCAGGGCGAGAAGCGTACGCAGCTTCCCCTTCAGACTGCTGCCTGGAATCATGGGCCGGTCACTGAGTGTATCGCGGATAACAGGCGAATCCACCGCCCCGATGGCGGCAAACGCCGAGGACCCGCCAATGTGCATCCCTGTCAAAATCTCCAGTGTCCCCGTGATTTCCAATTTACTATACATGACTTACCCTCCCATCAGTTCTCTCTGCCGCCGTAATACTTGTGGTAAGCCGTCAGCGCCTCCATGTAGTCGCAGAACAACAATAGCTTTTGACGATCCGCCCCAACCTCCGACACATACGAAAGCAGCTCCGCGCGTTCGACAAAGTCCTTAACCTTTGGTTCCCGACCCGCTTCATACGCAATGCGCATTTTCAGGTATTGAACACGGCTCTGCATATCCGGACTCAATTCCTTCCCCCGGCTATGCTGCGCGTCAGTCTTTAATCCCGCCGCCATAGCCAGCAGGCTGCGGAGCTTGGAGGTCGTCAGCGATATTGTCAGCTTCCCATTCTTGTCCGGCCTTGCCATACTCTTTATGACTCTTTCCGCCTCATCGACATAATTCTGCTGGTTAATTTTCATCCGTATCGCCTCCCTCTCGCATCGTATACACATAAATATAGATTGCCGTGATTGCCTGCCGGCGCTGCGTATCATCCAGCATCCATTCGTACATTTTCCGGGAAAACTCCTGATACAACGTCTTTTGCTCTATAGAAGCCCTCTCATCCGGCTGCATCCTGGCAAGCAAATAGGCATACCGCGCCAGATTCATTTTTTCGCCATGTCCGCGCATCAGTTCCAGCAAGCGGTAAAGGAAGGATTTTCCATAACTATCCGTTGGCTTGAAGAAATTGAAAAAATCGCGGATCAGAACGTATTTCTCCTCCAGAACCCGCTCGATAAAATCCGGCCAGGCATATGTATTTCCCTCATCAAACAGGGTAACCGCGTTTTTACCGGGATACGCCTTGGAGCACTCCTCCAGCCGTCCGGTCTGCCGTGCCATCGCGGCAACCGGATATTTCTCCGGATAAATGCCAATCCCCGCCGAAATGGTCAACGTCCCCTGGCTGAACATAGAGAGGTTATCATATAGGTCAATGGCAAAGCCAATCATGTCATCCCAAGCGCCAATAACGAATACATCGTCACCGCCTGAGTAGACAATCGTCGCCGCCCGCGCTTCTTTATCACTATCCTTCAGAAAATAACTGCCCTGCGTGAGTATTCTGTTGATATGTCGCTTAAAAAACAGAGACAGACTTCTTGAAAATGCTGCCGTTCGTGACAACGTGACATACCTTTGCCCATATTGCGTACTCTCAAATCCCCGCACAAACGCCTGTCCTAAATTATCAATATCAGCCCGCATGACCGCAAGCCGCCGGATGCCGTTTGTCTCCCCGGCCAACGCATGGAAACTGTCCCCATTCTGATAGTCCCCGACCCACAGCTTTGAAGCAATTTGCTGTCCGGTGTAGAAGTCATTTTTCGCATAGCTCCGCAGGTAGCCCGCGTCCCGCTTCATACGCGCAAGCAGCCCGGATTCTGTTTCCGCGGAAAGGAACGCTCCATCCGGTAAGGGCAGATGCGTGGTCTGCGTGTATGTCCGTGTGACGGCAAAGAACGGCTTGCTTTGAATCTCCCTTGAAAATGCCTCCAGTCCTGCGCAAATCACACATTTCCCTTCGTCCGTGAGCTGATCCGTGCGGTGGCAAAGCGTACATTCCCGCAGTCCCGCTTGCTGTGCGGCTGCCCCCAACGCGGAAATCTGAGCGGCTGAATAGCGGTGCAGCTTGTGTGTGGAGATTTTGGTGGAAACCTGCCGGAAAATCTCCCGATAGCTGCCATCAGGTTCATTTTTTAGGTCGTTCGCCGAGCAGGCGGCATACCCGCCCGCCAGATACAGCGCGATTCCGAATGTTTGCAGCAGCCACGTATTCGTGTCGGCTTCAAACCGCTCAATTTGTTCTCGCACAGATTCGGTATTCGCTAATAGCAGATAGGCGTGTCCCCCGCCGGTATAGATACAGTTCGCACGGGATAGCCCCACCCTGTGCAGAATCGTATCCACCAGATGCTCCGTCAGGAGCTCCAAATAAAAAGACCGCGCCCGGAGCGCCTTTAACGCGCCGTCACTGGTAATCGTGTAAATAAAATCCTGGATGCCGGAAAGGTCCATGCTATATAGCAGAAATACTTGTTGCGTATAGAATGATTTCTCGGACTTCAATAGAGCATCCCGGTAATCTGTAATATGCCGTTCCACGAGATAACGCAAGATACAGTTTCCAATCGCCGCCGTCAGTTTGCAATGGTCAAACAGCGAAATATCCGCTGTTTCTTTTAATGCGGTGGAGGATGGAACATAAGTCAGATTTGCCTCCAGCAGCTCCAAAAGGGAGTGCAGGTATTGATCGTTCAAACAGATACCCCGCAAATTTTCTCCGAGTGAATAAAGACACTGAACATAGAATTGTTTATCATAGGCAACTGGCTTGTTCGTTGGATAATTCATCTCTTCTGTCAACAGCTTGGGCGTATATTTACAGGTTCCCGCGTTCCCATTGAGGCGGTTAAAAATACTGTCCAGCGCCGCCTCTCGAGAAAACCCGTATCCAGGTGTCTCGGATTCCTGCCGGTCAGCCGCTGAGGCAATATTGTCCGCTATATATGTGATGTATGCCAGCGAGTTTTGCGGGAGCGCCGCGTTTCTCAGCTCTTTCGCATGATGAAACCGAACCTGCTGTAGGATAGCCTCGTCTGTAATGCCAGCATCCCGCAGAAACTCACAGCCGCTCTCCGGGTGACTGCGGCCATCCCCGGCACGATAAACGACTTTACCAATGTCATGAAGCAGGCCACCCATCACGATCTGGTACTGCATTTCGTCCATATGCCGCATCCTTTCTCTCAACGATTCGCAGCGCCCCCATTCCCATCGCGGTTTTTATCCCTATACCGGAATAGGTGCCGAAGCAAAGCAGAAGGTGTACCAGATTTACCATCTGCTGCGGGCCGGAAATTTTTAATAGAAGTGTTCCAATAAATGATGGAATTGTGATACCTTCTACGGGAAAGGTGGTATTTCGCAGGTTGTACCCAATAACAGAAGTAAACCGCTGCAAGTCCCCCAACAGGTTTTCATCTGCAATCTCCGTCGTTGTGTGTGCCGCATTGTATTTTTGAATCAAACTGCCAAAAATATGTTGGAGCGTCGGGTAGTTTTGATAGTGCCCCTGCACTTTGAAGGCAGTGGGCGTGATAAATTGGAGCTTTACAGTCCTGGGACATTCCGCGAAAAAGGTTCGTTCCAGCAATTCTTCCTGTGTCAGTGTTTCACGGCCTATATCTGTAATCTTTGCCGACAGGTTCATGTGTTTAAGACGAATACGTTCTCCCTCGGCAAGGAGGGGTGTGTCAATCATCTGACGCGCCGCAATATCTGTGAGCGTTTGCAATACCCATATGGTGTGATTTTTCTGGCAGTCCAAATATTGGCTATAAGGCTTTAACTCAGACCGATGCAAAACCTCTCCATATTGTGGGTCAATTCGCTGCATCAGCATTCCTTGAAACAGAGATGCACTCCGATAGGACAATGGCCTCTCCGGCTGCAAATGATATTTTATACGTATCAGCATATGTCGAATCCTTACAAATCGTCCAAGGTAAACTCCGCCAGGGGGTCGAAGTCGGGGAAGTGCTCGTTCTTATAGTTCAGCAGCTCGGCGGTGACGTTGGTCTTGCCGTTGTCGATAGCCAGGTTCAGGTACTCCATCACCTGGGCCAGGGTGGCGCTGTCCAGATGGGCCACGATGGCGGCGTCGTCCTTCATAATCCACCCGATAATGGTCCACTGGTCCAGCAGAGCCACGATGTGGTTCACCTGACGGGTGTATTGTTTGAATGTGAACCCGCCCATTTTGACAAGGCCATTCAGGTCAAGATTGTGGCGCAGATTAAGACCGCTGCAATCCAATTCCAAGTCACAGCCGGCAAAAGAGATTTGCAATATGCTGAGAGAATAATCGTAGCTGAATGAGATTCCGTGCTTCTCCTTGCCTTTGAACTGGTAGAGGGGAAGCTCAATATCCTGGTACATAGTAGGCCGGATGGCGCTCTCGCGGACCACCGGCTCCCAGACCTGGGCGAAGGGCTGCTTGATGCCGTGGTTGTTAAAGTACTTCTGCCATGCCAGCACGTCCCCCGGCTCCATCTCCATGGGGTGGGCCACCTGGATTGGCTTGTTGCCCACGGTATAGGACTGCTCCCCGCTGTCGATGGCCGCCCCGTCCCGGAGGGTAAAGGTCTGGCCGTCCTGGCTCCAGACCAGCAGGCTGGCCACCTGCCGCAGGACCGGGTTTTCTCCCAAGTAGGACGCCCGCCATTTCTTGGCCGGATATTCGGCGCCGCTCAGAAAGTCCTGGAACAGCCGGTCGCACCGGGCCTTGACCACCTTCTTGACGTTCTTCTTTATTTCCGCGAAATCGGCTTTGGCGGCCTCGTACTTTTTCGGGTCGGCCCCCTTTTTGGGGATGGACTTCACTGCCTTCCCGGCATTTTCGTCAAAAATGCGCAGGGCCAAGTCCAGCGCCAGGGTAACGGTGATGGTATTGCCCCCCAGGTCGTAAACCTTCTCTCCCTTCTCGTCCAGGCCGAAATCGGCAAGCACCGTATCCCGGAGTGTGTCCGCCTTGGTGCCCCGGAGCTTGGCGTACTCGTCCAAAGCCGTGCCTCTCGAGGTCTCGACCTTGTCCAGATACAGCATAGCCTCCCGGGTGTCACTGAGCAGCATCGCGCCCCGCGCCGTGATAATGTTGTTCCGGCCCGTTACGCCGTACCTGTACCAGTCGGCCCAGTCCTGCATCTGGCTGTTCAGGGAGACGATGCGTTTCCCATCGGCGTAGCGGCAGTAGGGGATGTACCAGGAAACGTGGTACTTGAGCAGTTGGTCCAGCAGGCCCAGCAGGGACTCCCGGTCCAGCAGCTCTGCCGCCTGGTCCGCTTCCTTTACAAGGTTCACCTGGATGTAATCTTTTTTATAGGTGCTGATGTGGGCAGGGCGTTGGTACTGCTCTGCGTAGGGCATCACCGCCGCCAGTACCGCCAGCTTTGGGGCTTTTTGGCCGGAACCGTCCGCCAGCAGAACCTCGCCCAACCGCGCCAGAACGCCCTTATGCTCCTTGTAGTGCTTCAGGAGCTGTTCCTCCTGGAAGGCGTCCTCCAGGAAGGCAAAGGGGCCGTCGGGTTCGGCGGCTTTTTTCTGTTTGGTGGAAACCAGCGGCTTGAGGATGTCCGCCGCCTTCTGGAAGCTCTTTTTCGCCGCCGCCATCTTATACAGTGCCTGGACGTGCTCGGGCGAAATTTCTTTCATATGCTCCACCACAAAATTTGCCGCCTGGACGTAGACACTGCCCTTCTTGCAGTCTGCCAGCAGCTCCAGCATGGCGGACAGGCACTCGTCCGCGGGAACCTTCTCCATGCGGCTTTTGCACAGCTCCTGAAAGTTTTTGGCCGTCTGGAAGAGATACAGCCCCGCCCAGTCCTTGGGGGTCATCTGTTTCCGCCAGGCCCCGTCGATCATCGTTACAAAGTCCGCGTTCAGCTTGTCCGCCGTCAGGAACAGCCCTTCCGGCATGGTTTTATAGAGCTTCTCGTCCGGGTAACTGACCTCGATCTTGCGGATGCTGCGGGGAAGGGCTACTCTGGTCAGTTTCTTGCAGACAGAGAAGGCCCCACACCCGATTTCCGTGACGCCCTCCGGGATGGTCACGTTGGTCAGGTTGTTGCAGCCCTGGAAGGCCCAGTCCTCAATTCTCGTAACGCCCTCCGGAATTGTCACATCCCCTTCCTTGCCCTCGGGGCAGCAGATCAATACGTCCCCCTTAAATAGGATTCCATCGACCGTGCGATACACAGAATTTCCTTTGCTGACCAGCAGTTCCGTCAGTTTCTTGCAACCCTTGAAGGCATTGTAGCCAATCTCGGTAACGCCTGCCGGGATGGTCACACTGGTCAGTTTCTTGCAGCCCTCGAAGGCCTCATCCCCGATTTCCGTGACATCCTCTGGAATCGTCATATTCCCTTCTTTGCCCCCAGGACAGCAGATCAATACATCCCCCTTAAACAGGATTCCATCTATATCGCGATATACAGAATTTCCTTCGTCAACCAGAATTTCCATCAGTTTCTCGCAACCCTTGAAGGCATCGCAGCCAATCTCGGTAACGCCTGCCGGGATGGTCACGCTGGTCAGACTCGCGCAGCCCAAGAATACCCCATCCCAGATTTCTGTGACGCTTTCCGAAATGGTCACACTGGTCAGTCCCTTGCAGCCCACGAAGGCCTCGTCCTCGATTCTCGTGACGCCCGCCGGGATAGTCACGCTAGTCAGGCTCTTGCAGCCACAGAAGGCATCTTTGCCAATCTTGGTGACGCTTTCTGGAATGGTCACATCCCCGCCGGGCCCTTTGTATTCCTGCAAAACGCCGTTGTACCAAAATCCGCTCCCAATGACAAAATCCTGATTTCCGCTCATACCGCAGTCTCCTTTATAGGTTGTATTTAGCCGGGAAACGCCATCCCGAAAGAATTTCTTCCATCATACCACATCCGAAACGCAAAAACCATATGCTGGCAGCATAGTTGCACAATTTTTTGTAAGGTGGTACACTATATTTGGAATTTATTCACAACAGGAGGGGAAGCGCTATGACCCAAGCGGAAACGTTAGCCCGTGAAATACTTTTGCTGTCCCGGAACACCCTTTTGGTCAATCTGCGGTTTCTGGACGCCGCCCTGAGCCAATTCGCCCTCACCCCCGCATCCCTGCCCTTCGCCACCGACGGCCAGAAACTATATTACTCCCCCCGGCACGTCCTGCTTCGGTACAAGGAGGAAAAGGAGCAGTCTGTCCGGGATTATCTGCATCTTGTGATGCACTGCGTTTTCCGGCATATGTACATCCACACCCTGGTGGACCAGGCGCTGTGGGACCTGTCCTGCGACATCGCGGTGGAGGAGGTCATCAACGGCCTGCTGCTCCCCAGCACCGCCGCCAAGCGCCAGGAACAGCAGCAGACGGAGCTGGACCGGCTCTACCAGACGGTCAAACCCCTCACCGCCGAAAAGCTCTACCGCCACTTCCAGGACCACCCGCCCCGGGACCCGGAGAACCTGCGGAGGCTGTTTTTGGGGGACGACCACACCCCCTGGTATCTGCCCCCAAAGGCCACAGCTTCTGTTGGCGGAAACAGCGGGAAAGACAAAAACGCCCCTCCCGGCGCGGGAACTAGTGGTCTCTCCGCCGCCATGGAGCAGGCCTGGAAGGACATCTCCGCCCGGATGCAGATGGATCTGGAAACCTTCTCCAAGCAACAGGGCGACCGGGCCGGGGCGCTGACCCAGAACCTGCAGGCCGTCAACCGGGAGACGTACGACTACACCGCCTTTTTGAAAAAATTTGCCGTCCGTGGGGAGGTCATGCGGCTGGACCCGGACGAGTTCGACTATGTCTACTACACCTACGGCCTGAAGCTCTACCAAAATATGCCCCTCATCGAACCGCTGGAATACCGGGAGGTCAAGCGCATCCGGGAATTTGTGATTGCCATCGACACCTCCGGCTCCACCTCTGGGGAGCTGGTACAGAAATTTGTCCAGAAGACCTATAATGTGTTAAAATCAACCGAGAGCTTTTTCAGCAAAATCAATCTCCACATCCTCCAGTGCGACGCGGACATTCAGGAGGATGTGAAGATCACCAGCCAGGAGGAATTTGACGCATACCTGAAAACCATGACCATCAAGGGTCTGGGGGGCACCGACTTCCGGCCTGTGTTCGCCTATGTGGACGAGCTGCGGCGGGGGAAGGAGTTCCAGAATCTGAAGGGCCTGATCTACTTCACCGACGGGTACGGCGACTTCCCGGAGAAAAAGCCGGACTACGACGCCGCCTTCGTCTTTGTGGAGGACGAGTACAACAACCCCGATGTGCCCCCCTGGGCCATCAAGCTGGTGTTGCAGAAGGATGAAATTTGACTTTTTCAAATTCAAATATTTTTCAGGAGGAATTTTACCATGGAAAACATTCAGGATTTTTTTATCACGAAGGGCGTTTTGGACACGTACATCGGCCCCGGCGGGGATGTGGTAATCCCGGCGGGCGTCACGAAAATCGGGAGCAGGGCCTTCTCTGACCGTGCCAGCCTGACCAGCGTCACCATCCCGGCGGGCGTCACGGTAATCAGGGAGAGTACCTTCTCAGGCTGCGCGAACCTGACCAGCGTCACCATTCCAGGGAGCGTCAAAGAGATTGATAAGTATGTCTTTCAGGGCTGCCGCCCTGTCTTGATCACTCCGCATATTCCCATCTCCAGCATCGCTAAGGAGGACAAGCCCGGGGCGTGCGTAGGTTTTGCCAAGGCGTATCTGGACGGCCGGGAGATAGATGAGGCGATCAAAGCGGGTTATCTCAAGTACATCAAGGGCCAAAGGAAGCGGCTTTATCCTTTGGCGATCCAGCACGAGGAGCTTTTGCAGCTCATGTTTACGGAGAAGATGATTGTCCGCAAGGACATCGACCCGCTTCTGGAGGAGTGCGACAAGCAGAGCAATACTTCGGCCAAGGCGGCGGTACTGGACTACGCGGGCAGGAATTGAAGCCCGTGGACCCGGCGAAGGAATTTAAGCTGAAGGGGCTGTAAAACAAACATCCGCCCGCCGGGCGGCTCCGGCGGGCGGGGATCATGCAAATTTACTTCAAAGCAGTGCGCGGTAATCTCTGCGGCCGTATAGGATGCGCCGTATCTGCACCGTGCCTCCAGATACGACATAAAAAATCAGATAGTTTTCCACAATCAGATACCGGTAGCCTTTTGCCGCCAAAGCCAGGTCCCGGGGTCTCGGACACCGCTCCGGCATGGTTGACAGGCTGGCAATTTCCTGCGTCAGCTTGTCGTAATACCGCAGGGCGGCACTGGGCGAGAGGGTATTGAGATAGTCCACGATATCTCGCAGGTCCCGCTGGGCGGAGGGATAGATTTTGACCTTATACCGCTCCATGCACAGACTCCCTCAACTGGCGGGCGAAGGTCAGAAAGTCTTCTCCCTCCGCGCCGGAGGCAATCTCCTGTTCCGCCACGGCCAGCTTTCCGTACAGGTCGATCAGGGCCTGCTGGCGTTCGTAAGCCTCCATGCTGACCACCACCATGTCCCCCGCCCCGTTGCGGGTGATATAGACCGGCTCCCCGGTCTGACGGCAGAAGTCGGAAATTTCATTGGCACTGCTCCGCAAATCGGAGATCGGGCGAATGTTTGGCATAATACCACCTCCTTACAAGTAGGATATCAGAATTTCACGCAAAATACAATCAGAATATTGAAAAGAAGGAAGCCGCTATGAACATCAGACAAGCCAAGACCCAGATCCAGAACGCCATGACGGCGTATTTCACCAAGGACCCTTTCGGCAATTACGTCATTCCCATCGAGCAGCAGCGGCCCGTGTTCCTGATGGGCCCTCCGGGCATCGGCAAGACGGCCATCATGGAGCAGATCGCGACGGAGCTGGGGGTGGGGCTGGTGAGCTACTCCATGACCCACCATACCCGCCAGAGCGCGCTGGGCCTGCCCTTCATCGTCCGCAAAACTTACGGCGGCAAGGAGTACGACGTGTCCGAGTACACCATGAGCGAGATCATTGCCTCGGTCTACGACCTGATGGAGGACGCCGGGGTCAAGGAGGGCATTTTGTTCCTGGACGAGATCAACTGCGTGTCCGAGACCCTGGCCCCCTCCATGCTCCAATTTTTGCAGTACAAGATTTTCGGCCGCCACAAGGTCCCCGACGGCTGGATTGTGGTGACGGCGGGCAACCCGCCGGAGTATAACAACTCCGTCCGAGAGTTCGATATCGTCACCTGGGACCGGCTCAAGCGGGTGGACGTGGAGCCCGACTTCGACGCCTGGAAGGAATACGCCTACAGCCGGTCCACCCACCCCGCCGTGATGACCTACCTGGAGATCAAAAAGGCGGACTTCTACCAGGTGGAGACCACCGTGGACGGCAAGCGGTTCGTCACCGCCCGGGGCTGGTCGGATTTGTCGGACATGATGCGGCTGTATGAGCAGCACAAGCTGAAAATTGACGAGAATCTGGTGGGCCAGTATCTGCAAAACCGGAAAATCGCCAAGGATTTCGCAGTCTACTACGACCTGTTCAACAAGTACCGCTCTGACTACCAGGTGGATAAAATCCTGGCGGGCAAGGCGGACGAGTCCATCCAGGACCGGGCCAGGAACGCGAAATTCGACGAGCGGCTCAGTCTGCTGGGGCTGCTGCTGGACGGCGTGACGGAGCATCTGCGGGCCGTGTGTTCCGTGGAGTCGGCCCAGACCCTGCTGATGAACGCGCTACGGGCCCTGCGCCAGGAGCTGAACCAGCCAGGGGCGGATGCGTCCGGGCTGCTGGACAAACAGATCCAGCAGCAGCGGAAGGAGCTGGCCGCCGGACGGCGGGCGTCCTCCATGAGCCGGGAGGACCAGGCGGCGCGGGAGCGCCTGTGCGCCATCCTGGAGGATCAGCGCGCCTTGGTGATGCAGGAGCGTCCGGCGGACGGGAAAGCCGCCTTTGCCATGCTGAAAGGGGACTTCGACCGTCGGGTGAAGGAGATGCGAAAGTCCGCCGCCGAGGCCGGGAAGAAGCTGTCAAACCTGTTCCGCTTCTGCGGCGAGGTCTTCCCCGACGGGCAGGAGCTGCTGATTTTGGTGACGGAACTGACCCTCAACCCCCACTGCGCCCGGTTCATTGGGCGGTACGGGTGCAAAGAATACTACGAGCGGAATAAGGAGCTGCTGTTCTACGAGCGGCAGCAGGAGATTATCCGGAAGATGGAAGAACTTGACTGGAATCTGGACGAGGTTCAGAATGAAGATTAGAAATCATTTGCGGGAGGAATCTTACCATGGAAAACAATCAGGATTTTGTCATATGAGAACGGCGTTTTGACCAACATACATTCGCAAGCAGCGCCATTACAAATAGCGCTGATGTGGCCAGTGTATCCGAGAAACTGGGGCATAGTGATAAGGCGGTAACTCTCCGTATGTACACCCACGCAGATCAAGAAAGTATCAGACGGGCCAGCTGAATTTTCAGAGACGCCCTAAAGAAATCTAATCAAGCGTAATACAATCTAATCTTAAAACTTTGTTGGTATGGGTTTCTGTATGAGCTTTTGCATTCTCCTAGTTTCGCCCCCAAAAAAGCAAAAACCCGCTATCCCTTGCGGGACAACGGGTTTCACTGGAGCTGCTACCCAGATTTGAACTGGGGACCTCATTCCTACCAATTCCTTCCAATCCGCTTGATCCAGCCACTGCTCCGAAACATGTGAAGTATATCCCCGTATAGGCGTGATCTAACTTGCTGGTAACTTGCTTGCGTGAATCCCCGACGGACAAATTGATTGCAGAATCCACATCATATTGTAGGAAGGAGCATTCCATTAGCACTATATGCGCCAAGAATCTAACTTGCTGGTAATCTGCTTCTATCATGCCGTTCTCGCATCAGCCGCCTCAGTTGTCCCGATGGCCTTTCGTCTGGAAAAATGGGGCCGGCCTGTAGTGAAGTGCCCCCAAAAAGTTAGACAAAAATAAGGCGGTAAAATTGTTCAAGCAGCCGAAAGGGCTTGTTGGCTGTGAAGAGCAGGCGGCAAGCCTTTTAGCTTTGCCTTGATGCGGCGATTATTGTAGTAATCCAGATAGGCAATCAATTCATGCTTAAAGTGCTCTATGGACTGGAAGTCCTGCAGATAGAGCAACTCACTTTTCAGCAAGCCGAAAAAGTTTTCAATCACGGCATTGTCCAGACAGTTGCCTTTTCGGCTCATGCTCTGGTGGATTCCCTTTTTCTTGAGCATAGCTTGGTACTGTTTATGCTGGTATTGCCAACCCTGATCGGAGTGAAGGATGAGTTTTGTTCCGTCCGGTATCGTTTCAAATGCTTTGTCCAGCATGGAGATAACCATGTTGAGAACTGGCCTGTCTGAGATTGTGTAGCTGACCAGATCGCTGCTGTACAGGTCAAGGATGGGAGACAGGTATGGTTTCTTTCCAATATCTTTTATCGCCGTTCCCATGTTCCCGGCGGACAGAGCCATGATGCCATCAAAAGCGGGCTGGGATGGGACGATATTGCAAATGACCGCCAGCAGCCCGCTTACCCCGATCAGAGCGCATACAATGGGTA
>CAJUDT010000015.1 GCA_910585415.1 uncultured Flavonifractor sp.
TTACTTTCTAATCACTTAGAAAGTAACCCGCCGGAGGCAGGACCAGAAAACGAATCGTAGGGAGAATCGAGGAAGAGGCAACCGGGGAACACCAAAGAAAACCAACCCCCACCAAAGACAAGCAGGGACGGGCGAAACCGCCCGCCCCTGCGCGTCCATGCAAGAAAAAATCAAACTTCGATTTGCTCCATCAGGAAGGCCTCAATAATATCCCCTTCCTTGATGTCCTGGAACTTTTCAAAGGTAATACCGCACTCATAGCCTGCGGCAACCTCTTTGACACTGTCCTTAAACCGCTGGAGGGATGCAATCGACCCATCATAAATAACGATATTATCCCGCAGCAGACGCATTTGCGCCCCCCGCTGCACCTTGCCGTCCTGGACATAACAGCCAGCCACCATGCCGACTCCGGTAATACGGAACACATTGCGGACCTCCGCACGCCCCAGCTCCACTTCTCTGAACTTGGGCGCAAGCATCCCCTTCATCGCCGCCTCAATCTCATTGATGGCGTCGTAAATCACCCGGTACATCCGCATATCCACATGACTGCGGGCCGCATTCTCCTTGGCGTTGGCGTCCGGCCGGACATTAAAGCCGACAATAATCGCCCCGGAGGTAGCCGCAAGCATCACGTCGCTTTCACTGATAGCGCCCACGGCTGAGTGAATCACCCGCACCCGCACCTCGTCGTTGGACAGCTTCTCCAGGCTGGCCTTCACCGCCTCGGCGGAGCCCTGCACGTCGGCCTTGACAATCAGGTTCAGGTCCTTCATCTCGCCCTGCTTGATTTGGCTGAACAAATCCTCCAGGCTGACCTTCTGGTTCTGGGGTCCTGCCGCCTTCACCTTCCGCTCGTGCTTGCGCTGCTCCACCAGCTCGCGGGCCATGCGCTCATCGGCAACGGCATGGAAATCGTCGCCCGCGCCGGGCACCTCGCTCATGCCGATAATCTCCACAGGCACCGACGGTCCCGCCTCGGTGAGCTTCTCCCCCTTGGCGTTGGTCATGGCCCGGACACGGCCCACCGCCGTACCCGCGATAATCACATCGCCCTGATGGAGGGTGCCGTTCTGCACCAGCAGAGTGGCCACCGGGCCCCGGCCCTTATCCAGCTTGGCCTCAATGACCGCGCCGTGAGCCGTCCGGCTCGGGTTGGCCTTCAGCTCCCGCAGCTCGGCGGTGAGGCTTACCATCTCCAGCAGCTCATCTATGCCCATACCCGTCTTGGCGGAAATGGGACAGATAATCGTCTCGCCGCCCCACTCTTCGGGTACCAGCTCGTAGGCCGTCAGCTGTTCTTTAATCCGGTCCGGGTTGGCCTCCGGCTTATCCATCTTATTGATGGCCACAATAATCGGAATGTTCGCCGCCTTGGCGTGGTTGATGGATTCCACCGTCTGAGGCATGATGCCGTCGTCCGCCGCCACCACCAGGATGGCGATATCCGTAACCATCGCGCCCCGGGCCCGCATGGCGGTAAAGGCCTCGTGGCCGGGGGTATCCAGGAAGGTAATGGGCTTACCAGCCAGCTCCACCTGATAGGCGCCGATGTGCTGGGTAATGCCGCCGGCCTCGCCGGAGACCACGTTAGCGCTGCGGATATAGTCCAGCAGAGAGGTCTTGCCGTGGTCTACGTGGCCCATAACCACCACCACGGGGGCGCGGGGGACCAGGTCCTCTTCCTTGTCCTCGGCGGTGTCGATGAGCTTTTCCTCAATGGTGACGATAATCTCCTTCTCCACCTTGCATCCCAGTTCCTCGGCAATAATAGCGGCGGTGTCGAAGTCGATGATATCGCTCATGGAGGCCATGACCCCGTTTTTCATCAAGGTCTTGACCACCTCGGCCCCGGTCTTTTTCATCCGCTGGGCCAGCTCGCCCACGCCGATTTCGTCGGGAATCTTCACCACCAGGGGATTCTTCTTGGCAATCTCCGCCTGGAGGCGGCGCATCCGCTCCTGCTCCTCCTGGCGGCGCTTGCTGCCCTGGAAGCCGCCCCGGCGCTGATTGCGGCCCTGGAACTTCTGCTTGCCCGCCTGCATCTGGGTGGCCTTGCCCGCGGCCAGGTCCTCCAGCCGCTGGTCATACTTCTCCAGATTCACGTTTCCGCCCTTCCGGGTGTCCACGACCTTCTTCTCGGGAATCCGGCTCTTGGGACGGGCGGGCTGCTGCTGGTTCTGCCCCGGATTCTGGGCGGGCTTTCCGCCGCCCTGGGAGGGCTGGGCCTGCCCGCCGCCTTGCGGCTTCGGACCGCCTTTGGGGGCGTTCTGGCCATTCTGACCGCCCTTGGGCGCGCCGCCCCGGCCCTGGTTCTGGGGCTGCTGCCCGCCCTTGGGGGCCTCCCCTTTGGGGGCCTCCGTCTTGGCGGCGGGCTTGGGCTCCCGGTACACGTCGGCATAGATACTCTCGATGCTCTCCACCTGATTGTTCTGGGTCAAACACTCAAAAATCAGGGAGAGCTCCCGGTCGTCCAGGACCTGCATATGATTCTTGGGCGTCGTGGCATACTTGGTCAGGATGTCGGTGATCTCCTTGGAGTTCTTCTTAAAATCCTTAGCCACTTCATGGACTCGATACTTATTCAGCAAATAGGCCACCTCCACTGGCGGGCTTGCACCAATTAGAAAACTCAGCCGACGTCTCCCCGCTGGGCTTTCTCATTGGAGCAAGCCGTGTTCTCTCATTTCGTCTCATGGCGTTTTCTTCTTGACGGTCACGATGCCCCGAGGGCCGGGCCGCTTGGGCGGTTGACTTCCCTTCCCGTCCGGCGGGCGGGAGCGCTTCTTTCGGGCCTCCGGGGACTCCGGCGGCGGAGCCGCCCAGGGCTTTCGCCGGCCCCGCTGGAGCTTCTTCTCATGGGCCCGCTTCTCCTTCTGCCGCTGGAGGGTCCGCTGGGCCTCCACGGCCAGGGCCTCCGCTGCAGGCCCGAAGGTCAGAGGGTCCCCTGCCGCCAGCTTCTTCGCCAGGGCGGAGGCCAGTCCCGCGTCGGTGAGGGCCAGCATGGCGCAGGCGCTCCGCCCCACGGCGGCTCCCAGCTCCCCCTTGGCATAGGGGACCCGTACCCAGGCGGACTTCCCCCCTTGGGCAAAGCGGGCGGCACGGCGGACACTGTTTTCCGCCGCGTCGGAGGCCACCACAATCAGCTTGGCCTGACGGGAGCGGGCGGCTCCTCCCACGGGTTCCTCCCCCACCTCCAACCGGCCGGCTTTTCGGGCGATGCCCAGCAGATGCAATACGCTATCCATCGCTTCCCTCCCTCATCTGGTCCTCCAGGGCCTCATACACCCCGTCGGGCATGGGGGCGGAGAAAGCCCGCTCCAGGGCCCGCGCCTTCCGGGCCCGCTTGAGGCATTCCGCCTGGGGGCACACATAGGCTCCCCGGCCGGGCTTCTTCCCCTTAAAGTCCAGGGAGACTTCCCCCTCCGGGGACTTGACCACCCGGATCAGCTCCTTCTTGGGCTTCATCTCCCGGCACCCCAGACACTGGCGCATGGGAATCTTCTTCGGCATGTGGGGACCTCCCTTCCTCTTCCTTCCGCTGGGGGAGACGCTCAGGCCTCCGGCGCTTCCTCTGGAACTTCTTCCGGCTCTTCCTCAGGGGCGGCGGCTTCCTCCGCCGCGGGGGCGTCCTCCTCCAGGTGCGCCTCCTCGTCCTCCAGGAGGACGTCCTCTTCCTCCGGCTCGGGGGCGGACGCGGGCTTGATATCAATCTTCCAGCCGGTGAGCTTGGCGGCAAGACGGGCATTCTGGCCCTCCTTGCCGATGGCCAGGGAGAGCTGGTCGTCGGGGACCACCACGCGGCAGGTCTTGGCCGCCTCCTGGGTGGTGACACTGAGCACGTCCGCCGGGGACAGGGCGGCGGCGATGTAAACCGCCGGGTCCTCGGACCATTTGACGATGTCCACCTTCTCGCCCTTGAGCTCCTCGACGATGTTGTTGACCCGCTGGCCTCTGGGGCCCACGCAGGCCCCGATGGGGTCCACGTTCTCGTCGGCGGACCAGACCGCCAGCTTGGTGCGGCTCCCCGCCTCGCGGGCGATGGACTTGACCTCCACGGTGCCGTCGTAGATTTCCGGCACCTCCAGCTCGAACAGGCGCTTGACCAGACCGGGATGGGTCCGGGAAATGAGGACCTGGGGCCCCTTGTTGGCCCGGCGGACCTCCACCACATAGACCTTGAGGCGCATTCCCTCCACGTAGCTCTCTCCCCGGACCTGCTCGCCGGGGGAGAGGAAGGCCTCGGTGGCCTCGGTGCCCGAGCCGATGCGCAGGCTGGCCCCGCCGGAGCGGGGGTCAATGCGGGTAATCATGCCGGTGAGCAGCTCATGCTCCTTGGAGCTGAACTCATCATAAATCATGCCCCGCTCGGCCTCACGCATCCCCTGAATAATCACCTGCCGGGCGGTCTGGGCGGCAATGCGGCCAAAGTCGCGGGTCTTGATTTCCATCCGCACCACGTCCCCCAGACCGGCGGCGGGGAGCTTCTCCCGGGCTTCCTCCAGGCTCATTTCGGTGTCCGGGTCGTCCACCACCTCCACGATGTTCTTCCGAATGAACATCCGCACCGTGCCCAGCTCCTCGTTGGCGTCCACGGTGATGTTGTCCCCGGCCCCCTCGTGGTCCTTTTTGTAGGCGGAAACCAGCGCCTGGGTGATCTTTTCGATCATATACTCCTTGGGAATCCCCTTTTCCTGCTCAATGAGGCGGATGGCGGCAAAAAATTCCGCACCGTCCAGCTCGTTGCTCTTCTGCGCCTTTGCGTTTCGTTTTGCCATAGCTGCAATCTCCTCAATCGTACCTAGAAGGTAACGTATAATCTCACCTGGGCCACGTCCTGCTTCAAGAAGGTCTGGGCCCCCGTCTCCATCTGAATCGTCACATTCCCTGCCTCATAGCCGGCGAGGATTCCCACATATTCCTTGCGCCCCTCCAGGGCCCGGTAGAGGCGCACCTCCACCTGCGCGCCCAAAAACTGCCGAAAATGCTCCGGGCGCTTCAGGGGCCGGTCCGCCCCGGCGGAGGACACCTCCAGCACATAGCTGCCCTCAATGGGGTCGGCCTCGTCCAGGGCGTCGGACAGGGGGCGGGACACCGCCTCGCAGTCCTGGATGGACACGCCGCCCTCCTTGTCGATATACACCCGCAGAAACCACTGCCCCGCCTCCCGGACGTACTCCACGTCCCAGAGGGAGCACCCCTGCTCCTGTACGATGGGCTCCGCCAGGGCGGCGGTCAGGTCGGTCACCTTTGCCATTGCCGTTCCTCCATGGGCATATGCCAATTCCTGACAGTGCCCTTTTGTTCAATAAGAAAGAGCGGGGCGCACCCCACTCTCACCATACTTCTGAATACTAACCTTAGCTACTATACCACAAAGAGGGCTCAGACGCAAGAGTTTTGCGTGATTTTTCAGGGATGCGGCCCCATTTTTTCTCCCTCCCCGGGCGGGCCGGAGCCGGCCGGCCTACAGCACGGTCTTTTTGGGCACCCGTTTGAACACCCACAGCTCCAGAGCGTACACCGGAAACACAAAGAGCAGGGACACGAACACCTCCGGCAGGGCCACCCGTAGCAGGGCGTCCAGGGGGGCGGTCTGCCAGAACAGGCGGACCAGCACGCGGGCCCCGTCCACCAGCAGCAGCCCCCCCAAAGAGCACAGCAGGCACCCCAGCAGGTTCTGCCGCAGGGCGTACCGGGACACCGCCCCGGCGCACACCCCCACCAGACACAGGCCCAGGGTCATGCCCCCAAAGGTATCATGGTAGCACGCGTCGCAGAGGACCCCCACGAAGAGGCCGAACCCTCCCCCCGCCGTGGAGCCCTCCAGCACCGCCACCGCCACCACCGCCAGGGGGAGCAGCATGGGCTTCACCCCGAAAAGGGGATAGCGGCTGAGTACATACAGCTCCAGAATCCAGACGGGGACCAGGGCCAGGGTGTACACGCCCCATTTGATGATAAAATCACTGCGGGTCATGGCGCTCTCCTTCCGGCGGCATTACTCAATGATGGTAAAGCTCTTGATGACAAAGACCTGTTTCAATTCCTCCAGCTCTGTCTGGGGAATGATGACGGCATACTGGGTCATGCCGGAGGCCTCGGTGTGGACCTCCTCCACGTGGCCCACCACCAGACCCGGCGGATACACGCCCCCCCGGCCGGAGGTGGTCACCAGATCTCCGGCCATGAGCTCGCTGTTTTCCGGCAGAAAGGAGAGCTTGAGCTTGCCCTCCCCCATGAGGGAAAAGTCCCCCTCCAGAATGGCCGCGCTGCCGGTCCGGGCCAGCATCCCCCCCAGCTCAAGGTCCGAGTCAATGAGGGTGGACACGGTGGCCCAGTTCTCCCCCACCTGGGAGACTACCCCCACCAGATTCCAATACTCATCCACCACGCAGTCCCCGGCTTCCACGCCCAGGGAGCTGCCCTTGCTGATGGTAAAGGCCGACTCCCAGTTGGACGAGGACCAGGCGGTGATGGAGACCAGCTCCTCCTCAAACTCCCGCTGGCTGGGCCGCAGGCCCAGGTGCTCCTTGAGCAGCTTGTTTTCCTCCAGGGCGGCCTCCGCGTCCCTGGCCTGGGCCTGGAGCTGGGCCACCTGACGCTTGAGCTCCTCGTTCTCGCTCTTGAGCTGCTCCCGCTCGAAGGCGTCGGAGTACCGCTCCTCGGTCCAGTTGGCAAAGGAGCTGATGCCGTTGCGGATGGGGGCGGTGAGGAACCCCGCCAAATCGGAGAGGGGGTCCGCCGTGCCGCCCAGCAGCATGGTACACACCGCCGTCACCAGCGCCAGCAGAACGGCGGCAATCAGCAGCAGCAGTCCGTTATTGCGAAAAAAGTCCTTCAAGCCTCGCCACTCCCCGTTACGGAATTGATATGCCGCCTGCCCTCAGGCCGAACCCCCCGCCGCCCGGCGGAGGCAATCCACCCCGAATTGGGCCAGCATCCGCCCCAGGCGGCACAGGGGCAGGCCCACTACATTGAAATAATCCCCCCGGATACCCTCCACCAGCAGGGCGCCATATCCCTGAATGCCGTAGGCCCCGGCCTTGTCCAGGGGCTCCCCGGTGGATACATAGTCCAAAATCTCCTGGGAGGTGAGGGCCCGGAAGGCCACCTCGGCGACCTCGTGCCCCGTGTCTGCGGCATCCCCCCGCAGGACGGTCAGGCCCGTGTACACATGGTGCCGCCGCCCGGAGAGGGCAGCGAGCATCCGCGCCGCATCGGCCTCGTCCCTGGGCTTGCCCAACACCGCCCCGTCCAGGGTCACCACCGTGTCGGCGGCGATGATGATGGCCTCCGGCCCCGCCAGGACCTGGGCGGCCTGGGCCTTTTCCAGCGAAATGCACTCCACCAGCCGGTCCGGGGAGAGAGCGCGGTCCATCCGCTCGTCAATCTCCGGGGCCAGAACCCGGAAGGGAAGCCCCAGCCCCCCCAGCAGCTCCCGCCGCCGTGGGGACTGGGAGGCTAATATCAGTTCCATATGCGCTCCCACCTCTCCTCATTCCTCTTACCGGCCCGTAGAGCCGAAGCCCCCTGCGCCCCGCTGGGTTTCGGGCAGCTCATCCCGCTCCACCACCTGGGCCAGGCCCACCGGCAGGACCATCAGCTGGGCAACCCGGTCCCCAGGCTGGATGGTGTAGGGCGCCTGGGAGGTATTCCAGAGCCCCACCCGGATTTCCCCCCGGTAGTCGCTGTCAATAACCCCCACACTGTTGGAGAGGGTAATGCCATGCCGGATGCTCAGGCCCGACCGGGGGAGCAGCAGGGCCACCCACCCGCTGTCCGGCAGGGCGATGGCCAGCCCTGTGGGCACGAACGAACGCTCGCCGGGGTCAAGGGTCAGGGGCTGGTCCAACAGGGCCGCCAAGTCCATGGCGGCAGAGCCGGGGGTCTGATAGGCGGGCAGCTGGGCCCTGGGGTCCAGGCGCTTCACATGTAAAGTCGTATCCATGGAGGGTCCTCCTTATTCCACGCCCCGGTAATACAGGCCCCGGGTATACTCGTTGGGGGTCCAGCCGCCCCGGTTCAGATAGCGCTCCGCCACCTGGACGCACTCACGGGGATTTTCGGTGGTGAACATCAGCCGCTGGGCCCACAGGCCCAAGGTCTGAACATCCGCCGCCTTGTCCGCCAGAAAGAGCTTTTGGGAGTTGAGAATCTCGTTCCGGTGCCCCGCGGCCGGGACCACCGGGAACTGCGCCCCCTTCCGGTCGGTGAGCCGGTTCACATTCTGGCAGTTGCACCGGCCGGTACGGTTTTTGATGATGCACTGTTCGGTAATCATCAGGGGCAGACGGCCATAGGTGATAAGCTCCACGTCGATACATTTGGACAAATCCCGAAGCTGGGGGAACTTTAGCTCAAAGGAGAGCGTGGCCGATTGCAGGCCCAGGCGCTTGCACTCCTTGAGGGCCTGGGAGTTGTAAATCTCCAGCCCAAAGTCCCCCCGCAGGGTGAAGCCCAGCCCCCGGGCCAGGGGCAGCAGGCCCAGATTCCCCACCAGGGCGTCCTCCACCCCCAGGGCCCGCAGGCGCTTAAGCTGCTCCACCAGGGCGGGCATTTCCCGGTCCCACACAATGCGGGGGAGGGTCACGCCGGTTCGGGTGCTCCCCACGGGCTTGGCCTTCTCCGGGTGGGCGCAGAGCTCCTCCGGCGGCAGGTACACCAGCGCGGGGCCCAGGCGGAGCAGCTCCGGGGTCACCTGCTCCGCCCGGCGGGCGGAAATGGTGATGAGCGGAGGCTCCTTCCGGTTCTCGTACCGGGCCCCCCCGTGAAATTCCCCCTGTCTCCGGCTGGGCGGAGCCTGCCGCTGGCGGGTCAGGTCCTCCAGCACCGTCCGGCGCAGGCCGTTGAGGGTGGACAGCGAGAGGGCAAGCCCCGGCTCCACCAGGGAGCGCACCCGCTCGCACCGGAAGGGGGTGCCCCCCGTCCGGGCCAGCTGCTCTTCTACAGCCCCCTGGGTGATGGGGTGGCTCCGGGCGGCCTCCGGGACGGGGCCCTGGGCGGTGGCCGTCCGGCCCTCCGGGTCCTCCACCCCCACCTGAACTGGCTCCCCCTGCCGGACCATGGCATAAAAGGTCACGCCCACACGGGGGGACTCGCCGTTTTGATAGGTGCTCCGGGCCTGGGCGAAGAGGGCCCGGGGCTCTTTGCCCTCCTCCCGGACGCCGAACATCTCCGGGCCCTGCTCATCCAGGTAATACCCCTGGGTAAAGCCCTGGCGGGAGAAGGCCGATTTCAATTCCTCCAGCTCCTCCGCCGTGGGCTCCCGGCCCTCTCGGATGGCGGCGGCATAAATCCGGGTAATGATGGCCACATACTCCGGGCGCTTCATTCTCCCCTCCAGCTTGACGCAGGCCACCCCCATTTTCCGCAGCTCCTTCAAGTGCCCCGCCAGGGACAGGTCCTTCAGGGAGAGGGGATAGGCGTCGGCCTTGTCGTTCCAGCCGTATTTCAGGCGGCAGGGCTGGGCGCACAGGCCCCGATTGCCGCTTCTCCCCCCGATTACCGAGGAAAGGAAGCACTGCCCGGAGTAGCACATACACAGGGCCCCGTGGGCGAACACCTCAATTTCAATGGGGGAATTTTGGCAGATGTATTCGATTTGGTCCCGGGACAGCTCCCGGGAGAGGACCGCCCGGGACAGGCCTAGGGCGGCGGCCAGCTTCACCCCGTCCAGGCTGTGGAGGGTCATCTGGGTGGAGGCGTGGACGGGCAGATCGGGCGCCGCCTGCCGGAGCATCCGCAGGACCCCCAGATCCTGCACCAGCACCGCGTCCACCCCCAGGGCGCTGGCGTCAGCGGCCAGACGGGCGGCCTGGGGCAGCTCCCGGTCGGTGAGCAGGGTGTTGAGGGTCAGATAGACCTTGACCCCCCGGAGATGGCAGTAAGAAACCGCCGCCGCAAATGCCTCACGGGTGAAATTCTTCGCATTGCGGCGGGCGTTGAAGTCGCCATATCCCATATAGACGGCGTCCGCCCCGTTCTGAACGGCGGCGGTCACCGCCTCCATGGACCCGGCGGGGGCAAGCAGCTCAAGCATAGAGTTCCTCCTGAACAATCAGACGTACCGTTTTGCTGGCGGTGGCCGCTCCGCCGCCCCCGGGCGCACCAGGGGCGGCGGAGGCTTGTTTGTTATTCCTGCCCCTCCTGGGCGGGCGGGGGCTGGAGCTGGGGAGTGGGGCGCTCCGGCTCCTGGGGCTTGTCCGGGGCTCCGCCTGGGCTCTGCTGCGCCTGGACGGGACCGGGGCCCTGGGGCGGGGTCTGGGGCTTGCCCGCCGGGGCCTTCCCCTGGGGCTGCCCCTGGGGGCGGTTCTGGGGCTTGCGGTTCTGGAGTTTGAAAATCTCCCGCTTGGCCTCGGAGAGCTCCAGCTTGAGCTTGGTGGCCTCCTCCAGGCACTCCTTGACCTGACGGCGCAGATTTTCGGCAGTCTCCACCTCTTTGAAATATTCGTCGGCGATGTTCACCGCCGCCAGCACCGCACCATCCACTATGCTGACCTTGGATGCGTCCAGCACCTCCTGTATCTTGGCGTCCACATGGGAGGCAATTTTTTGGAGGTAACTCAGCTCCTCGGCGGCCACCAGGGTATATTCCTGCTTGGCAATGAGTACGGTCACACGGTTTTTCATCTCCGGCCCTCCTGAATCAACGCCGCGCCCAAGGGCTCCGGCGGTTCTTTGACAAGTTATCATATCATGAATTGGCCGGTCCTACAAGGGCGGGGAGGCAAAATTCCGCAAAACCGGCCAAGGCGCGCCGGCCGGATTTCCGGCACGTCTGCGCATAGTCCGGTTTCTATTATAGCATAGTTTTTCGGCAGGAAACATAAATTCTTCGTAAATTTCCAAATTTCGTCCCGCCTCTGCTGTGGTTCCCCAAAATCTCCCTCTGCGCGTTTAGGCATATTGCACAAAAATTTCTCCAGTTTTTTTACTCCCGGCCGGGGAACTTCTCCTTGCAATCCTCCATGGAATGGGCTATAGTTAGGGTTGTACAGAATATTCTTTTGCTCTAAAAAATTTTTGTGAGGCGATGTGACATGAAACCAACCAAGCCCGCCGCCCCCGGCTCCGTGTTCTCTCTGAGCGGCGTTCCCCCGGCGGGGGAGCTGATTCCCCTGGGGCTCCAGCATGTGGTAGCCGCCATTGTGGGCATCATCACCCCCGCTATCATGGTATCCAACACCTGCGGCCTGTCCGGGGCCGACCGGACCCTGCTCATTCAAGTTTCCCTGCTGGTCACCGCGATTGCCACCCTGATTCAGCTCTACACCATCACCCGCCGCGTCGGCTCCGGCCTGCCGGTGATTATGGGCATCAGCTTTGCCTATGTGCCCACCCTCCTGGCCATCGGCGGGCAGTTTGATTTGCCCACCATCCTGGGCGCGGAAATCGCGGGCGGCGTGGTGGCCATTCTGTTCGGCATTTTCGTCCGGCAAATCCGAAAGCTCTTCCCGCCCCTGGTGACCGGCACCGTTATTTTTACCATCGGTCTGTCGCTCTACCCCACCGCTGTGCGGCACATGGCCGGCGGCGCGGGGAGCGAGGGTTTTGGCGGGCTGAAAAACTGGGCGGTGGCCCTGGTGACTCTGGTGGTGGTCGTGGCCCTGCAAAACTTCGGCAAAGGGGTGCTCAAGCT
This sequence comes from uncultured Flavonifractor sp., assembly GCA_910585415.1. GTDB lineage: Bacteria > Bacillota > Clostridia > Oscillospirales > Oscillospiraceae > CANAAV01. The sequence goes on from CAJUDT010000015.1 coordinate 11,645, forward strand.
GGGGGCCATCCTGTGGGGCATGATTGCCGGATACCTCCTGGCCCTATGCCTGGGCATGGTGGACTTTTCCTCGGTGGGCCCGGCGGGGTGGTTCCAGGTGGCCATGCCGCTCCATTTCGGGGTTACCTTTGAGGTGAGCGCCTGCATCTCCCTGGCGGTGGTGTATGTCATCAACGCCGTGCAGACCATCGGCGACCTGTCCTCCACCACCATGGGCGGCATGGACCGCCTGCCCACCGACCAGGAGCTCTCCGGCGGCATCGTGGCCCAGGGGCTGGTGAGCATCGTGGGGGCCCTCTTCGGGGGCCTGCCCGCCGCCACCTACAGCCAGAACGTGGGTATTGTCACCGTCAACCGGGTCATTAACAAGGCCGTGTTTGCCTTCGCGGCCCTGGTGCTGCTGGCGGCGGGGCTGGTGCCCAAGTTCGCCGCCGTGCTGACTACCATCCCCCAGGCGGTCATTGGCGGAGCCACCATCTCCGTCTTTGCCACCATCACCATGACCGGTATGCGGATGATTACATCCGGGGGCTTTTCCATGCGCTCCAGCTCGGTGGTGGGTCTGGCGGTGGCTCTGGGCGTGGGCATTACCCAGGTGGCCGGTTCCCTCCAGGGCCCCGGCTTCCCCGTTTGGGTCAATACCGTGTTCGGTTCCTCCCCCATCGTGGTAACCGCCATCGCGGCCATCGCCCTGAATCTGATTCTTCCCAAGGAGCCAGTGGAAGCCGGTCAGTGAGCCCATTCCTCTCCTTTTTCGCCCGCAGGGCGCGCCCCTCGATTTCATTTCGGGCGTGCCGTGCGGGCGGCTTTTTGCTTTTCTCTGGACAAGCGGGCCGAAATGCACTACAATAAGGGAGCGGAATCCTGCGCGGTCCGCCCATTATTCTCCTGGAGGTGCCGCCCCTATGGGCCCCATTGGCTATATTGTCTACCTGTTCCCCGTGCTCACCGCCGCCGCTCTGCTGTACTGCTTCGCCTGGTACTGGCAGGCGACCCGGCCCCCTGTCACCAAAAAAATCGTCCGGGAGGGACCCAAACGGTTCTCCTTTGCCGGGACGCTCCACCCCATGGAGCGGAAGGACGCCCTCCCCCTGCTGGTCATTACGGCGGTGTACGCCCTGACGGCCTTTTTCAATCTGGGCTCCATGAAGGCCCCCCAGAGCGCCCTGGATTTTGGCAATGGGGAATCCCGCACCTTCACCCTGGCCCAGGACGCCTATGTAACCAAGCTCTGGTACTTCCCCAACCTGGGTACCGGGTCCTATAACCTGGAGATTTCCTCCGACGGGGAGCACTGGTCCACCCTCTGGCTGGGCACCGATGAGAACGGCGTCTACTACTGGGCCGACGCCGAGGGCTATGCCCCCAGCTACGCCATGGACCAGAATTACAATCAGCTCTTCAAGTGGGTGGAAATCAAGCCCTTCAACGCCCAGTATGTGCGCTATGTCCGTATCACCGGCTGGGCAGATAAGGACCTGCTGGAGCTGGGGGAATTGGCCTTCTTCGACCAGGACGGGGCCCGGATTCCCCTGGACCCGGAACAGTGCGTCCTCACCCAGGGGGATGCCTCCGGCGCGTCCATCAACCCTCTGGTGGATGAACAGGACACCATACCGGAGCGGCTCTCCTTTACCAACTCCACCTATTTTGACGAAATTTACCACCCCCGCACTGCTCTGGAGCACATCGAGGGGGTCTATCCCTACGAAATTTCCCACCCGCCCTTGGGTAAGCTCATTTTGGGCCTGGGTATCCGCATGTTCGGTATGACGCCCTTTGGCTGGCGGTTCATGGGGGTGCTCTTCGGGGTGCTGATGCTCCCGCTGCTCTATCTGTTTGTGAAAAACCTCTTTGGCAAGACGGTGGTGGCCGCCTGCGGCACGGCTCTGCTGGCCGCCGACTTCATGCACCTGACCCAGACCCGGCTTGCCACCATCGACACCTATGGGGTATTCTTTATCCTGCTCATGTACTATTGGATGTACCGCTATCTTGCCCTTCCGGCCGGGACGCCCTTTGGCAAATGCGCCCTGCCGCTGGCCCTGTCGGGGCTGGCCTGGGGGCTGGGCGCGGCCTCCAAGTGGACGGTGATTTATGGCTGTATCGGACTGGCGGCGCTGTACTTCATCGGGCTGTATCAAAAGCTCCGGGACTGGCCGGGGGAAACACGCCAGCAGCGGACCGCCTGGTGTGTAAAGATTCTGGCTCTGTCGGTGCTGTGCTTCGCCGTCCTCCCCTGCGTGATTTATTTCCTGTCCTACTACCCCTACGCCCAGGCCAAGGGGGATACCAGCCTGAGCGCATGGTTCAAGGTCATGTGGGAGAATCAGACCTACATGTTCTCCTATCACAAAGGCGTCACCGACACCCACCCCTATTCCTCCCGCTGGTATCAGTGGCTGCTGGACATCCGGCCCATCCTTTACTACCTGGACACCCCCGCCGAGGGGCAGACCATCCGCTTTGCGGCCTTTGTCAATCCGGTGGTGTGCTGGGGGGGACTGCTGGCGCTGCTTGCCCTGGCGGTCCGCATCGTGTTCCGCCGGTGCGGCAAGGCGCTGTTCCTGTTCGTCGGCTACCTGTCCCAGCTGCTGCCCTGGCTGCTGATTGGGCGCATCACCTTTGCCTATCACTACTTCCCCTCGATTCTTTTCCTGGTGCTGGCGCTTTGCTATGTATTCCATGAGATGATTGAGGCCGCGCCCGCCGCCAGCTGGAAGCCTGCGGTCTACGGCGTCACCGGCGGCGCAGTGGTCCTGTACTCCATGTTTTACCCGGTCCTGGTGGGCCTCCAGGTCCCCACCTGGTACACCACCTGCTTCCTGCGCTGGTTCCCCAGCTGGCCCCTCTAGGTCCTTTTCTTGAAAGAAAAGGACCAAAAGGACTTTGTTCCCGCTACGAAGCTCTATGATGACCTGAAGTCCGGCAGCCCGGTCACGGAATTGGTTTTGTCCTGGGAGTTTTTTATAGGAGGCGTTTCTAAATCATGTATCTCGCCGATTTCCACACACACAGCCAAATTTCCTTTGACAGCACCGCCCCCCTGGACGATATGGCCTTGGCCGCTGTGGGGGAGGGGCTGGCAGAGCTGTGCGTCACCGACCACTGCGATTTGCTGGACGAATACGGGCTGAATGTGTACGAGTTCGACTGGTACGGCGCTTTGGCCCAGTACCGGGCCTCTGTCCCAGTGTACGCCCACTGCCTCAAGCTCAAGCTGGGGCTGGAGCTGGGTATGGGGCACATTGACCCGGAAACCTCCCGAAAAATTCTGGATGTGCCGGAGCTGGACTTTGTCATTGGCTCCATCCACAATCTGAGCCCCCAGGCTGGGGGGTCGGACTTCTTCTATCGGGACCACAGCAAAGCCAGCACCTGTTATGACACCCTGGACAACTACTTTGCCTCCATGGCAGAGCTGGCGGTCACGGATTTTTACGACGTATTGGGACACATCATCTACCCTCTGCGGTATATGACCGCCCCGGTGAGCCTGGAGCGCTATTGGGAGCAGATCGACGCCATTTTCCGCGCCGCTGCGGAGCGCGGGCGGGGGATTGAGCTGAACACCTACAGAGGCCAAACCATCGCGGAATGGAGGCCCGTTCTGGAGCACTGGAAAGCCTGCGGCGGCGAGCTTGTCACCCTGGGCTCCGACGCCCACACCCCCGACGGGGTGGGCGGAGGTTTTCGGGAGGCCTGTGACCTGCTGCGCGCGGTTGGTTTTTCGTATCTTACCACCTATGAGAAACGCAGGCCGGAGCTGCACCGGCTGTAAAGGAGGAATTTTCCATGAACCTGTCCATGGGCTGTGACCACGGCGGCTACGCCTTAAAGGAACAGTTAAAAACCTATCTGGAGGGTCAGGGCCACACCATTGTGGACTGCGGGACCCACTCCGCCGAGAGCTGTGACTATCCCGATTTCGGCGCGGCAGCGGCCCGGGCCGTGGCGGAGGGCCGGTGTGAGCGGGGGATTGTCATATGCACCACCGGTATCGGCATTTCCATCACCGCCAACAAGGTCAAGGGCATCCGGTGCGCCCTGTGCGGGGACCCTCTGGCCGCTGAAATGACCCGGCGGCACAACGACGCCAATATGCTGGCCCTGGGGGCCGGTATGGTGGGCCTCCAGCTGGCCCAGCGGATTGCGGACGTGTTCCTGTCCACCCAGTTCGAGGGCGGACGGCATCAGCGGCGGGTGGATAAAATTTCCGCTCTGGAAGGGGTGAGTACCAAGGCGGACCCCCAAAACCAAGAAAACTGCGGTTCCAAGCCTTGGAGGGATACACCATGAAGCTGACGCTCACCCGGCCCACCCTGGCGCAGAAGGCCCAGGCGCTGGCCTTCCGGCAGGAATTTTTCGACTGCGGGGAGACGGTCATCAACGGCAGCGAGCTGCTGGACCAGACCGGCTCCTATGAGGAATGGCTCGCCGCCGTCACCGCCAACGCCAGCCCGGAGACGGTAAGCCCCGATTGGGTGGTGACGGATACCTTTTTTGCCCTGGACGAAGCCGGTCGTGTGGTGGGTATCATCGACTACCGGCACACCCTCAACGGCTTTTTGAAGGACCTGGGCCATTGCGGCTACAGTGTCCGGCCCACGGAGCGGGGGAAGGGGTACGCCACGGAAATGCTCCGCCTGCTGCTGGAGCACGCCCGGAGCATGGGCGCGGCGGAGCTCCGTCTGTCCGTGGAGCGGGGCAACGCGCCGTCCATTGGGACCATTTTGCGCAACGGCGGCAGATATGTACGGAGCTTCCTCTTCGCCGGAGAGGAAGCGGATTCTTACGCCATCACTTTGCGGGAGGGAACGACCATGACCAACCAAGCCCTGGTAGACCTGGCCTTCACCATGCTGGAGCGCTCCTATGTACCTTACTCCCACTTCCCGGTGGGCGCGGCCCTGCTGTGCGCCGACGGGACGGTGTTCACCGGCTGCAACGTGGAAAACGCCGCTTTCGGCTCCACCATCTGCGCCGAGCGCACCGCCCTGGTCAAGGCGGTCAGCGAGGGACACCGGGATGATTTCATCCGTCTGGCGGTGGTGGGGAACTCGGCGGACTACTGCTGGCCCTGCGGGGCCTGCCGGCAGATGCTCTATGAGTTCGCCCCCAACCTGACCCTGCTGGTGGCCCGAAAGGACCGGGAATTTGTGGAGCTCCCCCTGTCGGAGCTCCTGCCCCACGGCTTCGGACCCAAGAGCCTGGATTAAGAGCCTATCCCGAAATAATCCGCACACATCCTGCTTGCAGATTTTCTGCCATACTTCGTTGGTTTTCCTTGCCGGGCGACAGCCCGCCTGCGAAAAACCGCCTTGTCTGGCGAAAAATCTGACGGCACAATCTGTGCACGCCTTATTTCGGGATAGGCTCTAAAAAACCATGAAAATTGCCGCCCTCCCCTTGACAGGAGGGCAGCGGTTGATTATAGTATACATACCGACGGTCGGTATGTATGTTGGGAGGCATACTCCATGGCCCGGAACAAGCACCCGGAGGAGACGGTAGAAAAAATCTTGCGTGTGTCCCTCAAGCTCTTTCAGGAAAAGGGGTATGAGGCCACCACCATTCAGGATATCGTGGACGCTCTGGGCATGTCCAAGGGGGCCATTTACCACCATTTCAAGTCCAAGGCGGACATTATGGACCTGCTCAGTGAGCGCTATTACCAGAACCTGAGCTGGTTCCCCGACCCCAAGGGGATTCCGGGGGAAAACGGCCTGGAAAAGCTCCGGTATGTTTTTCGCTACTTCCTCTCCGACCCCAGCAAGGAGGAAATTGACGGGATGATGCTCCCCCTCCTGCGGGACCCCAAGATGGTCTCCCTCTCGCTGGACTCGGTGTTCCGGGAGGCTGCCCCCTACATGGACCGGCTGGTGCAGGAGGCCATTGCCGACGGCTCCGCCTCCCCCCAGTTTCCCCAAGTGCTGCCGGAGGCCTTCATGCTGCTGACCAATCTCTGGATGTGGACGGAGCTGTACCGGCGGGACCGGGAGGGATTTTTGCAGCGGCTTCTCTTCTCCAAGGCCATGCTGGAGCATTTTGGCCTGCCCATCCTCACCAGCGAGCTGGTGGAGGTGTCCATGGACTACTACGACCGCCTCCTGGCCCGGGGCATTCCAACGGAACAGGACCGCCCTTGAGGCGGTTTTTTCCGGCCTCGATACATACCGACCGTCGGTATCATAATTGGAAAGGAGCACCCCTATGACCCCGATCAAATTCTCCCGGGATTTCAAGCTGATGGTCCTGGGACAAATCGTGTCCCTCTTCGGCAACAGCATTCTGCGCTTCGCCCTGTCCCTGTACGTGCTGGAGCTCACCGGCTCCGCCACCGCCTTTGGCGGGATTCTGGCCCTGTCCATGATTCCCACGGTCCTGTGCGCCCCTCTGGGCGGCGTACTGGCCGACCGGGTCCCCCGGCAGCGGATTATGGCCGGACTGGATTTCCTCACCGCCGCCCTGGCCGGGGGCTACGCCCTGCTCACCGGAGGAGCGGGGAGCCTTGCCGCCGTGGGGCTTTTGATGCTTCTCCTGTCCGTCATTCAGGCGGTCTATCAGCCCGCGGTACAGGCCAGCATCCCCGCCCTGGTGCCCCCGGAGGGGCGCATGACCGCCAACGGCGCCGTGGCCCAGGTCCAGGCCCTGGCCACCCTGCTGGGGCCCATTCTGGGCGGAGCCCTGTACGGCTGGATGGGGCTGACGCCTATGCTGTGGGTCAGCGGCGGGTGCTTTCTGGCCTCGGCGGTGATGGAGTGCTTTCTGCGTATCCCCTTTACTCCCCCGGAGCGGCGGGGGACCATGCTGGCCGGCATTGCCGCCGATTTGAAGGAGGCCGGCGGGTTTCTTGTGCGGGATGAGCCGCACCTGTTTCGTATGCTCCTGCTGCTGGCCGGTCTAAATCTGTTGATTTCCCCGGTGTTCGTGGTGGGCCTGCCCTATCTGGTCAAGGTCCATTTGGGCCTCTCCGCCCAGCTCTACGGGGCGGCGGAGGGGGTTATGGGGCTGGGCTCCATTCTGGGCGGAGTGCTCTCCGGGCCGGTGCTGGGGCGGATGGCCTTCCGGCACGCACACCGGTTTTTGCTGGGGTGCTCCCTGCTGCTGCTCCCTGTGACAGCCGCTCTTTTGCTGGGGCTTCCGGCCCTGGGGGTATATGGGGTCCTGCTGGCCTGCGTTCTGCTGGGGCTGGCCTGCGTGATGCTCTTCAACATCGCCGCGCAGACCTTCGTTCAGCAGGTGACGCCGCCCCACCTGATGGGCAAGACCGCCGCCTTCATCACCGCCGTGTGTACCTGCGCCGCCCCCCTGGGGCAGGCCCTGTACGGGGTGGCCTTCGACGCCCTGCGCAGTCAGGTGTGGGCGCCGGTGCTGCTGGGGGCGGTGTCGGGTGTTCTGCTCTCCCTGGCGGCGGGGAGCGTACTGGCCGTCCTGGCGGACCGCCACGCGGAGACTGCCGGACCGGCGGTCCCATAAACGGCAGGCAGGGTACGCGCGAGATATGCGCGTACCCTGCTCTCTGTTTGCAATGGGTTCCTTATGTTCTCCGATAAGTACGGGTAATCTGCCGCAGCCGCCCCGCCACATCGGGGTTGAGGGCCGCCTCCCGGACCCGCCAGCTCCAGTTCTCCGGGCCCATGGTCCCCGGCGCGTTCATGCGGGCGTCGGCCCCCAGGCCCAGCAGGTCCTGCATGGGCGCGATGGCCAGACAGCAAGGGGACATCCACGCCCCGCAGACCGCCCCCCAGCCGAAGCCCTCATCCTCCCGCAGGCGCAGGTAATCAAAGGCGTACTGCCGCTCCGCCTCGCTGGCCTCATCAAAGAGCCACTGGACGAAGGTGGGTGTGTCGTGGGTGCCGGTGTAGGCAACGGCGTTTTTGGGGCAGTTGTGGGGCAGGTAGGTGCTCTCCCCCACCGGGTCGAAGGCGTAGACCAGAATTTTCATACCCGGCAGGCCGCTCTTGGCGATGAAAGCCCGGGCCGCGTCGTCCAGGTCCCCCAGGTCCTCGGCAATGAGCTCCAGGCCCTCCACCTCCCGGAGGGCTTTCAGCAGGGGCATACCGGGTCCCTTTTCCCAGTGGCCCTCCCGTGCGTCCTTGGCCCCGGTGGGGACGGACCAATAGGTGTGAAAGGCCCGAAAATGGTCGATGCGTACCACGTCGTACAGCCGGGCCACATGGGCGCACCGGCGTTTCCACCAGGCAAAGCCGGTCTGCTTGTGGTATTTCCAGTCGTACAGGGGGTTCCCCCAGTGCTGTCCCATCTCGGAAAAGGCGTCCGGCGGCACCCCCGCCTCGGCGGTGGGCGTCAGGTCCTTGTCCAGCAGGAAGAGCTTGGGGTCCCCCCAGACCTCGGCGCTGTCCGGGGAGACGTAGATGGGCAGGTCCCCGATGATGGAAATCCCCTTCTCGTTGGCGTAGGCCCGCAGGCTGGTCCACTGGCGGAAGAACAGCATCTGCAAAAAGGCGTGATACTTGATTTCTTCCTCCAATTCCTCCCGCAGGGGGGCCAGGGCCTCCAGCTCCCGCTTCCGAACCGGGTCCGGCCAGTCCTTCAGCTCCGCGCCGCCGAAATGCTCCCGCAGGGCCAGGAAGAGGGCAAAATCCGGGAGCCAATCCTTTTCCGCCTTCCAGAAATCGGCCAGCTCGGAGGCGCACTTGGTTTTTCCCCGCTCCCAGGCCGCGCGCAGCAGGGCCGGGCGGGTCTTGTGGAGCCACGCATAGTCCACCCGGTCCGGCGAGCCGGGGTACTGGGCGCTCTGGGCTTCCTCCGGCGTCAGCAGGCCGTCCTCCGCCAACAGCTCCGGGTCCAGGTAGAGGGGATTGCCCGCGAAGGACGAGGGGGACATATAAGGGGACTCTCCGCCGCCGGGGGGCACCAGGGGGAGAATCTGCCAATAGTGCTGGCCCGCCTGAGCCAGGAAGTCGATGAAGCGCCGGGCGTATTTGCCAAGGGTGCCCCCGCCGCAGGGCCCCGGCAGGGCGGAGATTGGGAGTAAGATACCGCTGGAGCGGCCTTCCATAAGAATTACCTCCTATTTTCAGGTTTACTCTTATTATACGGCCTTTCTCCCCCGCCTGCAAGTCCTATCCCTTCCAAATCCTTCCGCCGGCCGGAAGGCCCGCCAGCCCAGAGGGCTCAATGCCCCTCCAGCAGGGCCCGCAGCCGCGCCTGATACATGGCCTGAATCTTCGGCTGGGACCCCAGGCCGTCCAGGTGGCAGGAGACGGTATAGCCCGCCGCCTCCAGGCGCCGTTTCCAGCTGTCGGGCTCGTCCCCGGCCATGTCGTTGATGGCGTGGTCCCCGGCCACCAGCATCAGGGGGACCAGCTTCACCTGGCGGTGGGGCGTGGTTTTGAGCTGTTCCATCACCTCATCCAGCTCCGGCCAGCCCTCCACGGTGCCCACATAGGTCCGCTCCACCCCCGTGAGGCGCAGTACCGTCTGGAGGGCCGGGTAGACCAGGTTGGCAAAGCTGTCGCTGCCGTGGCCCATGAGCACCAGGGCCCCTTCCTCCGGCACATAACACCGGGCAATGACCCCCGCCAGCTCCAGCAGGGAGCTGTTATCCGGAAGCAGGGGCTCCCCCATGACCAGCGCCTCAAACTCCTTCCGCCGGGGGAACCGGTGGACCGCCCGGCGGATTTTGGCGTACTCCACGCCGGGAAGCAGGTGGGTGGGCTGGAGGTACACATGGGTGTACCCCTGGTCCGCCAAGTGCTCCAGGGCGTCCTCCACACTGAACACCGGCTCCCCCCGGCCCGCCAGCTTTTTGCGGATGATGGAGCTGGTGTAGGCCCGGAACACATCCATACCGGGGACCAGGGCCGTCAGGGCTTCCTCGACGCCTTCAATGTCCCGTTTCGCCTTGGGGACGGTGGTGCCGAAGCTGACCACCAGAAGCGCCTGTCTCATGCTTCCCCCTCCGTTTCTCTTCCGCTCCGCCTGCTCCAGTCCTCCCGGACACACTGGAGGATGCCGCCCGCCGAAATCTCCGGGGCGGTCAGGAAGGGAGCGCCGGTCTGCCGGGCCAGCTCCTCGGCGCTGACCGGGCCGATGCACACCGCCGTGACCCCCTCCGGCAGGGCGGCATGGTCCTTGAAGTAAGACTTCACCCCGCCCGCGCTGGCGAAAATCAGGTAGTCCAGAGGCTCCGGGGCCTCCGCCTGGGTGAACACCGCGTCGTACAAATCAAAATCCCGGACGGGAATTTCCCCAGCCGCCAGGGTGCGGGCCATCAGGTCGTTGCTGGAGGCCGAGCGGAACAACAGGACCTCCTCCCCAGGGGCCACCGTCCGGCAGAGCTCCTCCGCCAGGGCGGCTCCGGTGGCAAGCTCCGGGCACAGGTCGGCGCGGATGCCGTGCTTTCGCAGGGCCCCGCCGGTGGCCTTGCCGATGACGGCGAATTTGCACCGCCCCAGCCGCCGCAGGTCAACCCCCGATTCCTCCAGCCACTGGAAGAAGCACCGCACCCCGTTGGCGCTGGTAAGGACCACCCACTTGTCCCGGTCCGCGCACAGCTCCTCCGCCGGGAAGTCCAGGGGCAGGCGCTCCACCCGCGCCGCCGCCACCCGGAAGGTCCTGGCCCCCAGGTCCTGAAATCCCCGCTCCAGCTTTTCGGTGAACACCGGCGTACCCACCAGACCGATACACACCCCGTCCAGGGGATGAACCATCGTAGGCCCCATGTCCAGGCCGGCCACCGCCCCCACCACAATCACCGCCGGAGCCTGCACCCCGGCCTGACGGGTCTTTTGGGCGATGTCCGCCAACGTCCCCCGAACAGCGGCCTTGTGGGGGGAATTGCCCCCGGAAACCACCGCCGCCGGGGTATCCGGCCTCTTTCCGGCCTCCATGAGCCGCCGGGCAATCTTCTCCAGCCCCGTGAGGCCCATCAGGAAAATCAGGGTCCCCTCCAATGCCGCCAAGGTCTCCATGGACTCCGGGAGCACGTCGCCCAGGGCGTTGGTGTGGCCGGTAATCACATGAAAACTCCGGCTGACCTCCCGATGGGTCACCGGAATCCCCGCCGCCGCCGGTATGGCAATAGCGGAGGAAATGCCGGGGACCTCCTCATAGGGAATCCCCGCCGCCTGAAGGGCCAGGATTTCCTCTCCCCCCCGGCCGAAAACGAAGGGGTCCCCCCCCTTCAGGCGCACCACCCGTTTTCCCCCCTGGGCCAGCTCCACCAGGAGCCGGTTGGTGTCCCCCTGGGGGACCGAGTGCCGCCCGCAGCGCTTCCCCACGGGATAGCGCTCCGCCGCCCCGGCCTCGTCCACCAGGGCCGGGTCGATGAGTGCGTCATAGACCACCGCATCACACTTCCGCAAAAGGTCCAGCCCCCGCAGGGTTATCAAATCCCGGGCCCCGCACCCCGCGCCCACCAGAAAAACGCAGCCCTTGCCTTGCTCATTCATCCCTTGCCGCCTCCTTCAACACTTCTTCCAGCTCCTCCCCGGAGAGCCCCCGGCCCAGGGCCATGCACCGGTCAAACAGGGCCGCGAATACCGGCCCCCGGGCCCCCTCCGGGAGGCGCTCCCGGACCTGCGCCCGGCTCCGGGCCAGAAAGTCCAGAATATCCGCAAGCTCCCCCTCCCCGGCGGGGATGAGGGCTTCGATGCGCTCCTTAAAAAAGCGTGCCGCCGTGGGACTGGCTCCGCCGGTGGACACGCCGATGGTCAGCCCGCCCCGCCGGACCACCGCCGGGAATTTACAGGTACAGGCCTCCTGGTCGTCGGCCACGTTGACCAAAATCCCCCGGGCCCGGCACAGGGCCGCAATCTGCCGGTTCACCCCCCGGTCCCCGGTGGCCGCCACAGCCAGCCGGTTCCCCTCCAGGTCTTTTGGCCGAAAAGCCCGGCGGAGCAGCCGGAGCTTCCCCGCCTGCTCCAGGGCCTGAAATTCCGGCAGAAATCGGGGGGCTGCCACCGTCAGCCGGGGCGCACAGGCCAGCAGGGCCCTGGCCTTCCGCAGGGCCACCCGCCCCCCGCCCGCAATGAGGCAGGGGACCCCCTCCAAATCCACAAACAGCGGGAACTCGCCCATGGTATTCCTCCGTTACTCGCAATAATACTGCCAGCCGGTGGGGGTCTCCACCCGGCGGACCCGGACCCCAAAGGCCAGGTCCAGCACCCCGCTGGCAAAGGCCTCCTCCGGCGGCGCGGCCAGCTGAAGGGCCCCCTGGGCCAGCACCGCCACCCGGTCCGCCGTCCGCAGAGCCAGACACAAATCGTGGCTCACCAGCCCCACCGCCCGGCCGGACTCCGCCAGAGCCCGGGCCGTGGCCATCACCTCCAGCTGATGGCGGATGTCCAGCCAGGTGGTGGGCTCGTCCATGAGAATGGTCCCCGTCTCCTGGGCCAGGGCCATCGCCAGATAGACCTTTTGCCGCTGGCCTCCACTGAGCTCCTGCATGGGCCGGTTGGACAGGTCCAGGCCTCCCGCCGTCTCCAGGGCCCGCCGGACCGCCTCATGGTCCTCCTTCCGGTATTTTCGGGGGAAGGAGAGGTAGGGAAACCGCCCGTGGAGGACCATCCGCTGGGCCACGATGCTGGGGACGGTGTGGTTTTGGGCCATATAGGCTGCTTTTCGGGCCACCGCTCCGCCGGACAGGGATGAGATGGGTTCCCCGTCGTAGAAAATCTCCCCGCCCAGGGGGGGCAGGAGCCCCAGCACGGTCTTGAGCAGGGTGCTCTTCCCGCAGCCGTTGGGGCCCAGCAATACCGTCACCTGTCCCTGTGGGAACTCCAGATTCACCTGAGACAGCAGGGCCTCGCCGTGATACCCCACCGTCAAGTCCTTGAGCGCAATCACATCTGATGCCCCCTTTTCCGAATGAGCAGCCACAGGAAGAAGGGCCCCCCCGCGAAGGAGAGCACAATCCCTACCGGCAGCTCGTAGGGGGCGAACAGGAGCCGGGCGGCGATATCGCACAGGGTCAGCAGCGCCGCGCCCCCCAGGGCACAGCCCAGGAGCAGGTTCCGGGCCTCGCTGCCGATGAGCCGCCGGACCATATGGGGGACGATGAGCCCCACGAAACCCAGTAAGCCGGAAAAGCTCACCGCCGCCCCGGCCAGCGCCGCCGCCGCCGCCAGGGCCAGGATGCGGATTCGCTTCACCGGCAGGCCGAGGCTCTGGGCGGTGTCGCTGCCCAGGGTGAGCACGTCCAGCTCGTTGGACAGCAGGAGCATTCCCGCCAGACACAGGAGAATCACCCACATGGCCGGGGCCACCTGCTCCATGGTCACGTTGGCCAGACCGCCGATGCGGAAATCCGAGTACCCCGTCAGCGCGTCGGGGACCAGGGTCACGACGGTGTCCGTCCCCGCGCCGAACATGCCGGAGATGGCCACCCCCGCCAGCACCAGGACAATGCGGGAGGAGCCCGCCTTTTCCGCAATCAGGAGCACCAGCATGACACAGGAGAAGGCCCCCAAAAAAGCGGCCAGGGGGGAGAGCTTCACCGCCAGCCCGGCGGGGAGCAGGGCGCTGCACGCCGCCACGAAAAACCCCGCCCCCGAGTTGACGCCGATGATATTGGGCGCGGCCAGGGGATTGGACATGACGGTCTGAATGATGGCCCCGGAGGCGGCCAGCGCCGCCCCCGCCAGCAGGCACCCCAGGGTCCGGGGCGCCCGCACCAGCAGCAGAATGCTCCGGGCCGTCCCCCCGCCGTTTCCCAAGAGGACCTCCAGCAGCTCCCCGGGGCTGACGCTCACCGCCCCCAGGCACAGGCTGGCCGCCGCCGCCAGCAGGGCCAGTCCCACCGCCGCCAGCAGCCGCAGGGGGACGCTCCGCGTCCTATTCCTCCCCATAGAGGATGTCCGCCAACCCCTCATAGGCCTCGCCCCAGCGGGCGTTGGGCTTGACGTTGTAAAGGGCCTGATCCATGTAATATACCTCCCCCTCCTGCACCGCCGTGAGCTGCTGCCACGCGGGGTTGGAGATGAGGGACTGCTCCAGGGTGTTCTGAACCTTCTCCTGGTCGCTGCCCTGCATGACGATGAAAATCTTGTCCGGGTCGGAGGCAAGAATGACCTCCATGGAGAGCTCCTCCAGCAGGGCGTCCGCGCTGTCGGCGATGTTGACGGTCCCTAGGTCGGCCAGCATCTCCCCCAAAACGGTGCCCTGGCTGTTCTTCACCTTGCAGGTGCTGCCGGTGGCCCGGACGTAGAGGACCGTTTCGGGCTCCCCCGTATGGGCGCGGGCGCGGTCACGGGCCTGCTCGATCTGCTCCATGACGGCCAGACCGTACTGGTCATAGTTCTCCCTCTGGCCGGTCAGGGCGGTGCAGGTGGACAGCATGTCCAGGTAGTCCTGAACATTGCTGATATCATAATAGAGGACCGGGATGCCCGCCGCCTCCAGGGTGGGCAGGAGGGCCACCGCCGCCTCGGTCTTGGCGCTGGCGATTACCAAATCGGGCTCCACGGCAAGCAGGACTTCCAAGTTAGGCTCCTTAATGGCCCCCAGGCGCTCCACCGTGTCGGGCAGGCCAAGATCGAACTGGGTCCAGGTGTCGTCGGCGGCGGCTACGATGGTATCCTTCCCTCCAGCCAAACACCACACATCGGCAAAGCTGCCGGTGAGAATGGCCACCCGCTCCGGCCGGGCCATGATGGTCACCTCCCGGTCCAGATCGTCGGTCGTGGTGAAGCTGTCAATGTCCTCCCTCAAAAATCCTGAGTCATTCATCGCGTCGGCATTCGGTCCAGGGCTGGGCGTGGCCGTGGCCTGGGGGGCTGGGGTAGGCTCGGGGGTGGGGGAGGGCGCGGGGGCGCTCCCGCAGGCGGAGAGCTGAAGGGCCAGGGCGGCGGACAGCAGCAGCAGGCCCAGCTTGTGTATGTATCCTCTCATATTCCTCGCTTCCTTTCGGTCCATAGGGTGGATGGGACAGACGAAAAGCGCCCCCTCTGTATTTCCGACACAAAAGAAGGCGCTGCCAGCGGACCGCCGCACAGGAACAGGACCCCATCCAATGAATCGTCAGATACAAGGTTCACACAGAGCTATCAAGTATCCTGGCTCGACTTCCACGCAGCGGCCCGGCTTCCCAGGCCCAGAATAGGGCCCAGTGCCAAATTGGGTCGCGCTCCGTCTCACAGTGGCGGCACCGCACCGGATTTTCACCGGTTTCCATAAACGCTCTGCTTGGCGCTATTCGGTTGTAGGGGAAGGGGGGTGACCGGTCAAGTGCAGCCCTTCTTCGCTGGTTAGTATACCACAGCCCATGCCCTCAGGCAAGCCTTGGCAAAATCTTTTTCCCAAAAGGACAAAAAATAGCTTGGCGAAAAAGCCCTGACGGACTTTCCCTCCGAATCCTTTGGCTGAAGCGGTTTTTCGACCGTCTGAAAAATTACCTTCTCCAGGGTTGTGCAAAAAATTCCTTGAATGCCGGGGACAAAGGGGGTATACTGAACCAAAGTGGCGAAACAATTCTAGTAAGGAGTACCGCTATGACCGTGATTGACAAAGGGTCCTGGCCCCGCCGGGCCCATTATGACTTTTTCGCCCCCATGTCCCACCCCTTTTACGCCCTCACCTTCCCCGTGGACGTAACCCCCCTGCGGGCCCTATGCAAGGAGCGGGGCCTGTCCTTTTACACCGCCATGGTCTTTGCCGTCATCAAGGCCATGGAGCAGGTGGACGCCTTTCTTGTTCGGGAGCGGGACGGGGTGCTGGTCCGGCACGATGCCCTTGTCCCCAGTTTTACCGATTTGAAGCCGGACAGCGATTTGTTTTACATCGTCACCCTGGAGGCCGGCGGGGACCTGGAGGACTTCTGCCGCCGGGCCAAGGCCCAAGCGGAGGCCCAGACCGAATTTATCACCTCCGGCCCCTGGGCGCCGGATTCGGAGGTCTATTTCACCTGCCTGCCCTGGTTCCCTCTGACCGCCCTGACCAACGAACGGGACCTGGACCCGGCCGACAGCATTCCCCGGGTGTCCTGGGGCCGCTGGGAGGAACGGGAGGGAAAGACGGTGCTCAGTCTGAGTCTGGAGCTCAACCACCGGCTGGTGGACGGGGTCCATGTGGGCAGATTCTATGAGGCCCTGACCCGCTTTCTTTCCGCGCTGTGAGGGGGGATACCTTGACGATTGCAGAATTTGAACGCCGCTGGCGGGGCCACGTCCCCGCCCCGCTGGGGGTGCGCCGGTCCTATGCCGTGCTGGTTCCCCTGGCCCAGCGGGCGGAGGGGCTCTCCATGCTCTTCGAGGTCCGGGCCGACACCCTGGAGCGCCAGCCGGGAGAGGTCTGCTTTCCCGGCGGGCGGATGGAGCCGGGGGAGACCCCCGTTCAGTGCGCCCTGCGGGAGACCTGGGAGGAGCTGGGCATCCCGCCGGAGGCCGTGGAGGTCATTGCCCCGCTGGATTTTCAGTGCAGCCTGGGGGACCAGGTGTTTTATCCCATACTGGGGCACGTGGCCCCCAATGGCGCGGAGGCCCTGCGGCCCAGTCCGGCGGAGGTCAAGGAGGCATTCTGGGTTCCGGTAGATTTTTTTCTGTGCCACCCGCCGGAGGTCTACACCTATGCGCTGGTCCCCGATGTCCGGGAGTTTCCCTATGAACGCATTGGCTTCCCCCAGGGCTACCCCTGGCGGCGGGGCCGGATGGAGGTACCCATCTACCAGTGGGAGGGGCACGTCATCTGGGGCATGACCGCCCGGACGGTCTGCGGCCTGCTGGAGGCCATGCAGTGAGAGCCCCCGAGCAGCTGGGGCCCTACACGTACCGGCAGTCGGATACCTGTTTCCCCCTGGGGCGGGACACCCTTTTGCTGGGAGAATTTGCCACCCTCCGCCGGGGCGGGCGGGTGTGCGATTTGGGCTGCGGCGCGGGGGCTCTGCCCCTGCTGCTGCTGGGCCGGGAGCCCTCCCTGTCGGTGACCGGCATTGAGCAAAACCCGGCGGACGCCCAGCTGGCCCGGCAGAATTTAGGGGAGAACGGCCTTGCCGGGGCCATTCACACCGGCGATTTGCGGCAGGTGCGGACCCTTCTGCCCGCTGGGGCCTTCGATTTGACCATCTCCAATCCCCCCTATTTTGCCCGGGGCTCCGGGACCTCCGGCGGTCCGGCCCGGATGGAGGAACAGTGTACCCTCCTGGACGTGTGCGCGGCGGCGGCCTATCTGACCAAAAACGGCGGGCGCTTCGCCCTGGTCCACCGGCCGGAGCGGCTGTGCGATCTGCTGGAAGCCCTGCGGGCCTGCGGGCTGGAGCCCAAGCGGCTGCGGCTGGTCCAGCACCGCCCGGACGCCTCTCCCTTCGCCGTCCTGGCGGAGGCCGTGCGGCAGGGCCGTCCGGGGCTGGCGGTGGAGTGCCGCACCCTCCACCCGGCCCGGAGTTGAAAACAACGCCTGCAAGCGGCCAATTTCCCGGCTGCCCGCAGGCGTTTTGCGGCATTCAAGCCCAGTTTTTGCACACGTCAATCCACCCGGCGGCATTGGAGAGCGTATAGAGCTCTTCACAGCTCAGGCGCACGGCGGAGGCCGCGTTTCCGGCGGCGGGATAGACCGTCTCAAACCGCTGAAGGGACATGTCCAGATAGGTGGTCACATCCTCCCGCTGGATGCCGAAGGGACACACGCCCCCCACCGCGTGGCCGGTAAAGGCCTCCACCTGCTCCGGGGTGAGCATGGTGGCCTTGCAGTGGAAGAACTGCTTAAACTTGGAATTGTCAATCTTGGCGTCCCCGGCGCACACAATGAGGACACAGCCCTCTCCCACCCCGAAGGAGAGGGTTTTGGCGATGTGCGCCCCCTCGCACCCCACCGCCTGAGCGGCCAGCTCCACGGTGGCGCTGGAGACGGAAAATTCCAGAATGCGGTCCCCATAGCCCCGCTGGGTCAGGTAAGCCCGGCCCTGCTCGATGGACATGCTTACACTCCCTTCTTGGCCTCGGCCTTGGCCAGGAAGCGGTCCACAGTGATGATAAACCGCTCATGGACGCCCCCGCCGATGGGGCCTTTCTCGTCAAAGGCCTTCACCGACAGGGTGATTTTTTTGCCCTCCACAGCGGTGACCTCCGCCTCCGCCCAGACCTTCAGGCCAATGGGGGTGGCGGCGTCGTGGGTGACCTCCAGGCGGGTGCCCACGGTGCCCTGTCCCTCCTCCAGGGCGGCCTGGATGGCGTTGACGGCGGCGTTCTCCATCAGCGCGATCATATAGGGGGTGCCAAAGACCGGCACCAGTCCGCTGCCCACGGCGGCGGCGGTGTTCTCCGGAGTAACCACGCATTCCTCCCGGCCCTTCATTCCAACAGTGATTGACATAGTATTTGGCTCCTTTCGTGGATGTTGTTTTGTATTTTACACCCATTTCCGCCAGAAGGCAAGCCCAAACCGCGTCCCCTTCCGTCTTCCAACAGTCCAGCCGCTCCCTCTTGCATTTTCGACCGTTTTCCGCTATAATGCCCCCAAGGAAAGGAGGCTGTACCCATGGCCACAGAAACACAGGAAAAACCCCGCAAGCGCCTGCGACACAAGATTTTACTGCTGTTTATCCTCATCCTCGCCCTGGCTGCGGCGTTCTTCTTCGGCGCCGTCCTGTCCCGCCAGGAGGCCCAGCCCAAAATTACCACCGACCTCATCGGCCAGCAGCTGGCCGGCGTGCAGGAACTGAGCACCGTAGAGTACTTTTACACCAACATGGGCCGCTTTGAAAACCAGCTTGATTTCTACGGCTGGGCGGTGCCTCTGACCCGGAAGAGCTTCATCGTCTCCTATGACGGCACCATCAAGGCGGGCATCAACCTGGCGGACATCGACCTTCAAGTCAGCGGGACCACCGTGACCGTCACCCTCCCCCCGGCGGAGATTCTCGCCCACGAGATTCCCGAGGACAGCATTGAAGTGTTTGACGAAACGCACAACATTTTTAACCCCATTCAAATCAGCGACTACACCGGCTTCACCCGGGACCAGAAGGAAGAGGTGGAGACGAAAGCGGTAGAAAACGGCCTCCTGGAGGAAGCCGCCCGGCGCGCGCAGGCGGTGGTAAAGAGCCTGCTCTCCCAAATGCCGGGGATGGACGAGTATACTTTGACAATCAAGTAACTGCCGGAGGGGCCGTCTGACTGGGGACGGCCCCTTTTCTGCACCTCGCCCCGGCGTATTTTTATCTTGACATATATCGAACATCGGTATAGTATTGATGTAACGATATTCGATATAGAAGGAGGGACGCCCTATGGCGCAGACGGACAAACGCATCCGCTGGTTTCACTACAGCACCGAGGACGCCAAGGCCGCTCAGGCGGAGCTGGACCAGCTGGCCGCTGAGGGCTGGGAGCTGGCCGAGCTGGGGCTGCTGACGGCCACCTTCCGCCCCGCGTCCTCCCCCCGCCCCTGCTGGGTGGAGCCCGCCCGCTGGCGGAGCATGGGCCGGAAGGACACCGAGCGCCGGGCGGATTACCTGGAGCTGTGCGACGAGGCCGGGTGGGACCTGCTGGACGAGAGCGGGGGCCTCTGGTTCTTCCAGGCCAAACCGGGAACGGACCCCGCCCCGGTTCAGACCGATGGGACCGTGGAGTGGACGTCCGTCTGGAAAAAAATCCTCTTCAATCAGGCGTTCAACCTCCTGTTTCTGGGGATATTCTGGACGCTCCATTTCTGGGTCCAATTCGTATGGAAGGGCTTTTTCCTGTGGGAACCCCTTTTGAGCAATACCGCCTTGGGGGCGACAGTCCTCTTCCAGGTCCTGCTGCTGGCGGAGCTCATCTACGGAGCCTACCTGCTGTCCTACCGCCGCCGGTGCCGCAGGGCGGTGGCGGCGGGGGAGTCATTCCCTGTCCCTGGCCGCTGGGGGGCCCGCCTGCGGGGGGTCAGCAAGCTGGGGGCCGGGGTGGTGCTGGTTGGGACGTTTTTGCTTCTCCTGACTGGTGTGGGCGAGGGGCAGGCGGAGTACCTGAAGGACCATGCGGGCTATACCCGGCAGCGCCGCTCGGTCTTTGCGGAGCAATGGACCTACCGCCAGTTCCAATCCCATGGCAGCCTCTGGGTGGAATCCTATACCTGCCGGTTTTCCTGGCTGGCGGAGCTGATCTGCGGGGACTTGCTGGCCCTGGAGGGAGACGGCGAGGCACTGGAGAAGGATTTGCACTACCATGCCCCCGTCACACCGGCCCCGGCGGAGCTGGGCTTTGACCGCGCCTGGACCTATCACGATGGGGAATTATCCGGCCTGATTCTACAAAACGGAACACAGGTGGTCCGAATCGAGGCCCCTGACATAGACTTGACGAATCCGGATATTCTGATAGAATTGAGGCAGAGAATCCTGAAGCTCACAGAATAAGGAGGCATTCCTATGGAGCAAGTATTGTTTGTCAACGCCTGTGTACGGGGGGAGAAGTCCCGAACCCTGAAGCTGGCCCGCCATTTCCTGGAGGTCTATCAGGCCGGGCACCCCGACCATGTTATTACAGAGTGTAATCTGTGCCAAGAGAGATTACAGCCCCAGTACCCCGAAATTCTGGCGGAGCGAGATGCTCTCTGGAGCGCTGGGAAGCTGGACCACCCCATGTTTGAGCCCGCCCGGCGCTTTGCCGCCGCAGAGCACATCGTCATCGC
Organism: uncultured Flavonifractor sp.; assembly: GCA_910585415.1. Taxonomy (GTDB): domain Bacteria; phylum Bacillota; class Clostridia; order Oscillospirales; family Oscillospiraceae; genus CANAAV01. The sequence goes on from CAJUDT010000015.1 coordinate 32,216, forward strand.
CGCGCCCTTTTGGGATTTGAACTACCCTGCCCTGTTAAAAATCTATCTTGAGCGCATTTCTGTAGCGAATCTTACCTTTGGTTATAACGACAAGGGCGAAATGATTGGCCTGTGTCAGGCAAAGGACATGATTTTCATCACGACGCGGGGCGGGGCCTACCAAGAGGCGGGCCTGAGCTGGATGGAGATGGGGGCCCGTCACCTGGAGGCCCTGTGCTCCATGTATGGCATTGGGCGCTTCCAGTGTCTGGCGGTGGAGGGTCTGGACGACGTGCGCCGGGACCAGAAGGCTATGATGCAGGCGGGCCTGACACAGGCGGAGCTCCTGGCCAAGGAGCTTTGAGCCACCGCGAAACTGCGCTGTGACCGGAGCGGTCCGGCGGAACGGGGGACTGGGATGAAAAAACGTATTTTGATGCTGACCACCGGCGGGACCATCGCCTCTCTGCCCACAGATGAGGGGCTGGCCCCTGGCCTGGATGGGGCCGCTCTGGCGGAGCTGCTTCCAACGGGCGTGTTGGAGCACTATGAAATTGACATTCGGGACATCCTCCATTTGGATTCCTCCAACATTCAGCCGGAGGAATGGCAGATGATTGCCCGCCATATTTTCGATTCCAGGGCGTGTTATGACGGCATTGTGATTACCCACGGTACTGACACAATGGCCTATACTGCCTCGGTGCTCTCGTTCATGCTGCGGGGGATTGGGATTCCGGTGGTGCTCACCGGGGCCCAGCTGCCCATTACACACCCGCTCACCGACGGGCTGGAGAATCTCCGTACCGCTTTGGCTATGGCGGCTTCCGGGGCGGCGGGGGTATTTTTGGCCTTTGACCGCAAGGTGATGCTCGGATGCCGGGCGGTCAAGACCCGGACCACGGATTTCGGGGCCTTTGAAAGTGTCAATTGGCCTCTGGCCGCTGCGGTGGATGGGAAGGGACTTCAAATTTATTCGGAGGCCATCCCCGCCGGGGCGGGAGACAGTGTCCTGCGGGATGCGCTGTGCGGCAAGGTATTTTTGATTAAGCTCACCCCAGGGCTGGACCCGGAGATTTTTGATGTACTGCTTCAAATGCACTATCGCGGGATTGTGATTGAGGCTTTTGGGGCGGGGGGACTGCATTTTGTCCGGCGGGATTTGATTGCCAAGCTCTATGCCGCCGCTCAGGCGGGTATGACCGTGGTGGTGTCCAGCCAGTGCCTCTATGAGCCCAGTGATTTTTCGCTCTATCAGGCGGGGCAGAAAGCGCTTGCCCAAGGGGTTATCCCTGGGCGGGATATGACCACGGAGGCCGCTGTAACGAAACTGATGTGGGTCTTGGGGCAGACCACGGACCCTGTCGAGATTCGGGATTACTTTTCTCGCAGTCTGGCGGGGGAGGTTTCTTTTTTGTAATCGGGGGCTTTGAGGGTTTCCGATTGCTTCTTCCTCGTACTCTGGTGGTTTTCGTTTTCTGGTCCCGCCTCCGGCGGGTTACTTTCCAGC
>CAJUDT010000016.1:0-22363 GCA_910585415.1 uncultured Flavonifractor sp.
TGATCTTTGGTTACTTTCCATCACTGGAAAGTAACCCGCCGGAGGCGGGACCAGCCAACAAAACCCACCAGAGTACCGAGGAAGAAGCAGAAGGGAAACAAACACCACCCCCGAAAGCCACAGCAAGCCCCACCAGAGACTGAACAAGGTAACGGCAAGTCCCCAGAGCAGCAAAAACCCAAAAAGCAAAACCAGAAAGCGTGAGATATCCATGACGTTTGAGGAACTAAAAGAAAAGGCCCACGCCCTGCCGCTCAAGCCTGGCGTCTACATCATGCAGGACGTCAAAAACGAAGTAATCTATGTGGGCAAAGCCAAAGCGCTGAAAAACCGGGTGAGCCAATATTTTGCCAACTTGGCCTCCCACACAGAAAAGACCCGCACCATGGTGAGTCAAATCGACCACTTCGATGTTATTGTGGCCGACTCCGAATTTGAGGCCCTGGTTTTAGAAAGCTCTCTTATCAAGCGCCACCAACCCCGATATAACATCTTGCTCAAGGACGACAAAGGCTACCCTTACATCCGCCTGACCGTCAAAGAGAACTACCCCAAATTCTCCCTGGCCAACCGGGCCGCCGAGGATGGAGCCCGCTATTTTGGCCCCTATGGAAGCCGGGGCGCAACCCAAAATATCATTGACGCCCTCCGTCTGGCCCTGAAGCTGCCCTCCTGCAACAAAAAATTCCCGCGGGACATCGGAAAAGAACGCCCATGCCTGAACTACCATATGGGCCAGTGCGACGGCTACTGCCGCCCGGAGATGGACCAGGAGCGCTACCGGGAATCCATGGATCAGGCTGTCCGCCTGCTGGAGGGAAAATTTCAGGAGGTGGGCGATGAGCTTCAGGCGGAGATGGAGCAGGCGGCAGAGGAGCTCCGCTTTGAGAAAGCCGCCGAGCTTCGGGACCGCTACCGCGCCATTGAGCTGCTGGGCAAGCGGCAAAAGGTAGTGGCCGGAAGTCTGGCCGACACCGACGTGGTGGGCTTTCATCGGGGTGAGGCCACCCGAAGCTGTTTTGTGGTGCTCCATTATGTGGAGGGCGAGCTTGCCGCGAAGGACTGGGACCTCATTGACACCCCCATGGAGGAAGACACCGCCGACATTCTCTCCGCCCTGGTACGGCAGTATTACGGAGGCCGGGGGCACCTGCCCAAGCAAATCCTGCTCCCTTGTGAGCTGGAGGACGAGGTTCCACTGACCCGGATGCTCTCCGAGGGAGCCGGACGGCGGGTAACCCTCATTACCCCCCAGCGGGGCGCCAAAATGGACCTAATCCGTCTGGCCAACAAGAACGCCGTAGAGGAAGTGGAGCGCTGGACCAGCCGGGAGGAACGGCAAAGCAAGCTCCTGGACCTGCTGGGCCGGATGCTGGATTTGGACGCGCCGCCCAAACGGATGGAATCCTATGATATCTCCAACCAGGGGGCCGACGATATTGTAGCCTCCATGGTGGTCTATGTAAACGCCAAGCCTCTAAAACGGGACTACCGGCATTTCAAGCTCAAGGATATGAATGGCCCCGACGACTACGCCTCCATGGAGCAGGTTTTGACCCGGCGTTTCAAGCGCTACCTGGAGGGAGACGAAAAATTTTCCGAAAAGCCCGACCTGCTGCTCATTGACGGCGGGGAAAACCATGCCAAGGTGGCCGTACGGGTGCTGGAGACTCTGGGACTGGGTATCCCGGTCTTTGGCATGGTGAAGGACGACCGCCACCGCACACGGGCCCTGGTGACCCCCGACGGCCGGGAAATCGGTATTCAGGGCAATCAGGCGGTATTTTCCCTCATTGGCCAGATTCAGGAGGAAACCCACCGTTTCGCCATTGAGTTCCACCGGCAGCAGCAGAACCAGCGGGTAAAGGGTTCTGTGCTGGACAAAATCCCCGGTGTGGGGGAGAGGCGGCGGAACGACCTGCTCAAGCACTTTAAGAGCGTTAAAAATATCAAAGCGGCGTCACTGGCGGAGCTGGGAGCCGTGGTGCCGAAGCACACCGCCCAGGCAATCTATGACTATTTCCACACAGAGGAGGCGGAAGCATGAGGCGGACGATATTGGCGGCGGCGATACTCTTGCTTTTGTGCGGCTGTACGGCCCAAACAGAGCCGGATGAGACCAGTGTTCCAGCTCCTGAGGGGTATGTGACAACCCAACAGGCGGCTCAGGCGGTGGTGGACAGCCAGGCGGATTTGGCCGGTCTGCCCCAGCTGGAGCAGGAGGACCGGGACTTTTACCTCACCGAGCTCTATGGTTTGGAGGAAGGCGCTTGGACGGAGGCGGCTATTTTTGCGGCCTCCGGTGTGGATGCGCGGGAGATTGCGGTTATACGCCTGTCCAACGAGGAAGACTGGGAAACGGTCAATGCCTCTCTGTGGGAGTATTGCCGTTCCCGTCTGGCAGACTTCGTGGGCTATGCCCCGGAGCAGGCCGCCCTGGTAGAAGGGTGTAATGTGATTTCGGTTGACGGCTATATGGCTCTGATGATTTGCCAGGACCCGGAGGATGCGGAGCAGGTATTGCTGGAGTGCCTGTTGGGAGAGTCCGCCAAAAACCTTATCCCGGAAACCGTGCCGCCCACAGAAGCCCCTACACCTACGCCTGAGGTGGAACCCAATGAGACGCCGCCGGAGCCCACGCAGACGCCTGAACCTGCGGAGACGGCTGCACCCACACAGACGCCTCCGCCTGCCGGCGCCCCAAGTCCGACACCTGCGGCGGAACCTGACCCCACGCCGGCTCCAACGCCTGCCCCCACGCCCACGCCCATGCCTACGGCGCAGGTGCTCAATCCTAGTCTGGACATCAGCGGCTTCATGCCATTCAATCCGCCCAATGAGTATGACATGAGCCTTTATAATACCTCCGCCATTCAGGCGGCGTATGCCTCTGGCAGCACAGGGGGATTGAGTGAGAAGGACGCGGCTATTCTAGCCCGGTGCCGGGAGGCGCTGGAGGCGTGTGTCACGCCGGATATGACCGCGTTTGAAAAAGAACTTGCCCTCCACGACTGGCTGTTGGATAACTGTACCTATGATGAGAGCGTCCACAATGTCTATACTCCCCAGGGCCAGCCGGACAATACGAATCCTTACGGACCGCTGGTCCAGGGCTATGGCATCTGTCTGGGCTATGCTACCAGCTTCCAGCTGCTGATGGACCTGAGCGGGGTGGAGTGCATCACGGTGGTGGGTGCGTCCTCCGATTCTACCGGGGATCATGCCTGGAATATGGTGCGCCTGGAGGGGGAATGGTACTGCGTGGACCCCACCTGGGACGATCCAATTGGCGTTGAATATGTGCTCGACGGAACCAGACGGAGCCAGCTGCATCACCGCTATTTCAATGTCACCAGTGAGTACATGCGGCAGAGCAATCACCAATGGGATTACCTGAATGTTCCCGAAGCCACAGCGACGCGGTTCCTGTGGACCGGAAAGGGCACGTTGCCCTCGTAACAAGAGGGCGGGCGTGCCCCGGCGAGACCGCTTCAAACATCGAACGAAAAGGAGGGCCCAGCTATGGACATCCATGTGGGAGACGTGCTGGAATTGAAAAAAGAGCACCCCTGCGGCAGCCGCCGCTGGGCGGTACTGCGGGTGGGGATGGACTTTCGCTTGCGGTGCCAGGGCTGTGGGCATGAGCTGATGCTCCCCCGCAGCAAGGCCGAAAAAAGCGTGAAAAAGATTCACCGGGCCGGGGAGGAATTGTCATGAAGGAATATTGGAGCACCCGCATTCGGGACATGGTCCCCTACACCCCCGGCGAACAGCCCAAGGGGCGGACTTTTATCAAGCTCAACACCAACGAGAACCCCTATCCGCCCTCGCCCAAGGTCCTGGAGGCCATACAGGCCGCCGCTGGAGATTTGCGCCTCTACCCGGACCCGGAGTCCACCGCCCTGCGGGACGCCCTGGCGGAGCTTTATGGGCTGAAACGGGGGCAGGTCTTTGTGGGCAACGGCTCCGATGAGGTGTTGGCCCTGGCCTTTCAGGCGTTCTTTGACCCAGGGCGTACGATTCTGTTCCCCGACGTGACCTACAGCTTCTATCCGGTGTTCGCCAAGCTCTATGGCCTCTCTTTTCGGGAGGTCCCTCTGAATGAGCGCTTTGGAGTGCCGGTGGAGGAGTTTTTGGGGGAAAACGGCGGTGTGATTCTGCCCAACCCCAACGCCCCCACAGGGCGGGCCCTGCCCCTGGAGGACGTCCGGCGGCTGGCCGAGGGGAATCCCGGCGCGGTGGTCCTCATCGACGAGGCCTATGTGGACTTCGGCGCGGACTCCGCCGTGGGTTTGGTGGAGCGCCATCCCAATTTGCTGGTGGTGCAGACCTGCTCCAAGTCCCGCTCCCTGGCGGGCCTGCGGGTGGGCTTTGCCCTGGGGCATGAAAATTTGATTGCCGCCCTGGAGTGCGTGAAAAACTCCTTCAATTCCTACCCCCTGGACCGTCTGGCCCAGGCGGGGGCCCTGGCCGCGATTCAGGACCGGGCTTATTTCCAGGAGACCACCCAAAAGATCATCGCCACCCGGGAGCGCTTTACCGGGCAGCTCCGGGAGATGGGCTTTCAGCTGGAGGATTCCGCCGCCAATTTCCTCTTCATCACCCACCCGAAAGTCCCCGCCAAGGCGCTGCTGGATGGTCTGCGGGAGCGGGGTATCTTGGTCCGTTGGTGGGACAAGCCGAGAATCAGCAATCACCTGCGGGTCACCGTGGGGACCGATGGGGAGATGGAGGCGCTGTGCCGGGCGCTGGAGGAATGTTTAAGTGCTGAATTGATGGCTGCCTTTTGAACATTAGATAACGACGAGACACTTTGGAGGAAATGATGATTGAATTAAATAGCCTTGTTCCCTCACAAGAGTTCAAAAATCAATTGACGATTTACACTGACGCTACTTTTGAGAACTTAAAATTGCCGAATGACCTTCAAGAGTGCCTAAAAAGAATAGGACTTCCATTAAATTCTTATCTCTGTGTTTTTGAGGAAAATCCTATAACATTTTACCGAGAGCCGCAATTGCGCCGCTATGCGTTGATAAAGGGCGCCTATCTGGAAATTGCGGAAATGGCCTGGGTTGGGAAAATTGCTATTGATATAGCAAGCGGCCATGTATGGCAGATTTTTGAAAAGCGTTTTGAGGCATCCTTTATGAATAGCAGCATCGCTCAATATATAGAATGCCTGGGCGCATGGCTTCAATTTTATCCTCAATTTCAAAAATACCTATCTGACGAGCTGAAAACCAATCCACAGTTCAGTTTATATGACGATTCAAGTGTATATGTTCCAATTAGCAAAAAACTTTCTGAAATAGACCCGGAGGCTATGAAAAACGATTATAACTATTGGCCTCGATGCTGTGAGCCGGATATTGTTTAGGTTTGTGAAAGCCTGTCATCTGCGCTCAGTGCCAACCATACAATGCCACAAGGGATGGACGAAACTTTCGTCCATCCCTTGTCCCTTTTCGGCCCTGTAAGCATCCTGCGAAAATGTAAAAAATTTGTTATTTTCGGACACACTCCATGAATCTGTCTATTTTCCAACAGAATGTCCAAAATTGTCGGTTGTCAAAAGGGCGAGAAATTTGGTACAGTATACAAAAAGAGCGGTTATGCGCAAAACAGGGGGAAGGACAGTATGGCGGGGGTACAGCTGGAACATGTGGTCCGGGAGTACGTCATGGGCAAGACCGCCATCCGGGCGGTGGACGATATCAGCTTCACCATCCCGGAGGGGAAGTACACCATCATTCTGGGGGCCAGCGGCGCGGGCAAGTCTACGGTGCTGAACATCCTGGGGGGCATGGATTCCCCCACCTCCGGGCTGGTGAGCGTCAACGGCAAGGAGATTTCCAGCTTCAACAAGCGCCAGCTCACCGGCTACCGGCGGGAGAGCATTGGCTTTGTGTTTCAGTTTTATAATCTGATGGCCAACTTGACCGTGCTGGAAAACGTGGAGCTGGCCAGTCAAATCTGCAAAAACCCCTTGAATGCCAAGGAGGTGCTGCAAATGGTGGGCCTGGGGGACCGGATGCGGAATTTCCCCGCCCAGTGCTCCGGCGGCGAGCAGCAGCGGGTGGCAATTGCCCGCGCCCTGGCGAAAAATCCCGACGTGCTCCTATGCGACGAGCCCACCGGCGCGCTGGACTACCAGACCGGTAAGTCCATTCTGGCCCTGCTGTACGACCTGTGCAAAAAGAGCAAAAAGACGGTGGTGGTGGTCACCCACAACGGAGCCTTGGCCCCCACCGCCGATGTGCTTATCCGCATGAAAAACGGCAAAATTGAATCCTTTCAGGAAAACCCTTCTCCCACCCCTGTGTCTCAGCTGGAGTGGTAGCGGCATGATTTGGAGAAATTTTATCCGGGACCTGCGGCATACCGCCTCCCGGCTGATTTCGGTGATGATTATTACCATGCTGGCGGTGGCGGTGTACACCGGCCTGAGCGGGATTCCCTACAACGTGGATTTGATTTGCGACGGCTACTTTGACGCCCAGAATCTGGCCGACTATTGGATTACGGGGATTTACCTGGACCAGGCGGACTGCCGAAAGCTGGCCCAGCTGTCCGGTGTCACCGGGGTACAGCCCCGTGTGGTGGCCGACGGGGAGAAGCGGGGGGACAGCTCCATAACCCTGGAGCTCTACGGTGTGTCCGCCAATCCTACCATCAACATGCCCCTCCTGTCGGCGGGAACCATGCCCTCCAGCAGCCGGGAGGTGCTGCTCAGTGAGCTCTTTGCCCAGGCCCAGGGGATTTCGGTGGGGGAGTGGTACGAGCTCACCCTGACAGCCACCGGGGAGAACCTGCGCTTATTGGTCTGCGGGCTGGTGAAAAATCCGGAGTGCCTCTATCACATCAACGCTACCACCCCCTCCCCGGACTACAGCCGGTACGGCTTTGCCTACTGCGGGGAAGAGGTCCTGGAGCGCCTCATGGGCCCCAACCGGTACAATCAGGTGTGTATCACCGTGGCCGAGGGCACCGATGCCCCTCAGCTCCGTGCGGCCATTGAGGAAGCCTTGGGGGAAAAGGTGGTCAATATCCTGGCCCGAAAGGACAACGCTCGGGCCTCCTTCATCACCGAGACCAAAAATAACATCGAGCCTATTTTGGATGTGTTCCCCATTCTTTTCTTCCTGTGCGCCGTGCTGATGATGGTGAGTACCATGAACCGGCTCATTGAGAGTGCCCGGATGGACGTGGGCACCTTCAAAGCGTTGGGGTACTCCGACGGGACCATCATGTTTTATTACCTCCTGCACGCCCTGCTGGTGGTGGCGGCGGGTTTTCCAGCGGGAGCCTTTGCCGGACGGTACATCGCCGCGCTGGTGGTGAATACCCTGGCGATTGGGTGTGACCTGCCCGCGTATGAGGTGGTCCACGATGTTTCCTCTTGGCGGGAGGCTTTGGTGATTACCACGGTATGCTGTGTGGGGAGCGCCTGGCTGGTGGCCCGGTCCCTGCTCAAGGAAAACCCCGCCCAATGTATGCGCCCCAAGCCCCCCAAGGCCGCCAAAACCCTCCTGCTGGAGCGGGTTGGCATCCTGTGGCGGCGGCTGGGCTTTAATCAGAAGTACATCATCCGCAATACCCTGCGCAACAAGGTGCGTATGTTCACCTGTGTGGTGGGTATCGCCTTTTGTATGGCTCTGGTATTGCTGGCCTTTGCCTTGAAGGACTCCATTGACCACTATGCCGCCGCCCTGTCGGAGCGGCAGAATCAGTACGACATTCTGGTGGACCTGTCCAGCGGCGTTACTGAGGCCCAGTACCGCCGGGTGGCTCGGGCCGGCCCAGACCGGCGGGCGGAGCTGGAGCAGACAGCCGCCTGCTGGCTCTACTCAGAGGACGCCCTGTGTACCGCCGCCGTCACGGTGGCAGAGGATACCGTCTCCCTCCACCTGTACGACCCCTACGGCCCCACGACGCAGACGCTTCCAGCGGACGGAATGGTGCTGGAAAAGGCGCTGGCGGAACAGCTGGGGGTAACGGCAGGGGATACCCTGTCGGTGCGTTTCACCGGGGACCCCAGGTTCTATACGGTTCGGGTGGCGCGGGTGGACCGCTGTGTTTCCGGGGCCTACATGGGCCGGAGCTTCTGGCGGAGCCTGGGACAGACCTACGTCCCCACCACGGTCTATCTGGCTGGAGCGGACCCGGCGGCTCTGGCGGCGGAGCTGGAGGATTACGACTTTGTCAGCGGCTGGCAGACGCGGGAAACGGTTATCCGGGCCATTTTGGAGCGGATGCAGAGCATGACCATGGTGGTGTATGTGCTCATTCTCTTTGGCGGCGGGCTGGCCTGTATCGTCATTTACAACCTGGGCATTATGAGCTTCTTTGAACAGATTCGCGGGCTGGCCACCTTGATGGTGCTGGGATTTTACGAAAAGGAAATCAAGCGGCTCCAGCTCAGTGAGAATATCATCTTTGCTGCGGCGGGGATTGCTCTGGGCATCCCCCTGGGGTTGGTGCTCAATAAGGCGATTATCACTTCCATCACTACAATGCCCCTGGAGACGGCCACCCGGCCCTTTTCACTGATGCTCTCGGGGGCCATCACCATGGTGTTTGCCTTGGCGGTGAATGTGCTGATTGGGTGGAAAATGCGGGATATAGATATGCTGGGCGCACTCAAGAGCGTCGAATAGCGGAAAGCGGGGAGAGCAGGATGAAACAACATGGGAGCCGGGCCGCGCTGTGTGCGGGCCTGTGTGTGCTGCTGCTGGGGGGCTGTGCCCAGCCGGTGGAATATGAGACGGTCCGTCCGGACAGGGGACCGGTGGAGTACCGGGTGGAGGACACCGGTACAGCGGCCTATGGGGACAATTATACGGTGGTCCCCACGGTCAGCGGCCGGGTGACACAGTGTACCATACAGGAGGGGGACGCGGTCGAGGAGGGACAGGTGCTCTATATCATCGACTCCGGGGACCTGGAGGACCAGATTACTCAGGCCCGCCTCTCCCTCCGGAGTGCCGAGACGGCTGTGGAGCAAAGTGCCGCAGCCTGCGAGGATTTGGTGGTACACTCCTGTGCCACGGGCACGGTCATGGCGGTGAACGTCCATGTGGGGGATTTTGTCAGCGCCGGAACCCCCATTGCCCAGGTGGTGGACAGCGCTCATCTGACCCTCACGGTGCCGTTTATCCCGGCGGATGCCGCGGCCCTGGTTCCCGGCAGTTTGGCGACCATCACCTTCCCCGCCCTGGCGGAGAGCGTCACGGGGAGCGTGGTGCGGGTCTACGATTCTCCCACGGTCTTTGCCGGGGGCCGGGAGGGGGTTTATGTGGAATTTTCCCTGGATAACCCCGGCGCTCTGGCCAGCGGGGGGACGGCAATGGCGGCGGTGGGCGCCCTGACGTGCATGGAGGCGGGCCAGTTGAGCAACGCCACCGAGCAGGCCATTTATGCCACCCAGTCCGGTCAGGTCCTCACCCTGCCCATTCAGGCGGGCACCGCCGTCGTTGAGGGGCAGGAGGTTATGACCATCAAGAACGACAGCCTCACCAACGCCGCCCAAAATGCGGTACTCTCCCGCGACTCGGCGGCGGTGAGCCTGTCTCAGCTGGAGTCCAAGCGGCCGGATTATACGGTCCGTTCTCCGGCGGCGGGGATTGTCCTCACCCGCTCGGTGAAGGAGGGAGACCTGGCGGCGGCGGGGAGCCCCATGGCTGTGCTGGCCCAGCCGGAGGAGCTGTGTGTCCAGGTGGACATTGACGAGCTGTACATTGACCGGGTGTGGGTGGAGCAGCCCGCTGAGGTTTCCTTTACCACCGAAGAGGGAAAGACCCAGACCTATGCCGCATCGGTGAAGCGCATAGACGACACAGGCATCAGCGCCGGTGGAGTCACGGAATACCCCGTAGAGCTGACCCTGGAAAGCCGGGAGGGCCTCCGGGCGGGGATGAACGTATCGGTATCCCTGCTGGTGGAGACCCGGGAGAACTGTCTCCGCCTGCCCAGCCACGTGATCACAGGGGAGACGGTCCAGGTCCTGCGGGAGGGCGAGCCGGTAGAGGTGGCCATCAAAACAGGACTCACCGGCGGAGGGTATACCGAGATTTTAGAGGGATTGACCGAAGAGGACGAGGTGATTTTACCCTGAGGCAGGTTTTTGGGGAGACATCAATAAGAATAACTATATCGCGGTAAATGTTACGGTAAAGGGACTGAGTGCGGGGCACTTGGTTCCTTTGCCGTTATTGGTCTGAAAGGAAATCCGCCTGACATTGTTTTATGGATTGACAGCGGGCATTTGGGCGCATACAATAGCATTCAGTGTGTAATCGAGGAGGAATCGCTCATGACGATACAAGAACTGCGCTGTGCCCTGCGGGGTGTGTCGGCCTACCGGCATTTGATAGACGGCCCCATGCTGGGCCTCAATCTGGCTCTGCTGGACGCTCTGGCGGCGGGGGACGGGTCCGGGGCGGTGGAGGGCTATGCCCGGCTGTTCTATGCCCTGCGCCAGGAGAACTATCCCAATCTTGGCCTGTGGCTCCAGGACGCGCTGCGCTATACGGAGTCCCCCTATGCCCGCTTGGTGGAGCGCGGCGGGAGCGACCCCGCCCTGGAGTCCGCCGCCCGGCGGGACATTGAGACGTTTATCCTCCTGGCGGAGCTGGACTGTGACCAGCTGATTGCGGAGATAGGCGCCTGCGCCCCGCGGGAGTTCGGGGCAGTGCTGGCCAACCTGCCCCGGTGGCGGGGGGAGTGCCCCTTCAGCTTTGAAAGCCTGACCGAATTTTACCGGGAGCAGGGGGCGGGGCTCTTTGCCCGGTACCGGGCCTTCCAATGGGAAGACGGCATACTGCGCCCGGTGGCGGAGCCTGACGCCCCCGGCCCGGATGAGCTCTTTGGCTACGAGCTCCAGCGGGACCAGGTAGCGGCCAACACCAGGGCCCTTTTGGCGGGGAATCCGGTCAATAACGTGCTTCTCTACGGGGACAGCGGAACCGGAAAATCTGCGGCGGTCAAGAGTCTGCTGGGTCTGCTTGGATTTGAGGACCTGCGGCTCATTGAAATCCAGAAGGATGCTCTGGAGGGTCTGCCCCAGCTCATCCGCACTTTGGGCGGACGGCGGTGGAAGTTCATTTTGTTTATTGACGATTTGGCCTTTGACCAGGACGACAAGACCTATTCGCTGCTGAAAACCATTCTGGAGGGAGGGCTGGAGCGCCGGCCGGCCAATGTGGCCCTGTATGCCACCTCCAACCGCCGCCGTCTGGTGCGGCAGACCTTTTCCGACCGTGCGGGGGACGAGGTGGACGCAGTAGAGACGATTCAGGAAAAAACCGCCCTGTCTGAGCGCTTCGGCCTGCGCATTCCCTACCTTGCCCTAAACAAGACGGAGTACTTAGACTTGGTGGAGCGTCTGGCGGAGCAGGCGGGCATGGTCGTGGAGCGCACCGAGCTCCGGGCCCAGGCGGTGACCTGGGAGATGCACCACCCCGGCCGCACCCCCCGCACCGCCAAACAGTTCATCGCCAGCCTCCCTACTTTTTCTTGAAAGAAAAAGTAGGCCAGATTGTCGAAAAACCGTTTAGACCAAAGGTTTCAGAGGGAAAGATAGTGTGAAAGAAAACCGTCAGGGTTTTCTTTCGCGTCGGAATCACAAAATTTCGGAACTTGTGTAACAAGTTTTGAAATTTTCCTCAGCTTGGCGGGAAAGTCCGCAGGACTTTTTCGACAAGCTGTAGGCAAAAAGAACTTCCATAAAGGGACCGGAGGCTGTACCAGAGGACGAAAAAAGGAGGAATACCCATGCTCTGCCGTCTGTGTCCCAGGAATTGCGGAGCCCTGCGCACGGAGACGGCAGGGGAGGGGGTCTGCCGGATGCCTGCGGTGCCCTTGGTAGCCCGCGCCGCCTTGCACCACTGGGAGGAACCCCCCATCTCCGGGCGGAAGGGCGCGGGGACCGTCTTTTTCTCCGGGTGCTCCCTGGGATGTGTTTTTTGCCAGAATGAGGCCATCAGCCAACGGGATTTTGGGGTTCCGGTGAGCGTGCCCCGTCTGCGGGCGCTGTTTTGGGAGCTGATTGAGCAGGGGGCCCACAACATTGACTTGGTGAACCCTACCCACTTTGCCCACGCCATAGCGGAGGCGCTGAAGGAGCCTCTGCCGGTGCCCGTGGTGTGGAACTCCGGAGGATATGACAAAGTAGAGACACTGCGTATGCTGGAGGGAAAGGTGGATGTCTACCTGCCCGATTTGAAGTATGTGACCCCCGCCCTGGCGGGGCGGTACTCTGCCGCCTCCGATTACCCAATGGCGGCTCAGGCGGCAATTTTGGAGATGGTCCGCCAGACGGGGCCCTGCGTGGTGGAGGACGGGCTGTTGAAGCGGGGGGTAGTGGTCCGCCATCTGATTCTGCCCGGACAGGTGCGGGAGGCCAAGGCCGTCATGGACTGGGTGGCGGAGCACTTTGCCCCGGGCGAGGTACTGTTTTCCCTCATGGGGCAGTATATCCCCTGGGGGCGGGCGGCGGAGTTTGCGGAGCTGAACCGAAAACCCCGCCCCTCCGAGCTGCGCACAGCGGAGGAATATATGACAGCCTTAGGGCTGGAGGGCTTTGCCCAGGACGCCGCATCGGCGGAGGCGGAGTACATCCCGCCCTTTGATTTAACGGGAGTGGTGCGCCGGGAAGGGCCGCCGGAGGACTAATTTTGTGCCGGGAGCGCTCATTGTGCTGCTTATGGCGGTGTGTATGGCGTGGTGAGTATTGTCCTGTTGAGTCTTTGATTTGCAGAAAGAAGCGTGTTTCATGGAGCAGATGGTGAAGCAGCCGGGGGAGAAGCGCCTGTCCTACCTGTGGCGGCTGAGTTGGCCGGCGATTATTGAACAGATTTTGACCACCCTGGTCAGCTATGTGGACACGGCGATGGTGGGTGTCCTGGGAGCGGCGGGGACGGCTGCCGTGTCGGTGAACGCCGCCCCGATTTGGCTCTGCGGCGGTATTCTGATGGGGGTGGGCGTGGGCTATTCGGTCCAGGTGTCCAACGCCATCGGGGCGGAGGACCACGAGAAGGTCCGGGCCGTCGTCCGCCAGAGCGTGCTGGCGATGGTGGTGACCGGGCTGATTGCCCTTGCGGTGTTTCAGGGGATTTCCCCCTTCCTTCCCAAGTGGCTGGGGGCCAAGCCGGAGGTACTGCCGGAGGCGGTGAACTATCTGCGCCATTACTCCATGGCGATGCCCTTCATTGCGGGCAGCTACATCTTTTCCGCCATCCTGCGGTGCATGGGGAACACCAAAACGCCGCTGTACTTTAATACAGCGGCCAACCTTCTGAACATTGTGCTGAACTTTTTCCTCATTTACCCCACCCGTCCTGTGGTCCTGCTGGGAGTGACCTTCACCGTTCCAGGGGCGGGACTGGGGGTTACAGGCGCGGCCATTGCCTCGGCCATTGCCCTGAGCTGCGCGGGGCTGGCGCTGCTGCTTGCCGGTACACGGCAGGGGCGCTGGCGCATCTCCCTGCAGGAGGATTTCCGGCCGGACCGGGCCATCATCCGTCAGGCGGTGCATCTGGGTGTGCCCACCGCCGCCGAACGGGCCACGGTGAACATCGGGCAGGTGCTCATGACGGCCGTTGTGGCCTCCCTGAGCACTGTTTCCCTGGCGGCCAATCACATCGCCGTCACCGCCGAGGGGCTGTGCTACCTGCCCGCCTATGGCATTTCGTATGCGGGCATTGCCCTGGTGGGGCAGGCAGTGGGAGCGGGCAGCGAGGAGGACGCCCAGGCTTACGGTACCTTAGCCGCCCGTTTGGGCTTTCTGCTGACCGTGGGCACAGGGGCGGCGCTGTTTTTGGGAGCGCCCATTCTGGCGGGACTGTTCAACACAGACCCGGAGGTGGTTTCACAGGCGGCGCTGATGCTGCGCATTGTGTCGGTATCCGAGCCCTTCTTTGCGCTGTCCATTATTTTGTCGGGCACGCTCCGGGGGGCGCACGACGCCCGGTATCCCATGGTGGTGAGCCTGTTCTGTATGTGGTGCATTCGGGTGCCCTTTGCCCCGCTGCTGGTGTATAAGGCCGGTCTGGGGCTGGCGGGGGTATGGATTGCCATGGCGGCTGACCTGGTAATCCGAGGCATCTGGTGTACCCTGCGCTGGCGGAGTGGAACGTGGAAAAAGCGCTGTGGGCTGGTGTCCTGATTCTTTTTCCTGGACGGGAAAGGATCAAAAAAGTCCTGGACTGCGGATGAAATACGAAACCGGGCCCCGAATGTGCCTGCATTCGGGGCCCGGTTTGTTATGCTTCGGTTTGCCCGGCAAAAGCGCGGTACAGGAAGGTGACGACCTGTGCCCGGGAGCACGCCTCGTCGGGGGAGAAGGAGGAGCCGTCGCCGGTTCCGGCGGCGATATCCATATCAACCGCCCAGGACACAGCGGGGGCGTAGTCCAGCCAGGGGGAAATATCGCTGAAGGTGAACTGCGTCTCAGCCTGTGGCATTCCGCAGGCCTGCCACAGGTAGGTGACCATCAAGCGCCGGGTGCAGGGGGCGTCGGGCTGGAGGGTATCGCCGGACGCCAGTCCGGTTTCGTAGGCCCACAGGGCGGGCTTGTAGTAGAACTGGTCCTCTGACACATCGGTAAAGGGGTTGGCGGCGGTAGGCTCCGGCTGACCGCTGGCCCTCCAGAGGAAGGTCAGCGCCTGACCAATGGAGCAGGGGGCGTCGGGGGAAAAGAGCGTACCGTCCTCCGTGCCGGAGGCAACGCCTTGCGCAACCGCCCAGTTCACTCCTTCAGCGAACCACGCCCAGTCGGGTACATCCGTAAAGGGGAAGGGGGCTTCTCCCTCCGGCAGGTTCGCGGGAGCAGCGGAGAGGGCCGTGTCCTCGTCCGCAAGCGGGGCGGGTTCCATGGTTCCAGCCCCGGCGGAGGTGCCGCCGGATATGTACCAGATTTGATGGATGCCGTTGAGCTTGCCCTCCTGGCTGCTGCCGGAGATGGTGGCCGCGCTGAGAGGGGTCCGGCCTGGGTTGGTCCGCTTGCCGGGGTCGGCACAGTAAAAGGTATCCGTCTCGCTGTCATAGTCGGTCAGCAGGACCGCGTGGGGCCGGTCGTGGTTGTAAATGACCACGCCCTCGGGGTGCTGGGCCAGCATGTCCAGCAGATAGGCCCGCTTGGCCTCCAGGCCCCGGATGCCGTTGGAATCCAGGTGGCGGGTGGTGACGCTAAGGCCGTTGTAGGTGAAATTCCAGAGCAGGCCCGCGCCGCTCCAGGCCCGGGTACGCACGGCCGGTTCGGTGATATCGCTCCAGGCGGCGTCCCCGTCCAGAATGGCCTTCCGGCGCAGCATCATGACACTGGAAACCAGGGTACAGGTGTAATTGGTCTGCTGAGTAAGGAACACGTCGCCGTCCGTGATACTTACCGCCGCTGCCGCAGGCAGGCTCCCCAGGAGCAGTACCAGGGCCAGGACAAAGGACATCGCTCGCTGCTTCATTTGTAGTCAGCTCTCCCCTCGAATAATTCTGACGCGCAGGAAGTATTGAGCCTATTGTATCAGCCTCTCCGACAGAATGCAAGAACTCTGGTTCAATTTCGTCAAAAAACGGGGCGGTAAAAACAGGAAGAGGGTCCCGGCGCCTGTGGGGAAGCAGACGCCGGGACCCTCGATATACTCCTTACATAATGCGCGTAACCTCATTGCCACTCCGGCTTGAGGCCCATGGTCATCTCAATGGAGTCGATGTAGCCGAAGGCATAAGAAACACCCTCATACCGGTCAAATTCCACATAAACCTTCCCGTCACGAAGCGCAAAGCTGTAGTCATCGGCCTCATAGGCCTGGAAGGTATTCATATCAATCTCGCCGCCTACAGCATCGTTCTGAAGGGTGAGTTCCGACAGGAGGAAGGCCTCAATCTCGTCCGGGGAGGCATTCAAAATTTCACTGAGAGTCACCAGTTCCCCGGTGTCGGTGCGGAAGGTATAGTATTCTGCGGTGCTCCAGGGGTGAGGACCGCCCATATGGTAATCGTTGAACAGACCTACTGTAACCAGCTTGCTGGTCTGGCCGGTGATGGAGACGCTCCATAAGTCGTAGAAGGTTTCGTTATAGGGATTTCCCTCCAGGGCCATGGTCCGGATCTCTTCAAAGTCCCCGGCGAAAAATTCGTCCTGCTTGGCTTGGAAAAAGGCGTTGATGGCCGAATAACCGGCGCCTTCCTGCTGGAACACGGGAACCTCAAAATAGATTTCCAGGGGAGCCCCAGCGGTGTCCATGGTGGTGCGCCGGATCTGGGTGGCGGGATCATAGCTCTCCGTCAGGCCCTCTTGGGGCTGGCTGTCCGCGGCGGGGACTTCTCCGGATATGGCGAGGGTCAGGGCGGCGTATACGTCCTCCGCCGGGCACATGCCCCAAAAATTTACAGAAACGTCGCTGCCGTGGCTGTAGCCCGCCAGGGAGCCCTCCGGGGCCCATTGGGCCTCCCATGCGTCGATTTGTGCCTCTGTGGCCGATTGGCCGTCGATGGTTCCTACGGAGTACTCCTTGTCGCCCTCCCAGTACCAGTCCTGCTGGGCGCTGGTGCTGGGGGTGGAGGTGATGCGGCCATTTTCAGCGGGGTACACCTGAGCGCTCAGGCCGGGGTCGGCCACATAGTAGCCGCCCACATAGAGATGGTCGGCATAGACCATGGTCCGGCCCAGGTTCTCCAGCATGACCGGCTGGTTTCCCTGTAACTGCCAGATGGCCCAGGCGGTGGCGTCCTCCCCGCCGGAGGTCTGGAGATAGCTTCCGTATTCGGTTTGCTCTTCCAGACCGCTGCCGAAGAGCAACGCGGGCACACCGCTGCCGAAATCCACCAGGGCGGCAAAGGCGCGGGGCGTAAAATTGCCCTGACGATAGTAGTCATACTCCCCGCGAAGGGTTTCAAAGTTGGTGTATACCTTGTCGATTTCCGTTTTGAGAAGCTGGGCATAGGCACTGGCCTGCTCCAAGGTCAAGGCGCAGTCCGCCGGGTCTCCATAATAGGAAATACCGTTCAGGGCCTCGCTCAAGGGCGTGACGAAGGCGCTGTCAGGCTGCGTGGGGGTAGGGGTGGCCGGAACCGCTCCGCTGGGGCTGGGTTCAGCCGTGGGCGTGGAGGCGGGACCGGCCTCCTTGGGGGCGCAGGCGGACAACGCCAGGGACGCCGCCAAAACCAGGGTGGCCAGTGAGAAAAAACGGTGTATGTACTTCATGGGGCTTCCTCCTTATTCCTTGCTGTGGTCCTAATTATAGCAAGTACGCGAAACGATTGCAACACGACAAATTGAAATCAAGTGCGAACTGTGGTACAATCACAAGAAGAACGACAGCGGACGGCGGTTCCGCAGAGGGGGAGGGGAGTGCTGTGGACAAATACGCAGCACTGCGGCAATATTTTGGACACAATGCCTTTCGGCCAGGGCAGGAGGTCTTGGTGGATGGCATTTTAGCGGGGCGGGACGTGCTGGGCATCATGCCCACCGGCGGGGGCAAGTCCATCTGCTATCAGGTTCCGGCGCTGCTGCTGCCGGGGCTCACACTGGTCGTCTCTCCGCTGATTTCGCTGATGAAGGACCAGGTGGCCGCGCTGACTGCCGCTGGGGTCCCCGCCGCCTTCCTCAACAGCTCCCAGAGCCTGGAGGAAGGGCGGCAGGTGTGGAGCGGCCTGCGCCGGGGCGCTTACCGGCTGCTCTATGTAGCCCCGGAGCGCTTGGAAAATCAGCGCTTTGCGGAGCTGGCCGCTGGACGGGATATTTCCCTCGTGGCGGTAGATGAGGCCCACTGTATTTCTCAGTGGGGACAGGATTTCCGGCCAAGCTATCTGGGGATTTCCAGCTTTGTGGACAGCCTCTCCCGGCGGCCGGTTGTGGCGGCCTTTACGGCTACGGCCACCGGACGGGTGCAGGAGGATATCGCCTTTCGGCTGGCCCTGCGGGAGCCGGTGAAGGTGGTCACCGGCTTCGACCGGCCGAATTTGTATTTTGAGGTCCGCCGTCCCAAGAACAAGCTGACGGCGGTGGTGGAGCTGGTTTCCCGGCGGCGGGGGAGGAGTGGGATTGTCTACTGTGCCACCCGTGCCCAGGTGGAGCGGGTGTGCGCCGCCCTGGAGGAAGCGGGTTTGTCCGCCACCCGCTACCATGCGGGCCTGCCGGAGGAAGAGCGGCGGCAGAATCAGGATGATTTCCAATTTGACCGCAAGCCGGTGATGGCGGCGACCAACGCTTTCGGTATGGGGATTGACAAGTCGAATATCAGCTATGTCATTCACTACAGTATGCCGAAAAATCTGGAGTCCTACTACCAGGAGGTAGGCCGGGCGGGCCGGGACGGGGAGGGGGCGGAGTGCATCCTGCTCTATGCCCCCGCTGACGTGGTCACAGCCCGCTACCTCATTGAGCACGGCGGGGAGCGGGAGGGCCCGGAGCCAGATATGGAGCTGCGGCGGCGGGAGCTGGAGCGGCTGAACCGCATGGCGGAGTACTGCAAGACCGGCCGGTGCCTGCGGGGTTTTATCCTGGACTATTTCGGGCAGGCCCATGGAGAGACCTGCGGTAATTGCGGCAGCTGCAAGGGACTGTTTGAAGAGGCGGATATCACCGTCCCGGCTCAGATGGTCCTCTCCTGCATCAAACGGGTCAAGGACAAGCTGGGGTACTATGTAGGCGCGGCCCTCATTATCCGGGTCCTGCGGGGGAGCCGGGACCAGCGGATTCAAACCTTGGGGTTGGACGGCCTGTCCACCTATGGCCTGATGAGGGGGGAGTCACGGGAGCGGGTGCGGGCTTATCTGGAATGCCTGGAAAACGAGGGCTATGTATTCACCGACCCGGCCCATTCGACCCTGCGCCCGACCGCCGCCGCCGGAGACGTGCTGTTTCGGGGACAACAGGTCACCATGCGCCTCCGGGTGGAGGAAGCCCCCGTATCCCGGACAGACCGCAGGTCTGCCCGGCCCGCCGCCTCTGCGGCCCCTGCGGCTTCCACAGGTCCCATCGGGGCGGATGAGGGGCTGATGACCGCCTTGAAGGCCGAACGCTTCCGGCTGGCCCAGCGGGATGAGGTACCCGCGTACATCGTCTTTTCCAACGCCACCCTGGCGGATATGGCGGCCAAGCTGCCCCGGACTCTGGATGAGTTTTTGGATGTCTCCGGCGTGGGCGCAGTGAAGGCCCAGCGCTACGGGGAAGAATTTTTAGCGGTCATTGCCGCCTGGGAGAACGGGGAGCACTGAACGTACAAAACCCCCGCCCGCCGGAGTATGAAGCGCTCCGGCGGGCGGGGGTATCGTTTGGGGTTACTGTCCCGCCTCAATTGCGTCCCGGATGGCATCAAAAACGGCGTCCTGCTCCTGGCACATGACCAGCAAAATGGTGCCGTCCTCCAGAGTTTCCAGCCGTGCGTCGGAGGCTACCTTGTATTCATCCTCCAGATACTGCTGAAAGTTCTCCTTCTGGGTGTCGATGAAGCCGTTGAGGGCGTCCAGTACGTCGTCCTCCTTTCCGGCGGCGGGGAACACGGCGGCGATGCCGTAGGCCTGCACATTCACCGGAGAGATGGCCAGACAGAAGGCGGTCATATCCTCCGCCTCCAAATCCAGCATGGTGAAGATAAGTTCTGCACTCTGGTCCTCCGGTGAGGTAATCAGCTCCACAAAGCTGTTGCTCTCAGGACCGGCGGCGGACTCAATGGCACTCTGATAAAGCGCTGTGCGCTCCTGGGCGGTGAGGGGAGGTTTTTCGTCCTCCTTGGGCTGGGCGGCGCAGCCGCCCAAAAGAGCCAGAAACAACACGGCCAGCAGATAAAATGAAATACGTCTCATGGATTATATCTCCGTTTCGTTCAGATTCAGGGCTTGTATGGCGGCGGGCTGGGGGAGCAGGACTAGTCTGCCCTCGTCCACGTCCGCCAGGGCGGAGCCCCCTTCCTCCAGGGCTCCGGTGAGCAGCAGCTCGGCGGCGGGGTCCTCCACCTGGGCCCGGATGGCCCGGCGGAGGGGACGGGCCCCGTAGTCCGGGTCAAAGCCCGCCTGGGCCAGCAGGTCCACCGCTTCCTCGGTGAAGGAGAGGGAGACTCCGGCCCCCTCCATCCGGTGGCCCACCCCCTCCAGCATCCGCCGGGCGATGGCGCGGATTTCGCTCTGTCCCAGCTGGGTAAAGACGATGGTTTCATCCAGACGGTTGAGAAATTCCGGCCGAAAGACCTTTTTCAGGTCCTCCAGCACCGCGCCCCGAAGCTCGGTCTGGGAGCGGGTCTTGCCGTCCTGGTGTTCCTCGGCGGAAAAGCCCAGGCGGCTGCCCCGGGCGGTAATCCGCTGGGCGCCCACGTTGCTGGTCATAACAATGACCGCGCTGCGGAAGTCGGCCTTGCGGCCCTGGGCGTCGGTGATGTGGCCGTCCTCCATGATTTGCAGGAGGATGCCCCAGATGTCCGGGTGGGCCTTTTCGATTTCATCAAAGAGGACCACCGAATAGGGCCTCCGCCGGATTTTTTCGGTGAGCTGGCCCCCTTCCTCGTGGCCCACGTATCCCGGCGGGGAGCCAATGAGCCGGGAAACCGTGTGCTTCTCCATATACTCCGACATGTCGAAGCGGAGCAGGGCCTCCTCGCTGGAGAACAGCGCCTCAGCCAGGGCTTTGCACAGCTCGGTCTTGCCCACACCGGTGGGGCCCAGGAAGAGAAAGCAGCCCGTGGGCCGTCCCGGCTCCTTGAGGCCCACCCGGCCCCGGCGGACCGCACGGGCCACCGCCCGGACGGCCTCATCCTGGCCCACCACCCGGCCGTGGAGGACCTCCTCCAGCCGGAGCAGGCGCTGGCTCTCCGCCTCGGTGAGGGTGGTGACGGGCACCCCCGTCCAGTTGGACACCACCGCCGCCACATCCTCGGCGGTGACTGCTCCGGTGTTCTGGCCAGAGTTCCAGGTGGTGCGCCGTCCCTCCAGCTCCCGCCGGAAGTCGCCCTCCGCGTCCCGGAGCATGGCGGCCTTTTCAAAATCCTGGCTGCGGATGGCCTCTTCCTTTTCCCGGCGGGCCTTGGAGACCTTCTCTTCCAGCTCCCGCAGGTCCGGGGGGAGGCTCAGGCGCTCCATCCGCACCCGGCTGGCCGCCTCGTCAATGAGGTCGATGGCCTTGTCCGGCAGGCGGCGGTCGCAGATGTACCGGACCGAGAGGGTCACGGCGGCGTTGATGGCCTCGTCGGTGATGTTGAGCTTGTGATGGGCCTCGTACCGGTCCCGCAGGCCGTGGAGAATGGCCTGTGCGGTGTCCTGGTCGGGCTCCCGGACCAGGACCGGCTGAAACCTCCGCTCCAGCGCGGCGTCCTTTTCGATATATTTTCGATATTCGTCGGTGGTGGTGGCCCCAATGACCTGGAGCTCTCCCCGGCCCAGGGCGGGCTTGATGATATTGGCCGCGTCAATGGCACCCTCGGCGCTGCCGGCCCCCACGATGTTGTGGAGCTCGTCAATAAAGAGGATGATGTCCCCCAACCGCCGGACCTCGGCCAGGATGTTTTTTACCCGCTCTTCAAATTCTCCCCGGTACTTGGTGCCCGCCACCATGGAGGACAGGTCCAGGGAGACGAGCCGCTTTTTCCGCAGTTCTTCGGGGGCCTCCCCGGAGGCCAGACGGTGGGCCAGCCCTTCGGCTACCGCCGTCTTGCCCACACCGGGCTCTCCGATGAGGGCGGGGTTGTTTTTCTGCCGCCGGGAGAGGATTTGGATGAGCCGGTCAATCTCCTTGTCCCGGCCCACCACCGGGTCCAGCAGGCCAGAGGCGGCCATCCGGGTCAAATCCCGGCCAAACTGCTCCAACAGCTTGCTCTCGGCGGGGTACTCCCGCTCCCGGGGCTTGCCCCCGCTGCGAAAGGGCGGGGGAGAGGACTCACCCCCCATAGCGGCCATCAAATCGTTGTAAAGCCGCCTGGGCTCCGTTCCGGCGGCGGCGAGGACCCGTGCGGCCACCCCGTCCCCCTCCCGGAGTATGCCCAACAGGAGGTGTTCGGTGCCGACGTAATGGTGCCCCAGCCGCGCGGCCTCGGACAGGGAGAGCTCGATGATTTTTTTACACCGGGGGGTAAGTCCCTGGGAGGGCCGGGACCCCGGCGCGCCGGTGCCCACCATCCGGGCGATGGCGGCGCGGATATCCTCCGGGGAGAGGCCCGCCCCCAGCAGGACCTTGGCGGCCACCCCCCGGCCCTCCCGGGAGAGGCCCAACAGCAGGTGCTCACTGCCCACGTAGCCGTGGCCCAGCTCGCTGGAGGCCTCCTGGGCCAGGCGGAGGGCGGTTTGCGCCCGCTCGGTAAATTTCGTCTCGTTCAAGGGATCACCTCGTCTGTGTTTCTTCCAAAAAGAAAACTTCTTCTTTTTCTTGACCGGC
>CAJUDT010000016.1:22373-33223 GCA_910585415.1 uncultured Flavonifractor sp.
GGTAATGCTGCGGCTGCGGAGGGGGCTCTAAGGCCCGCCCTCCAACTGTGGGGTCCGGCGCACACGAGGGCCTTTGGAAGAAAGCGCCCGCTGGCCTGCGCCCCTGCAAAGTCCCCTGTTTCCGCCTTGCCGGCGGCGGGCAAAGCCCTCAGCCGCAGGATGTTACGGTCTATTTTTTCCAGCTCCTAGAAAATATACCCGCTTTGGCCGTAATTTAGCATTGCATTTTTGAAAAGTTGTGGTACAATAGCCTTAGTTTGAAATTGGAGGTGTTCCCAATGGCCTATGTCATCAGCAGCGACTGCGTAAGCTGCGGCGCTTGCTCCGACTCCTGCCCCGTCGGCGCGATCTCTCAGGGCGACGAGCATTTTGTCATCGACGCCGGCAGCTGCATCGATTGCGGCTCCTGCGCTGGCACTTGCCCCACCGGCGCCATTTCCGAGGGCTGATTGCTACATGCAGAAAACAGCGGCGCACCTTTCCGGTGCGCCGCTGTTTTTCCATTTTATTGTCAATTGAACCGCCAGTTCCATTATAAAGTCTCCAGCAAGAACCGCCCCACGCTTTCCATGGCCTCGTTGGCCTTTTTCATGGGGAACATCTGAAATACATGCCACAAATCGGTCCAGACCTCCAGCTTGCAGGGAACTCCGGCCTGCACCAGCCGGTCCCGTAGCCGGACGGAGTCGGAGAGCAGCAGCTCGTTGGTCCCCGCCTGAATGAGGGTGGGGGGAAAGCCGTTCAGCTCCCCGAAGAGGGGGGAGAGGCGGTAGTCGGACCAGTTCTGCCCCCGTGCGTAGGCGTCCCGGACGGCATAAATATAGTTGAGGGTGAGCACCGGGTCGATGTCCGCCCGCTCCTGATAGGATTTCCCGCTGGCCGTCATGTCGGTCCAGGGGGAGAAGAGCACCAGAGTTCGGGGGAGCCTCCGCCCGGCGGCCTTGAGCAGGTGGGTGAGCACCAGGGCCAGGTTACCCCCGGCGGAGTCCCCAGCCGCCACCACATCCCGGGCCCCATAGCCCTGGTACATCAGATAGTCCCATGCCTTCATGGCGTCCTCCACGGCGGCGGGATAGGGGAACTCAGGGGCCAGACGGTATTCAAAGACCAGCACCGGCCAGCCGGTCACATGGGCCAGCTTAGAGGCCAGAATCCGGGAGTATCCCAGGGTGCCGCTGGTGTAGCCGCCCCCGTGGCAGTAGAGGATGCAGCGCCGCCGGTCATAGCCCCGCTGGGGCCGCACCCAGGCGGCGTTGAGACCGTCCAGCAAAAAGGGCTCCCAGCTCATGCCCGCCATAGGGGCGGTCAGGCGGCCCAAAAGCTCCTGCCCCTTGCGCTGCTTGTCCAAGTCGTCGGGGTCCATGGTCTCGGGCGTGGCGGCGGTATGGATGGCCCGCAGGGCCCGAAGAAAGGGGTCCAGACGGCGCTGCTCCGCCTGGCGCTGCTGCTCCGGTGTGTGGCGGATGAGCTTCATTCGGACGGGTTCGTGTTCCATGAGATTTCCTGCTTTCTTACAATCTGTGCCGGTTGGTTGAACGGGTACGGCAGGACCCGGCGGTGCCAGACGGTCTGAGATGCTGGCCGTTTGCGTGGTGAAAAGCATTATAGCATGATCTGAGGGGAAAGAAAAGCGGAAAATAAGATGGACGCCCCTTTGTGAATCAATGAAATTCCTCTTCCATTTTCCCCCGAACTTGTTGTATAATAAAAGGCAACTGTGTGTATTAAAAATTACCTGCGGCAGAATTGCCGCCCTGGAGGAAACATCATGACCAGAATCATGACCAGAACTGCCGCCCGTGAGATCGCCGTCCATTTTTCCTTTGAGCTGTGCTTTACCGGCCAGAGCCCGGATGAGCTGCTGGAGGAAGCGCTGACCCGCAAAACCTTCGCCTCTATCGGAGAAGAGGAACCCTTGTACGCCGAATTTCCCAATGAAATCCAGCGGGCCTATATCAGCGCCCTGGTAAAGGGTGTGTATGACCACATGCCGGAGCTGGACGAGTATATTTCAAAGTACGCCATCGGCTGGAAGTTCTCCCGGCTCAACCGGGTGGCAATCTCCATCATGCGGGTGGCCATGTACGAGATTTTGTATATGCAGGACATACCCAATGCCGCCGCCATCAACGAGGCCGTGGAGCTCACCAAGCACTATGAAGAGCCTGAGGTGGCCTCCTTTGTCAACGGGATTCTGGGCTCTTTCGTCCGGGGAGAGACGATCCCGGACCCGGTGGGTCTGGGGGCCCAGGCTCCCGCTGCTGGGGTTCAAGAGGGGGAGACACTGTGAGCCTGCGGGCCCTGGGGCTGGACACCAGCAATTATACCACCTCTGCGGCGGTCTTTGACGGCGTCAGAGGCTTCAACGCCGGGCGGCTGCTGGATGTGCGGCCCGGTGAACTGGGTTTGCGGCAGTCCGACGCCCTCTTTCAGCACGTCAAGCACCTGCCGGGGCGGTTTGCCGCCCTGCGGGAGCGGGGCGTGTTGGAGGACTTGGCTGTGGTGGGGGCCTCCACCCGGCCCAGGGCGGTGGAGGGCTCCTATATGCCCTGCTTCCTGGCGGGGGAGGGCCAGGGGAGGACCCTGGCGGATACCCTGGGGGTACCCTTCTGCCCGGTGTCCCATCAGCAGGGACATTTGGCCGCTGCCGCATGGTCGGCGGGACGGCTGGAGCTGCTGGACGCGCCCTTTTTGGCCTGGCACCTGTCTGGCGGCACCACGGAGCTTTTATATGTGGAGCCGGAGGGGTACAATGTAAGGGCACAGTGCATCGGCGGCACCAGCGACATCTCCGCCGGACAGCTCATCGACCGCACCGGTGTACGGCTGGGCCTGCCCTTTCCGGCGGGGAGGGCAGTGGACGCCCTGGCCCGGGAGGGCGGCGGAGTCCAGGGATTTCCTGTAAAGCTGAATGACTTGACATTCTCCCTGTCCGGCATGGAAAATAAGGTCAAGGCGATGGCGGAGGGGGGAGAGGCTCCCGCCCGGATTGCCCGCTTTGCCCTGGAGACCGTGGTGCAGACCGTCCGGCGGGTGACGGTGGAGGCCCAGAACCGTTATCCCGGCCTGCCGGTGCTGTGCTCCGGCGGGGTGGCCTCCAATTCCCGGCTGCGGTATGTGCTGACAGAGTTCTGTCAGGCCCTGTTTGCCCAGCCGGAGTATTCCACCGATAACGCCATGGGCCCCGCCATTCTGGCTTGGCGCATGATTGCGGCGGATTTACCCTCCGGCGCAGAATAGATTCCAAAGGAGGAGAACTGTGTGGAGCAGAGGGAAGCTGTAATTTGCCTGTGGTTTGAGATGTGGCTGAAGAAAGTAGACTTGGGGATAACCAAGCTGTTTTCGGACGGTGCAGTCTATGTAGAGAGCTGGGGGCCCCGGTATGAGGGAGCGGCTAAAATCAAGCTGTGGTTTGATGAGTGGAACCGCCGCGGAACGGTGGTGCAGTGGGAAATTAAGCAGTTTATCCACAGCGAAAAGCAGACGATTACAGAGTGGAAGTTCAAGGCTGAGATGGACAGTGGAAGCGTGGAAGAATTTGACGGGGTGTCCCTGGTCGAATGGAGCCAGGAGGGTAAAATCGTATTTTTGAAAGAATTTGGGTGCAATATCCACAACTATGACCCCTATCAAGCTGGTGATAAGCCGCAATTCCGCGAGGAAGCAACCTTATGGTTTTAAGGAGGGCACAGTATGAATGAGTCGCCGGTCTACAGTGTCACCCAGGTCAACCAATACATCAAGGGCCTGCTGGACCAGGACCAGACAATGACCGCCCTCTATGTCCGGGGGGAGGTTTCCAACTACAAGGCCTACCCCTCAGGCCACCACTATTTTTCCCTCAAGGACGCTGGAGGGGCCATCCGGTGCGTCATGTTCCGGCGGGAGGCGGTCTCTCTGCGCTTCCGGCCGGAGAACGGCATGAAGGTGCTGGCCTTTGGCCGGGTGACGGTCTTTCCCAGGGACGGACAGTATCAGCTCTACTGCTCCGCCCTCACCCCCGACGGGGTGGGAGACCTCCATGTGGCCTTTGAGCAGCTGAAGCAGAAGCTCTATGAGGAGGGCCTCTTTGAGGCGGCCCACAAGAAGCCGCTTCCCCGCTTCCCGGAAAAAATTGCCCTCATCACATCCCCGGCAGGGGCGGCGGTGCGGGATATGCTGCGCATTTTGGAGGCCCGCTGGCCTCTGGCGGAGGTGTGCATCATCCCCGTGCGGGTCCAGGGGGCGGAGGCCCCCGGTGAGATTGCCGGAGCCATCGCCTGGGCCAATCAGCATCGGGCGGCGGACCTGCTCATCACCGGCCGCGGGGGAGGATCCATGGAGGACCTCTGGGCGTTTAACGAGGAAATCGTGGCGCGGGCTATCTATGCCTCGGATATCCCGATTATTTCCGCCGTGGGCCACGAGCCGGATGTGACCATTGCCGACTTTGCGGCGGACCTCCGTGCGGCCACACCCTCCAACGCCGCCGAACTGGCGGTGCCCGACCAGAACGAGATTTACGCCGGCCTGTGGGGTCTGGGGGACCGGCTGGGCCGGGCCATGTCCCGGCAGCTGGAGGCCGGACGGGCCGCTCTGGAGCGGGCCAGGCGGTGCCGGGTGCTACAGGAGCCCATGGGCTATGTGGACGACAAGCGGGTGCTGCTGGACTACCAGCGGGAGCGGCTGGCCCACGGTCTGCGGGGCGCCCTGAGCCGGGAGCGGGAGCGGTTCGCCCGCGGTGCGGCGGCGCTGGATGCCCTGAGCCCCTTAAAGGTCCTGGGCCGGGGGTATGGGATTCCCCGGCGGACAGATGGGGGCGTCATCCGCTCGGTGAAAGAGGTGGACACCGGCGATGGGCTGGAGCTGCGTCTGTCGGACGGAAGCCTGACCTGCACGGTGCTGGACAAGCGGACAGACAGGCGCTCTAAGAGCCGCGCCTGAGTCATATTACAAGGGCGGTTTGCCCGGCGAAGATAGGGCGGGCCTCAGAGGCCGCCCGAAGGAGGAACTATGGCGGAGAAAAAGCTGACATTTGAGCAGGCCATGGGCCGCTTGGAGGAAATTGTAAGCCTGCTGGAGCGGGGGGAGGCCCCCCTGGAGGAAGCCCTGAGCCTCTTTGAGGAAGGGACGGCCCTGCTGAAAAAGTGCTCGGGCCAGCTGGACCGGGCGGAGCAGAAGGTGGTCAAGCTCCTGGCGGGACCCAAGGGGGAGCCGGAAGCGGTCCCCTTCGGCGGGGAGGTGGGGACATGACCAGTCAGGAGCAGCTGAACGCCCACCGAGCCCTGGCGGAGGGCTGGCTGGGCCGGTGCCTCCGGAACCGGGAGCCCCGCGGGGACCTTTATGACGCGATGGAGTACAGCCTTCTGGCTGGAGGCAAGCGCATCCGGCCGGTGCTGACGTTGGAATGCTGCCGCATGTGCGGGGGAGAGCCGGAGACGGCCCTGCCCCTGGCGGGCGCGGTGGAGATGATTCACACCTATTCCCTGATTCACGACGACCTGCCCTGCATGGACGACGACGACCTGCGCCGGGGCCGCCCCACCAATCACAAGGTCTATGGAGAGGCCACCGCCGTGCTGGCGGGGGACGCCCTTCTAACTGCCGCCTTCGAGGTCATTTTGGATGCCGGGAGCCTGCCGCCGGAGCGCCTCCTGACAGCGGCGGCGGTCCTGGCCCGCGCGGCTGGAGGCTGGGGGATGGTGGGCGGACAAGTCCTGGATATGGCGGGGGAGGGGCACGCCCTGAGCCTGTCTGAGGTGGAGGAGCTCCAGCGGATGAAAACCGGGGCTCTCATTACGGCGGCGGCGGAAATGGGCTGCGTTGCGGCGGGAGGCGCTCAGGAGCAGCGCGCGGCGGTCCGCCGGTATGCGGAAAAGCTGGGGCTGGCCTTTCAGATTCAGGACGATATCCTGGACGTGGTGGGGAATGCCGCCGCGCTGGGCAAGTCCGTGGGCTCCGACGCCCGCAGTGAAAAGACCACCTTTGTCACCCTCAAGGGGGTGGAGACCTGCCGGAAGCTGGTCCGCCGCCTGACGGAGGAGGCCAAGGAGGCCCTGGCGGTATTTGGATGTGAGAAGGAGCACCTGTGCTGGCTGGCGGACAGTCTGGCCAGCCGGGAAACATAGAGAGAAGCAGCATAGCAAGGAGAAGTGTCTGAATGAAAAATGCGGTCGATTTCCTGACAGGAAATCTGGTCCTGGATTTATCCATCCTGGCCTGGGCGATGGCCCAGATACTCAAATTTGTGATTACACTGATTACCAAGGGAAAGCTGGACTGGCGGCATATTCTGTCCAGCGGAGGAATGCCCAGCTCCCACTCGGCTTTCGTGTGCGCGTGCGCCGCCTCCATGGGGTATATGTACGGGTGGACCTCTCCCTATTTCACCATCTCCGCCGTGCTGGCCATTGTGGTCATGTACGACGCGGCCAATGTCCGCAAGGCAGCGGGGGAGCAGGCGAAAATTCTCAACTATATCATGGAAAACTGGACGGAGATGAAGCCCGCCATTTTTGGCAAGGAGCTGAAGGAGTTCTTGGGCCATACGCCTTTCCAGGTCCTTATGGGAGGCCTGCTGGGGCTGGCCACTGGTCTGCTGGGGACTTGGCTGCTGGTTCCGCCCCACAGCTGATGGGAGGTCGTTACCATTCTGAAATTAGACGAATGTTCCAAACACCTGCACAGCCTGGACGACCACGAGGCGGAAACCCTCTGCGCCCT
Source organism: uncultured Flavonifractor sp. (assembly GCA_910585415.1). GTDB lineage: Bacteria > Bacillota > Clostridia > Oscillospirales > Oscillospiraceae > CANAAV01. Next base: position 29,076 of record CAJUDT010000016.1, read on the forward strand.
GCTCCGCTCCCGGCTGCTGGATACGGTGTCTCGTACAGGGGGGCATCTGGCCTCCAGCCTGGGGGCGGTGGAGCTGATCGTGGCCATTCACCGGGTCTTTGATACCGGCCGGGACCGGCTGGTGTTCGACGTGGGACACCAGTGCTACGCCCATAAAATCCTCACCGGACGCAATGCGGCCATGGAGACACTGCGCACCTTTGGCGGCATTGCCGGTTTCCCCAAGCCGGCGGAGAGCGAGAGTGACGCCTTCATCGCAGGGCACGCCTCCAACGCGGTGTCGGTTGCGGTCGGTATGGCAAGGGCCAGAACTTTACAGCATCAGGATTACCATGTCCTGGCGCTGCTGGGAGACGGGGCCCTCTCCGGCGGACTGGCCTATGAGGGTTTGTCCGACGCGGGGGACAGCGGAGAGGCCATGATTGTCATTCTGAATGACAATGGCATGTCCATAACCAAGAGCGTAGGGGGTGTGGCGGAGCACCTGGCCCGCCAGCGCTTGAAGCCCCAATACCTGCGCTTCAAGGAGGGGTATCGGAAGGCCATGGGGGTGCTGCCCCTGGGCGGCCAGATTTACAACGTGACCCACAAGGTCAAGACGGCGGTGAAGGAAACTCTTTTGCCGTGCAGCCTCTTTGAAGATATGGGCTTTACCTATCTGGGTCCCGTGGATGGCCACGATGTTAAGGGCCTGACCAAGCTGCTGCGGTACGCCAAGGGGCTAAAGGGACCAATCCTGCTGCACGTAAGAACCGTAAAGGGAAAAGGCTATACACCTGCGGAGCACAATCCAGACCGGTTCCATGGAGTGGGGCGGTTCTGCGTGGGCACCGGGGAGCCGCTCCACCCGGCAGAGCCGGGTTTTTCCGCCATTTTTGGAGAAACCCTCTGCCGATTGGCGGAGGGGGAGCCCCGGCTGTGTGCCATAACCGCCGCAATGCAGGGGGGCACTGGCCTGGACCAGTTCGCCCAGCGGTTCCCGGAGCGGTTTTTTGACGTGGGCATTGCTGAGGGGCATGCGGTTGCTATGGCCGCAGGCATGGCAAAACAGGGGATGCTTCCGGTGTTTGCGGTGTACTCATCCTTTTTACAGCGGGCCTATGATATGTTAATTCACGATGTGGCCATTCAAGGGCTCCATGTGGTGCTGGCCGTGGACCGGGCCGGTCTGGTGGGGGAGGATGGGGAGACACATCACGGGGTGTTTGACCCGGCGTTTCTGGATACAATCCCCGGCATGACGGTGCTGTGTCCCAGCAGCTTTGCGGAGTTGCGGTCGATGCTGGAGCACGCGATTTTCCGGCTCAAGGGCCCAGTGGCAGTGCGCTATCCAAGAGGCGGCGAGGGAACATATACGGAGGATGCAGGATTGTCCCCAAGCACCCTGCTGCGGCCAGGGAGGGATATCACCCTGACAGGTTATGGGGCCACAATAGAGGCACTGCTTGACTGCGCCGACCGGCTGGAGCAAAGGGGTGTGTCCCCGGAACTTGTAAAGCTAAATACCATTACTCCGCTTCCCCTGGAAGCGGTTGCGCAGTCGGTGAAAAAGACGGGCCGGCTGCTGGCGGCGGAGGAATGTACACCGGCCAACAGTGTGGGCAGGCGGCTGGCGGCGCACTTGCTTGCCAAGGGGATTCCTGTCAAGGGGATTGCCTTTGCAGATATTGGACCGGGCTTTGTTACCCACGGCACAACGGCCCAGCTGCGCCGTCTGTGCGGACTGGACGGCGAGAGCTTATATCGTAAGGCATGGGAGGTCTGCGGCAATGGCAACGGTTAAAAAGCGTCTGGATGTGCTGCTGGTAGAGCGGGGATTGGCTGAAAGCCGCCAGCGGGCCCAGGCGGTCATTATGAGCGGACAGGTCTATGTGGACGGTCGAAAGACCGACAAGGCCGGGGTTCAGCTGGAGGAGCAGGTTCCCATTGAGGTCCGAGGACAGACACTGGCCTATGTGAGCCGCGGCGGGCTGAAGCTGGAAAAGGCCCTGAAAGCCTTCTCAGGTCTGGATTTGAGCGGTGTCACGGCCATTGACGCAGGCGCTTCTACCGGTGGCTTTACAGATTGTATGCTCCAAAATGGCGCGGCCAAGGTCTATGCGGTGGACGTGGGGTATGGGCAGTTGGCGTGGAGCCTCCGGCAGGACCCCCGGGTGGTGTGCATGGAGCGCACCAATGTGCGCTATTTGACGGCGGAGCAGATTCCAGAGCCCTTGGATTTTGGTACGGTAGATGTGTCGTTTATCTCTCTGCGGCTGATTCTCCCCGCTCTGCGGGGGTTGCTGAAGCCCGCAGGGCAGGTGGTGTGCTTGGTAAAGCCCCAGTTTGAGGCTGGCCGGGAAAAGGTGGGGAAAAAGGGCGTAGTCCGGGACCCGATGGTTCATCTGGAGGTACTGCGGCACTTTCAGGAGCACGCCAGGGAGGCGGATTTCACTGTAAAGGATATGTCCTTTTCACCCGTTCGCGGTCCGGAGGGCAATATTGAGTATCTGGGACATTTGACGGTTGGAGCCGGAGGGGCCTGGGATGGGGACTTAAAGGCGCTGGTGGAGGCGTCCCATAGGGTACTGGAGGGAAACGCGGAATGAAAGTGGTACTATGCCCCAACCCCTACCGGGACCGTGGCATGAAGGCGGCTCAGGCCGCAGAACGTATTTTGCGGGAGGCGGGTTTGCAAACGGTGATGTGCCTGCCCTTTCAGGTAGAGGGGAGTGTCGTTGACCTTCCCCGGCACATCAAGTTCCGCAATACCCAGGAGGAATTGAAACATGCCGGTCTGTTGATTTGCTTTGGCGGAGACGGCACCATTCTCCACGCGGCTAAGGACGCCAACGCCTACAATGTACCGATTTTGGGGGTGAATTTGGGAAGTGTTGGCTTCATGGCGGAGCTGGAGCAGGGGGAGCTGAGTCAGCTGTCCAAGCTGGCTGCCGGGAAGTACGCGGTGGAGACTCGCATGATGCTGGATGTGCGGGTCCGCCGGGAGGGCAGAACGGTGTTTTCGGATATTGCTTTGAATGACGCAGCTCTGACCAAAGGGGCGGCGGCCCGGATGGTGGAGCTGGAGATTTATGGCGATAAAACACTAATGACCGGGTTTTCTTCAGACGGGGTGGTGATAAGCACCCCTACGGGGTCCACGGCCTATTCCATGTCGGCAGGGGGGCCCATTGTGGAGCCCACGGCGGAAAATATCATTGTGACGCCCATATGTCCCCATGCGCTGTCGGCCCGGTCCATTGTGCTGGGCGGGGATAGACAGGTGGCGGTGCGGATGGGCCGCATGACCCGCAAGACGGCGTATCTGTCGGTGGATGGGGGGAGAGCGTTCCGGCTCAGTGGCGGGGATACGGTGGAGCTCAGGCGTTCCGCCGCCAAGACCCGGCTGGTGCGGCTGACGGGCCGGAGCTTTTATGAGATTCTCAATCATAAGCTGGGAGGTGTCTGAACGGTGAAGAGCAAGCGGCAGCAGGAGATTTTGCGTATTATTGAGGCGAAAGATGTGGAGACACAGGATCAGCTCTTGTCGGAGCTGAAGGAGCGGGGAGTGCATTCTACACAGGCGACGATTTCCCGGGATATTAAGGAGCTCCATTTGATTAAGGAGCTTACGGGCAGCGGGACTTATAAATATGCCATCTCAGACCGGAAAGCGTCCTTGAATTTTGCCGGACGGCTGCGGACGATTTTTAAGGAGGGAGTTACCTCTTTTGATTTGGCTCAAAATATTGTGGTGATTAAAACTATGCCAGGGTTGGCCTCCGCAGCCTGCGCGGCGATTGACGGGATGGAAATTGGAGGGCTGGTGGGCAGTCTGGCGGGGGATGATACCGCGCTTTTGATTATGCGCACCAATGAGGCGGCGGCGGAATTTTGCAGCGAAATACACAAAATGCTGAAATAAGGGGTTGCTTTTCTTGTTCGGGGGTCGGTGCTTCTTCCATGTTACTCCCTACGATTCGTTACCTGGTCCTGCCTCCGGCGGCCTACTTTCCAGCGATGGAAAGTAGGCAAAGATCGCCGGGCCTGCGGGCCCGGACCCGGGGGCGGGGGGCGGCGGTGGAGGTACGGGGCTTGCAAATCCTTTGGTTGCTACCCGCCGTTTCAGCCTCCGCCCTCAATACTTCGGCCATTGGCCCCTCGGGCGG
>CAJUDT010000017.1 GCA_910585415.1 uncultured Flavonifractor sp.
TTCACCGCTGCCGGACTGCTTTCGTCAATTCCTGAATTTGCTCATTTATAGAAATTAAAATAAAGAAGGGAGAAATGGAGATAGAATTAAAAGGCATAAATATTACACCGGATGAAGTCATGAAACTACTTTTGAAATTGGAACAAAAAGAACAGCATGAATAATGATAAAAGAGAAAGTTTCTTCATCAACTATTACATGTCCAACAGGGTCATGCGTAAAACGCATGACCCTGAAACACTCCACCAAATTTATGCCTCAAAATACGCAAATTGGATTGTCCCATTTTTGAAACAGCATGGAATAGTAAATGCGCCATCTTTGCTGTGTTGTAATACACTTGCTCAATTACCAGATTTTTTCACACTGCAGAAACACAGCTTTTTTGTTTCAGATTATTGCCTTTATTCATATTTTTATGACATAAATTATACTTTTTCGGATAGCGCACGGTATGAGTTCTATATTGACCTTATTATCAAGACATTCATTGAATTAGCATATTTAACGAAACACATTGATTTGAGTTATTCCTTAGCTCAAAATTCACCGACCATTGAAGAATACAAAAACACAAGCGATTATCGGGATCGAGATCTATCTGTTTCACTCGTAGAAAAAACGGATTTGCAAGAGGCCTTTACATTTTTGCATGAGGCTACCCATTTCCTCTGTCGTAGGTATCCAAATCTGGAGGATATGGAAAAAACAATGAGCGGATTTTGGAATGTGGCACCCCTTAATCTTACTTCGCAAACACTTGAAGAATGCTATTGTGATTTCAACAGCGTAATTTTTATTTTGAAACAGACATATCCTTCCAACAGATTGCAAAAAGAAAAGTATTTTGAAGACTTGTTTTTAACACTAATCTATACTTATACACGCCAATTAGTTTATTATTTCCAAAGTATTTGCGTAGAAGAATATGAAAACTATATGGATCAAGAATTAGAATTGCTTTGGTTAAGATTTGGTGGGATACACGCTTATATTACAAAATATTTATCTTCTGTGGGGTTTGCGGATGATATTCCCCTTTTGGATTTTGTGTTCCATAAAAGCATTGAAATCTTCAAAAAACTCGGTTATGAAACAAGAAGAATGCTTAAATATATTAAGCAAGAGGGCGAAAGCAATTTAACTGTTTATGCAAATGTAAGTCATAAGGATAAAATAGCATATATCAAGTACTATCTTAAACTGTTGACTTATCGATGCAGGAAGCCAGTTGGGTTAATGATATGCTCCTCTTTGGCGTCCAGGTCCAAAGCTGGGTCTACCAGCGCAATGGCCCGGCGGATGCTGCGATACCCGTACTTGCCCCGGATTTTGTCCAGCGCCCGGTCGATGTCGGCCCGGCGCTGGGCTTTTTGCTCTTCTGGGAACAGCGACAACTGCACAACGCCGTCCGCCGGTGTCAGTCCGCTGGCCTTCACCGACAGGCTGCGCACAGGCTCCCTGCTGGTATGATGCCTCCGGAACAGCTCCACGGCCGTTTCCCAGATGTCCAATGTGTTCGCTGTGGGATGGTTGAGTTTGGCCTGCCGGTCATAGGACAGCAGGCGGTTGTCCCGGATACCCAGAGCCACGGTAGAGCAAAGGCAATTCTGCTCCCGGAGTCTGGCTCCCACGCTTTCGCACAGGGCCATGAGGGTAATTTTTACATCATCCTCACTGACCAAATCCCGGGGTGCAGTGGTAGAGTTACCAATACTCTTCATGGGCGGTACTGCATAATAGCGCCGGACGCCGGAGTGGTCCTGCCCGTTGGCAAACTGATGGAGCATGATTCCGTTTTTGCCCAGCAGCCAGTACAGAAGATCAGGATTGGCCTTGGCCAGTTCCCCAATCGTGGTGATCCCATACTGGTTCAGCTTCCGGGTGGTGGCCGGGCCAACGTAGAGCAGATCGCTCACAGGAAGTCTCCAAGCCTTATCCCGATAGTTCTCCGGGGTAATGACCGTTGTGGCATCGGGTTTTTTCATATCTGAGCCCAGTTTAGCAAATACTTTATTAAACGACACGCCTATTGAGACCGTCAACCCCAGCTCCCGCTTCATGCGGCCCCGGATATCATCGGCGATGGCCGGTCCTTCCCCAAACAGTCCCACAGAGCCGGTGACATCCAGCCAGCACTCGTCCAAGCCGAAAGGCTCCACCTGGTCGGTGTAACTGGTATAGATGCCCCTGGCTTGGGCAGAGAACGCAAGGTAACGCTCGTAATGGGCAGGGACACAGACCAGCCCGGGGCACTGCTGCCGGGCCTCCCACAGCACCTGCCCGGTGCGGATGCCGAACCGTTTGGCAATATCGTTTTTGGCCAGCACAATGCCGTGGCGGGCCTCCTCGTCTCCGGCCACCGCCACTGGCTTGTCCCGCAGCGTGGGATCATACAGGATCTCCACGCTGGCATAGAAATTGTTCATATCCGAATGTAAAATCACAGGCTTCATGTCCTCAGTATATGAGGGTAGCCTTGCCTTCATCCCCGAAAGGAGTCACAGCTATGTGCGGAAGATACAGTTTAGCCCCGGATCAGTCCAAAGAGATCGCCCAGATCGTGGCTGAGGTGCAGGCCCGGTTTGGAGTTGCCAGTATCCATACCGGGGAGATATTCCCCACCAACGCCACACCTGTCCTGCTTCCGGACGGACAAAAAATGACCCCCAAGCCGATGACCTGGGGATTTCCCAGCTTCAAAGGCAAGGGGGTCATTATCAACGCCCGGGGTGAAACAGCGCTGGACAAACCGATGTTCCGCCGATCCGTGCTGGAACGGAGGTGCATCGTGCCTACGACCGGCTTCTACGAATGGGATAGCCAAAAAAGGAAATACCATTTTCGGCTGCCGGGGCAGGATTGGCTCTATCTGGCCGGATTATGGAATACTTTCCAGGGTGAGGAGCGGTTCGTGGTCCTAACCACCGCCCCCAACGATACCATCATCAATGTCCATGACCGGATGCCGGTGCTGCTGACCAATGACGAGGCGATGCCTTGGCTCCATGATACTGGAATGGCGTCCGCAAAGTTAACAGCCTTGCAGCCGGCTTTAGAGCGTATCGCTGTCTGATCACCGCGGTATGCGCACCTTCTGCCCCCACAGTGTCTCAACCTGGACTCCTACCAGGAACCAGCCGCAACTATCCATCTCAATGTGGGTGGGCACCCACCGCTCGTTGAGCCAAATGTCCATCGTTGTGCCGCAGTGGAGACCGCCGTAGCAGTCGTCACTGTTGAAACGGATATCGGCACGCCCACTCTGCATATCAGGGATCAAAATTCCTTCTCTCATGTAGATTGCTCCCATCTAAAAATAGTAAGAAGTACCAGCCATGAGGCTGGTACTTCTTTTGCCATACCAAATCCTTTTCATTTGTCGTAAATCTGTCGTAAAACTCAAAAACGCATTTCCCACTTTGCAACAAATCATGCTGTTTTCGCTGATTTTTCCTGAAAAACAGTCGTTTCTCCAAATATTTTGTGCCGGAATTTAGTCCAGCGGCTTCATTGTGGGGAAGAGCAGCACATCCCGGATAGAATCCGAGTTCGTCAGCATCATGACGGCGCGGTCGATGCCGATACCCATGCCGCCCGTAGGGGGCAGGCCGTATTCCAGGGCGGTGATATAGTCCTCGTCCATCATGCCCGCCTCGTCGTTGCCCATATCCCGCAGGGCCAGCTCGTGCTCGAAGCGGCCGCGCTGGTCAATGGGGTCGTTGAGCTCGGAGAAGGCGTTGGCGAACTCCGAATGGTTGATGAACAGCTCGAACCGCTCGGTGAGGCGGGGGTCCTTGGGGGAGCGCTTGGTCAGCGGGGAAACCTCCACCGGATACATAGTAATGAAGGTGGGCTGAATCAGCTTCTCCTCTACCCGCTGGTCAAAGGCCTCGTACAGGGCGGTGCCCCAGGTGCGCTCACAGCCCTCCAGGTCGATGCCCTCCGCCTCCACGGCCTTGCAGGCCTCTTCATCGTCGCTGATGGCCATAAAATCCACGCCCACATACTCCTTCACGGCATCGGCCATGGTCAGGCGCTTCCAGCCGGGGGTCAGGTCGATGTCCACGCCCAGCCACTGGACCTGGTAGCTGCCCAGGATGTCCTTGGCGGCGGTGGAGAGGATGCCCTCGGCGATATCCATCATGTCGTGGAAATCAGCATAGGCCTCGTAGAGCTCGATGGTGGTAAACTCTGGATTGTGCTTGGGGTCCATGCCCTCGTTGCGGAAAATGCGGCCAATCTCGTACACCCGCTCAAAACCGCCCACGGTCAGGCGCTTCAGGTGCAGCTCGGTGGCGATACGCAGGTACATATCCAGGCCCAAGGTGTTGTGGTGGGTGACGAAGGGCCGGGCGGTAGCGCCTCCCTGGATGGTGTTCAGAATGGGGGTCTCCACCTCCAGGTAATCCCGGTCGTCCAGATACTTGCGCACGTGCTTGATAAAGGCGGTGCGGATCTGGAAGGCCCGGCGCACATCCTCGTTCATAATCAGGTCCACATACCGCTGGCGGTAACGGGTTTCCTTGTCGGTGAGCCCGTGGAACTTTTCGGGCAGGGGCAGCAGGGACTTGGAGAGAAGGGTCACCTGATGGGCCTTGACGGAAATTTCACCCCGCTTGGTCTTGAACACCTCGCCCTCAACGCCCACGATATCGCCAATATCAATCTTCTTGAACTTGGCAAAGGCCTCCTCCCCCAGCTCGTCCACCCGGACATAGAGCTGGATGCGGCCCTTCACATCCTGCAAATCGCAGAAAATGGCCTTGCCCATGCCCCGCTTGGACATGATGCGGCCGGCTACGGAGGTCTTCTGGCCCTCCAGGGCCTCAAAGTTCTCCTTGATGTCGGCGGAACGGTGGGTCACCACATATTTGGTAATCTGGAAGGGGTCCTGGCCCGCGTCCTGAAGCTCCTTGAGCTTGGCGCGGCGGATTTGGCGCAGCTCGGACAGGTTTTCTTCCACACTCTGGTTGACATTCTTCTCTTCGGTCGTCATTGCTCTGGCTCCTTTTTATGACTTTTGTATTTCTAAGATTTGATACCTCAATACACCGGCGGGAGCGTCCACCTGGACCTTATCGCCCACCGCCCGGCCCAGCAGGGCCCGTCCAAAGGGGGAGTCCTCGGAAATACGTCCGTTCATGGGGTCGGCCTCCTGGGAGCCCACCACCTGATAGGTCTCCTCCTCATCAAATTCCAGGTCCTTCACCCGGATGCGGGAGCCCAGGCGGACCGAATCGGGGTCCTCCTCGTGCTCCTCAATGACCACATAGTTGGCCAAAATGTTCTCCACCTCCGCAATGCGGGAGTAGAGCTTGCCCTGTTCGTTTTTGGCCTCGTCGTACTCGCTGTTTTCGCTTAAATCGCCAAAGGAGCGGGCCTCCTTAATCTGGTCGGCCACTTCCTTTTCCCGTACGGTCTTCAAATAGGTAAGCTCCTGTTTCAGCTCTTCCAGGCGCTCGGCGCTGAGTTTATATTCTTTCGCCATCGCTTCTGATTACACCGGTCCTTTCTCAGATTTGGGTCCCTTCGGCACGGCCTCCGCCGCCCCCGCGTCCGCCGGTCTGTCTCCGGTGCCGGACCCCGACGCTCTGAAAAGCGGCCCCGTAGGTCCGCAGTAATCCCATATACCTATAATAATTCGATATTATAGGCATTTTGTCCCGTCCTGTCAAGTCAATTTCTTCCGAAATCTTCCGGCACAACGCGAATTTCTTTGGCCGGTATCCGCCCCTCCTCCCACAGAACGGCCAGCAGCGGCAGGGGCGCAAGCTCCCCTGGAAGGTCCAGCGGGGGGACCAGTGTCAAGCCGTCCAAGTCCGGCGCGGGCCCCCACAGGAGCAGCCCCCTCCCCTCCCCCGGGGAAAAGGAGAGCAGCACCTGAGCGGCGCTCCCGTCCAGGGCCGTCAGGGCCGCCGCACCGTACTCCCGGCGCAGCTCCCCCGCCAGCTCGGCCCCGCCGTCGGGGGCGTCGATGACCAGAGTGCGCACCTGGGGACAGAGGGCCATCGCCGCCTGAAACAGCGGGCGGCTCACCCGCCGCCCGGACAGCGCCACCGTCCCAACAGAGGGAGCAATCCCCTGCCGCTCCAGCGCCGCCAGAGCCAGGGGCGCCGCCAGGGCCTGACACAGGGGCTCCAGGTCCACCGGGCGCAGGCCATAGGCTGACAACACGTCCCAATGGGGAAAATCCTGCCGGGTGAGCACCCGCCGCACTCCCGCACGGGCCAGCAGGCCCGCGGCCTTCTCCACCCGGCGGAGAACCGTGCGCTCCCGCAGCTTTGGGGGAAGGGGCACACCGGCCCGCAGAACCGTCAGACCCGCCAAGCCGGTCCGCTCCAGGACCGCCCGTCTCCCCTGCCGCTCTTCCTCCGCCAGCCATCCCACCATGTCCATCCCTCCCACAGAAAGGATATGCGCCGGGGGCTGGGATATGAATGGAGCGCGCCTACCACTCCCGTTTGATTTCTCCCTCCGCCACCCCGTAGGTCCGCAAAAAGGCCCGCAGGTCGATTTCACTGCGCAGGAGCATCATTTCGGTAAATTTACCGGTCGCCTCATCCCGGAACCCAGCCACCTGCTCGCCGGTGCAGATACTGGCCCGAATCACCGGGATTTTTCCGGTTTTGTCAAATGTCACGGCGGGTTCTCTCTTCCATAGGAACATTTCCTGTACCTCCCTGGGGCCGGCCGTATAGGACGCGGCAAATCCAGCACAATAAGTCTGTAACTGTTGAAAGGGGAGCGACAACCTTGGAACTTAATTTTCGCAAAGCGGCCATCATCGGCTGCGGCTCTGTGGGCGCTTCCATCGCCTTCCGGTTTTTGCAGCAGGGCCTGTTCTCCCATCTGGTCCTGCTGGACGCCAATCCGGCCAAGGCCGAGGGGGAGGCCATGGACCTCAGCGACGGAATGCCCTATGGGGCCGCCATGGAAATCACCGCCGGAACCTATGACGACGCCGCCAGCTGCGCCCTGGCGGTCATCACCGCAGGGGTGAACCAGAAGCCCGGCCAGACCCGGCTGGAGCTCATCGCCCAAAACATCGCCATCCTGAAACAAATTGTGGACGAGCTCACCGCCCGCCATTTCGGCGGCATCCTGCTCATTGTGTCCAACCCGGTGGACGTGCTCACCTATGCCGCCTGGAAACTCTCCGGCTTCCCCAAGGAGCGGGTCATTGGCTCCGGCACCGTTCTGGACACCGCCCGGCTCAAGCAGCTCCTGGGGGAGGAACTGAAGGTGGACAGCCGGAACGTCCATGCCTTCATCGTCGGCGAGCACGGGGACAGTGAGCTTGCCGTGTGGAGCGGAGCCAACGTGTCCGGCCTGGATTTGGACGATTTCTGCCGCCTCCAGGGCAAGGAGCTCCGGGCCGCCGACATGGACCGGCTGTACCGGGACATCCGGGACAGCGCACAGGCCATCATCCAGCGCAAGGGGGCCACTTATTACGGCATCGCTATGGCCGTAGGGCGTATTGCGGAGTGCATCGTCAAGGACGAACACGCGGTTCTCCCCATCTCCGTGGTGCTGGAGGGGGAATACGGCTTGGAGGACCTGGCCCTGAGCATTCCCTCTCTGGTGGGGCGCAACGGCCTGGAAAAAATCCTGGAAATCCCCCTGGGCCAGTCGGAGCGGACCGCCCTGCGGGACTCCGCCCAGCAGCTCAAGGAGGTTATCGGCGGTCTGAGCCTGCCGCCCGCTTAGAACGCCACCTGCATCAGCAGGGCCACGCCGCACAGGAGTATGGCGCAGGGCACGTAGAGATACCGCCCCGCGTAGTACCAAAGGGTACCGGGAGCCCGCTTCGCCCCCCGGCCCACCTCGTCCATCAGGTCCTCCCGGCGCATCACCCAGAACCAGGACACCGCCCCCAGGGTGGCCCCGATGGGAATGATATAGATGGACACAATATCCATCCAGGGCCCCCATTTGAAAATGGGCTCCATGTGCATTCCAATGCCCAGGCACACCACGCACAGAAGCAGCAGGACCACCTTGCGTCCCAGCTTGGGGAACCGGTGGAGCAGGGACTCTCCCACCGCCTCAAACATGTTTTGCAGGGAGCTCACCCCGGCGAAAACCATGGCAATATAGAGGATGACGGCAAACACCCGTCCCAGGGGGATGTCCTGCAAGATGCGGGGCAGGGTCACAAAGAGCAGGGAGGGCCCTGCCCCCACGTCCAGGCCGTAGGCAAAGCACGCCGGGATAATCACCAGCGCGGCCACCAGGGCGGCAATGGTATCGAAGAGGGCGGTCCGCTTGGCCAGGGCCGCCACGTCCATCTCCCGGTCCAGGTAGGCCCCGTAGACGATCATGCCGCTCCCCGTGATGGAGAGGGAAAAGAAGGCCTGCCCCATCGCCCAAATCCACACCATGGGATTGAGCAGCTCCTCCCAGCGGAAGGTAAACATATACCGGTACCCCTCCGCCGCGCCGGGCAGGAAGGCCACCCGCACCGCCAGAATGGCAAAAATGACGAAAAACACCGGCATCATGACCTTGTTGGTCCGCTCGATGCTCTTGGCCCCCAGCAGGAGGGTCAGCAAAGTACCCACCACCACAATGGCGTGAAAGGGCAGGACGGCATAATCCGCCGTGGAGAAGGCTTCAAACCAGCCGGCGGTATCCGCCGCCATCAGGGAGCCGTCCAGGGCGTTGGCAAAGGCCTTGAGCACGTAGGCAATGATAGCGGCATAGCCAATGGCGATGCACATGGACCCGGCCAGGGGCAGCCAGCCCAACAGGCCCCCCACCTTTCCCAGCCCCTTCCGGCGGCTGGCCCAGGCCATTTCATAGGTCCCCAGGGTGCCCGTCCGGGCCCGGCGGCCCACGGCGTACTCCGCCGACAGGCCCACCACACTGAACAGCACCACAAAACACAGGTAGGCCAACAAAAAGGCCCCGCCCCCGTTGCCCCCCATTTTTGCCGGAAAGCCCCAGACATTCGCCATGCCCACGGCAGACCCCACCGCCGAGAGCACAAACCCCCAGCTGCTGGTAAACTGCGCCTTCTTTTTATCCATCCTCGTCTCCCTTTCCCAGTGCGCCCGTACTTCGGGGCGCGCTCAGCTTGTCGAAAAAGTCCTAACGGACTTTCCCGCCAAGCTGAGGAAAATTTCTACACTTGTTACACAAGTTCCGAAATTTTGTGATTCCGACGCGAAAGAAAACCCTGACGGTTTTCTTTCACACTATCTTTCCCTCCGAAACCTTTGGCCGAAGCGAGTTTCGACAGTCTGAGTGCGTCCGTACCTCGGGCGCGCTTTTCTCTGGACTCAGGCGGTTACGCCTTGTGGTCCTCGTTCACCTCGCCCATCTTGTAGGCCCGCAGGAGGGCCTTCAAATCGTCCACCTGCTGCTGAAGCTGTGCGCCGATGTCCGTCTGCGAAATCTTGATGCGGGCCTCCATGCGCTCGAACACCTCGGAGAAGGAGGCGATATCCAGATTTTCGCGGATGGCGTTCTCTTTCCCCGCAAAAGGCTTGTGGGACACCAGGCGCAGACAGTTGGAATTGTAAATCAGAGTATAGCCCGCAATGCCGGTGGTGGGCTGATAGGCCCGGCAGAAGCCGCCGTCGATGACAATGAGCTTGCCGCCGCCCTTGATGGGGCTCTCCCCCTTTTTGGACTTGACGGGCACATGTCCGTTGATAATGTGGCAGTGCGGTCCCTCCAGGCCAAAGTCTTTCATGAGGCGCTCGCACACGTCTGGGTCGTTGTAGTAGGTGTAGTAGGCGTTCTTGGGCTCCGTCCAGGCGTCCTCGTCCTTAATGAGCCGCCGCTCAAAGGTGGTCATGCGGTCCCGGCCATAGGTGGGCGAGTGCCGCCCGCACCAGAGGAACCACAAAAAGTCCATCCCGTACTGCCGTTCCGCCGAGCCCGAGCGGGCATAGTACCCCTGTCGGGCCACCGACTCGGCAAAGTCCATGAAATCCTGTCCCCGCAGGGATTTGCCGTTGATTTTGAACTCCATAACCTCTCCATCGTCGGTGAGGGGAATGCAGCCATGAAGCAGCAGGTTGCCGTTGAACACCTTATACAGCCCCCCCTTGGAGTAGAGGAAACGCACATGCTTTTGGAGCTTCTCGCTGTGCTGGAAGGAGGCGGTCAGCTGGCGGATCATCTGGTCCTCCTCCTGGGAGAGGTCGTAGGGATGTTCCCGGTCCACTGTGGGGAAGTCGGTATCCGCCAGTGGGTAGGTGGTTCCGTTGATGGTGATGCACTTGTTTTCATAGTCGATTTTATCCAGCAGCAGCCGGTCATTCATGCGGAACTCCGGGTGACGGAGAATCTTTTGCCCCTCCAGCTTGAAGAGAATAATGGTAATGGCCTTGTGCATCCGGGCGGCTAGAGCGATGTCCTTTTCGTTCAGGTCCCCGCTGTCGTTGGTGAGCTTGGCGGCAAAGCAGGAGCAGTCCACGTCCCGGTACACGTCGTTGGCAAAGAGGGCCAGGGGCCGCAGGCTGATGCCGTAGCCGGTCTCAATGACCTCCAGGTTGTTGTAATGGATGGAGTTGGAGAGCACGGTAGCCACCAGCGTGCGGCTTCCGGTGGCCGCGCCCATCCAGAGCACGTCATGGTTGCCCCACTGAATGTCAACACTGTGATAGTTCATCAATGTGTCCATGATGATGTCCGCCCGGGGACCCCGGTCAAAGACGTCCCCCACCAGGTGGAGGTGGTCCACAATCAGGCGCTTGATGAGATTGCACATGGCAATGATAAAATTCTCCGCCCGGTCGATGTCGATGATGGTGGAGATGATATTTTCATAGTATTCCCGCTTGTCGTGGTACTCATAATTGGTGTTGATGAGCTCGTCAATGATGTAGGCATACTCCTTGGGCATGGCCTTGCGGACCTTGGAGCGGGTGTACTTGGAGGCGGCCACCCGGCACACGTCAATGAGGCGGTGCAGGGTGATTCGGTACCACTCGTCCATTTCCGCCTTATTGCTGGTATAAATTTCCTCCAGCTTTTCCGCCGGATAGTAAATAAGGGTGGCCAGCTGGTCCCGGTCGGCCTTGGACACACTGGTGGAGAAGAGCTCATCCACCTTCTCCCGCACCACGCCGGAGGCGCTGTTGAGGATGTGCTGAAAGGCCTCGTACTCCCCGTGAACGTCGGAGATGAAGTGCTCGGTGCCCTTGGGTAGGTTCAGGATGGTCTGGAGGTTGATAATCTCACTGCTGGCCGCCTGAACCGTGGGATACTGGCGGGAGAGCATCTGCAAGTATCGCAGAGAAGGTGTGCTGGATTTTTCTGCTTTTTTCATGGAAGTTCCTCCTATAGTTCTGGTTGGTGGTTTTATTATACCAGTATTTTCCCCAAAATGATAGAGGGATTTCAAAACGGGGCGCCGGCAGACCGGCCGGACTCCGGGATAAAAAGCGGTTGACCACCCGGCTGGGCGGTCAACCGACAGCTTGTTAAAAAAGTCCTCACGGACTTTCCCTCCGAAACCTTTGGTCTAAGCGGTTTTTCGACAGTCTGGCGGAGGTTTCTGCCAAATGGAAAAACCCTTCTCAATGGGCCAGACGGGAGAACACAAAGCGCCCCGACGGAGTCAGGTCCTCCTCGCTCCAGGTCCCGCCGGGGGCCGTGCCCGGCCGCAGGGCGGCGGAGGCCTCATCCTTATCGCACAGGGACCAATTGCACCAGCTGATGGCCCGCTCTTCCAGAAAATCCAGCCAGACCCCGGCTTCCTCCAAAAAGACCCCGCCGCCGCCGCCGGCCCGGCTGGTCCCCCACTCGGACACAAACACCGGCAGGCCCCCTTTCCGCGCGGCGTCAATCCGCTCCCGCAGCTCCGCACTGTGGGTGCCCGCGTAGAAATGGAGGGTGTACATCAGATTCTCCCCCTGGAGGGGGTCGGCTGCGGCCAGATGGATATCCTGGCTCCAGGTGGGGCTTCCCACCAGAATTATCCCTCTGGGGGCGTGCTCCCGAATGGCCGCAATGACCCGTTGGGCATAGGGCTTCACGTTCCCCTGCCAGGTAATCCCGCCGTTGGGCTCGTTGCAGATTTCATAGAGCACATTGGGGGTGTCCCCATAGCGTTGGGCCATTTCGGAGAAAAAGGCCTCAGCCTCCGACCCATGGGCCAGAGGGTCCCCGTCGGACAGAATGTGCCAGTCAATGATAACATACATATCGCAGGCTATGGCCGCGTCCACCGCTGCTATAACCCGTTCCTTCATGGCCTCCGGCTGGCTGAGGTAGCCCCCCTCGCCGGTGTATATGGCCACCCGGAACACATTGGCCCCGGCGGCGGCGGTTTGCCGCACCGCCTGGACCCCGGCGAAAGAACCGAACCACTGGAGGCCGTGGCTGCTCATGCCCCGCAGGACCACCGGCTCTCCGGATTCCCCGCACAGCTGTGTCCCCTTCACCTGAAGCCAGCCGGTTTGGGAGACGCCCCCCGACAGCGGCGCGGCGGGCTTGGGGACAGCCGGAGGGGACGGGCGCTCTCCGCCCGCCTTCTGGAGGGCCCGGCGCAGAAGAACGCAGGCCTCTGCCCGGCTGAGTCCGTCCAGGGGCCGGAACGCCCCATTCCCGTCTCCGGTGACCACCCCGGCGGCGTAAGCGGCCAATACCGGTTCGTAATACCGCCCGCTCAGGGTGGAAAAATCGGATATTTTTGCGGATTCCCTTTGATAATCCCCACGCACCTCCGGCAAGAGGGCCCGCATGAGGATTTTCACCGCCAGCTGACGGGAAATGGGCCGGTCAAAGCCCTCCCCGGTGGGCGGGAGCTCGTCCCAATCGTACCACCCGGCCTCCAGCGCGGCCCGCAGCTCCCCCGCCGCCCAATGGCCGCTCTGCCCGGACGCGGGGGCCAGACCGCCGCACCGGACCGCAATGGTCACAAATTCCGCCGCCGAAATGGGGCGCTCCGGCTGAAAACTCCCGTCGGGGCATCCGGTGAGCAGCCCCCGTCCGGTCAGTTCTGCGACGGCCTCCCCATACCAGCTCTCCGGGTCCACGTCGGAAAAGGCCGCTCCCGCCGCCGGACTCCCCAGCACCGCCAGGAGGACCAGGAGGGCCAGGATGTAGCCCGCGCGCCTCATACCGCCGTTTTCGCCAGGAGGGCCATTACCTCCGCCCGCTCCGGCATGGAGCGGATGGCCCCCCTCCGGGTGGTCACCAGATAGGCGGCGGCGTTGGCGAAGCGGAGCATTTCGGTCAAATCCCCGGCGGTCAGGCCGTCAATCCCGTGCTCCAGCACAAAGTTCAGCACACAGGCGCAGAAGGTGTCTCCCGCCCCTGTCGTCTCGATGGTCCCGCCCAGTGTCAGGGCGGGCACAAAGACCCGCTCATCCCCGTAGTAGGCGTAGCTGCCCTGGGCCCCTGCCGTCACATTGCATACGCGGATATTGGGATACTGCTTCCGCAGAAGGGCCGCGCCTTTGTCAAAATCCGTCTCGCCGGTCATGAACTCCAGCTCATTGTCGGCAATTTTCAAAATATCGCACTGGCCCAGTCCCCAGGCAATCTGGGTCCGGGCTTCCTCCAGGCTGTCCCACAGGGGCAGCCGGAGGTTGGGGTCAAAGGATATGAGCGTCCCACCCGCTTTAGCGTACTCCAGGGCCTGACAGGTGGCCTGCCGGACCCCCGGGTGGGTCATGGACAGAGTGCCGAAGTGGAATATACGGCTCTGCCGGATTACCGCCTCGGGCACCTCCCCCGCCTCCAGGCACATGTCCGCGCCGGGGTTCCGGTAAAAGGAAAAATCCCGGTCCCCGCCCGCCAGGGTCTGGACAAAGGCCAGGGTCGTAGGGACCTTGGGATCAAACACCAGATGGTCCATGCAGATACCCGCCTGCTGGGCCACCTCCTTCAGCCTGCGGCCGAACATGTCCTCCCCCACCTTGCCCACAAAGGCACAGCGCTTGCCCAGCTTGCCCAGCATCGCCAGCACATTGCAGGGCGCGCCGCCAGGGTTGGCCTCAAAGAGGGGATTCCCCTGGCCGCTGAGGCCGTTTTCCGTAAAGTCAATGAGCAGCTCGCCCAGGGCTGTCACGTCAAAAGATGCCTGTACCATGATACTCATGCCTCCCATGTTTGCAGCTTGCGTTTGCACCCTAAGTATAACGGATTCCGGCGGATTTCGCAACAGCAGTTTTCCAAAAAACGGAGGTCAGAGGGCCTTTCCTGGCCCCTGACCTCCGGTCCGTGCGCTTATCCCCGGCCCTCTGCCGGCTGGAAGCGGTCACTTGATATGCACATGGTCGCTCAGGTGCTCCGTGCAGTAGCAGTAATACCCGTTGCACTTGGAGCAGTAGCGGAACTCCTCGTCGGGAAATTCCGTGTCCGTCTTGCCGCAGACGGCGCATTTGTGGATGTATCCCTTCTGCTGCTGCGCCCGCCGGGTGGCCTGCTTGAAATTCACCGTCTGGCGGGAGGTCTGGTGCCGGACCCGCCGCTGTCCCCGGTTCAGCAGCTCCATCAAATCCGACCAGAAGAACAGCAGGTAGTTGAGCACCGCCAGAATGGGCATCAGGGCCATAGGGATGTTGCGGTCCAGCAGGCTTCCCACCACCGCCAGGGCCAGGAACACCCCGTCGGCCCACGCCAGCCATTTGGCCTTGACGCGAATGATGAAATACAGGATAAAGGCCGCGTCGGGGTACAGGGTGGCGTAGGCCAAAAAGAGCGACATATTCAGGTAGTACATGTTGGCCGTCTCCATCCAGGCAAAGCCCAGCAGGCCCATTACCAGGCCAACGACCAGGTTCATGGCCGCTCCCAGCAGGTAATACACTGTAAATTTGGTGGTTCCCCAGGTCCGTTCCAGGCTGGTGCCAATGGAGTAGTACAGCAGCACCGTAATCACAAACCACAGCAAATTCTCGTTGACCGGTACAAAGAGAAAGGTCACAAGCCGCCAAATCTGCCCCTGAAACACCGCTCCGGGAATGAGCCGGAGCCAAAAGCTGAAGGTATATTGGCTGAACATGTCCAGCAAAAGCACAACCACGTTTCCAATGGAGATATAGAGCATCAGATTGGGTATCCCCAGCTTGGGATGATTGAGGCAAAAGCGGTCCAGCAGACTGTCGATGGATTTCAAATCAGGTCCCCTCCCAAAGGTAGTATAGCCAGTCTAGCAGAGGTTGAGCAGAATTTCCAGGGGAAATTGTAAACTTTTATTTCAAGATGCTTCGTATCCGGGCCTTGACCGCCGGCGAGAGCACCTTTGCCGCCGCCCGGTAGGGCAGCGGGGGTCTGGCCAGGAAGGCCTTTTCCACCTGCGCAAAGGGCTGGGCCGCAAAGGCGGCGAAAAACACCGCCCGGCGGGGATTCGCCTGCACAGGGGAGGCCAGCCGGGGATTTCCCGCCACCGCCTCCGCCAGGGGGCGTTCCATTTTTCCCAGGCTGGAAGCCGCGGCGTCCAGGGCCTCCCTTCCCTTCTCCGTGTGGACCAGCACCAGCGAGATTCCCTTGTCCCGGTCCACGGGCAGCTCCAGAGCCTCGTCCAGGCCCCAAAAGTCCCCCAAGGTCAGGTCGGCGGGGCGGCTCGTACTGGCGTACCGGCACAGGGCGCAGGCCGGACGCAGGTACAGCGAGGCCCCAAAGCCCCGCCCAAAGGGGGTGCTGTAGAGCTCCTCCGACCAGGAGGTACCGTCCTGAAAGTCCACGGTAAAGTGTGGCCGCTTCCACCCCTTGGTCTTGTCCCGAAAGCGGACATGGGCAATCTGCCTGCCCTGTTCCTCCTCCAGCCGGTCCAGACAGGCCCGGAACACCGCCGGAGAGGGGGTCCCGTGGCACACCAGGTCGCAGGTGAGCAGCTTCTCCTGCGGCCCGCCCAGGTATTGAAGCAGTCCATCCACCTGACAGGCGGTTCCCACAAAGAGCACCGGCGTGTCTGCCGCCAGCAGCCCCCGAACCTGCCGGAACGCCTCGCCGGTTTCACTCTGGACGTACTTGGAGCCCCGCAGAGGGGCAAGCTCTTCTTCCCTGCGGACGCAGACGTGACGGACCGTCTTATCCTCCTCCAGGGCCGCGCCGAATACCGCGCCGCCCTGCTCCAGCACCTGCCGGGCCAGCAGAGAGAACACCCCGCCGGAGGAGCTCTGCACCCGCTCGTCCTCCCGCTGGCTCCACACTGCCCAGGCACTTTCAGGGGCGGGCCCCTTCTCATAGGGGTGGAGCATGGGACACACGCCCTCGCACTTGCGGCACAGGATGCACGTATCCCCCACCACCGGCCTGAGGAACCCCTCCCGGTCGGGCTTCATAGCGATGGCGTCCACCGGGCAGATGCTGGCGCAGGCGGCGCAGCCGGTACAGTCCTCCCGGCGGCACAGAACGGGCCCCTTGGATGTGTGCTCCTCCCGGGGGAGCTCCGGCAGGGGCTCGCCGTACAGGGCGGCTTTCAGATAGGCCAGGGAATCCGCCCGCGCCTCCGACAGACGCGCCCCAATGGCGGCATAGTCCATGGGGGCGTCGATGGCGTCGGTTTCCTCCAGGCCGATTACGCGCCCGGTACAGCCCAGCCGGGACAACAGACTGTAAATCCGGGACCAGGTGGGCTCCCGCCGCTCCTTGGGGGACATGGAGGTGAAGAACGGCCGCTGGAATTGCAGGGAGAACACCGCCCCATGGAAGGAATTGGTGACCACATAGGCGGCGTGCTGGAAGAGCCCCAAAAACTCCCTGGGTCCCGCGTCAAATACCAAATCTTTTGCGCCGGGGATTTTCCGCCGGGCCCCGGCCAGCTGGACGATGGGCAGACCGGTGCGCCGGGCGAGCTCCTGGGCGTAGGGCGCCGTCTCTCCGGGGTCGGAGACGAAATAGCACAGAATATACCCCCGCTTCCCCTGGGGGGGGACGGCCAGCTTCCCCCATTCCTCCCCGGTGAGCAGAAGGGTGGGGTCCAGGACCACCCGCGCCTCCCGCCCAGCCGCCTGACGCAGGAGGGCCTGTCCCCGCTTCTCCCGGACGGAGAGGGCGGAGAAGGGCTCCAAAAAGGCCTTCAGCTGACCGGCCTTGTCCGCAGGCAGCTCCGGGACCCCCAGGCTGGGGGCGTAGGCAATCCGGCGCTTCTCTCCGGCGAAGGCCAGCAGGAAGGCGGGGTCAAACTGCTTGTCCTGAAAAATATAGGGGTTCCAAATCTGGTCGCTGCCCGCCAGGAACACGTCGCAGTCCGGGGGCTCCGCCGCCAGCTCCCGGGCGGAGGAATACTGCCGGGGGGTCAGCGCCATCTCCCGGGCTACGAAGTCCTCAAACCGCTGGAACCGCCGCTGAAACGCGGGGTAATGGAGGGCGGTGTGTCCATTGGAGGCCAAGTCCCGCACGGAGCGCCCGCTCTTGAACACCCGGTTGGTCCCCACGGTATGGGGCAGGCGGTAGTCGATGATTTGACACTCCGCCCCCAAGGCCTGCACCGCCCGCATGGTGGCATACGCCTGGAGCTGTGCGCCGTAGTGGTGGGCAAAGTGGAAGGTGATGAGTCCTGCGCGCATAAGCTGTTCACTCCTGAAAGGGGTTTGATGGGGGTATTATAGCATACCTGAGGGGAAATGTATATCGAAAAGGCTCCCTTTTGGAAAAGCCGCCCATTCAGCCGCCTTTTATGCAGTCCTCCAGCGCTTCCAGGGCCGCGTCCACGTCCTGCTCCGTGTTGGTGAAGCCCAGGGAGAGCCGGACGCTCCCCTGGGGAAAGGTCCCCAAGGTCTTATGGGCGGAGGGGGCGCAGTGGAGCCCGCAGCGGGTCAGAATCCCCCGCTCCTGCTCCAGCCAAAATGCGGCCTCGGCGTTGTCCTGTCCGGTGAAGTCCAGGGAGAACACCCCCACTCTCCCCTCTGTTCCGGCAGGGCCCGCCAGCCGGAGGCCGTCTCGGGGCAGACCGGCCAAAAACCGGGCGGTGAGCGCCTGTTCGTGGGCCATCAAATCCGCAACGCCCCGCTCCTCGATGTAGGCCAGCGCGGCTTCCCAGCCGTAAATGCCCGGTAGGTTGGGGGTTCCGGGCTCCAGCCGGTCGGGGAAACAGGGAGGCAGCTCCTCGCTGTCTGAGGCGCTGCCGGTGCCCCCGGCGGTCAGAGGGTCCAGCCGGACGGCCAGCTCTGGGACGATCAGCGCCGCCCCAATCCCCTGGGGCCCCAAAAGGCCCTTGTGTCCCGGAACCACCAGGGCGGACAGGTTCAGCGCCTGGGCGTCAATGGGCACATGCCCGGCCGACTGGGCGGCATCCAGCACAAAGGGCACACCCCGCGCCCTGCACAGCGCCCCTACGGCCAAAGCGTCCTGGAGAACACCGCACACATTGGAGGCGTGGGCCAGAACCACCAGCTTTGTGTTGGGACGAAACTGCGCGGAAAGGGCCTCCAGCCTCAGCCGTCCAGTCCAGTCACAGGGGGCCCGGTCGAAGGTTATGCCCCTCCGCTCCAGCTGAACCAGGGGGCGCATCACGGCATTGTGCTCCATCGCGGAGACGATACAGTGATCCCCCGGCTGGAGCAGCCCCTTCAAAATCAGGTTGAGCCCCGCCGTGGCTCCAGCGGTAAGGATTACATGGTCCAGGTGGGGAAACGCGAACAGCCCGCACAGCCGCTGCCGCAGGCGCAGCACCGTCCGCCCCGCCTCCCGCGCGGAGGCGTAGGAGGCCCGGCCTGCATTGGCCCCCACCTGGTCCACATAGTATTTCATCCGCTCCCCCACTCCGGCGGGCTTGGGATAGCTGGTGGCGGCATGGTCCAGGTAAATCATGCCCGTTTCCTCAGCCGAATCCGCGCCCCGCCCCTGTAGGGCTCCACCACACCGATGCGCTGGGCGGAGGGGACCGCTCCCTTCAGCTCCGTCAGCAGGGCGTCCGCGTCCAGGGGGTCCACAGCGATGAGCAGGCCCCCGGCGGTCTGTGGGTCGTAGAGCACGTCCTGAACCCAGAGGGGAATTACCCCCGCATCCACCCCGGGCCCGGCAAAGGCGCGGTTGCGGTACATGCCCTCAGGCAATATCCCCTCCTTGGCCAGGGCCAGCGCCTCCGGGATGAGGTCCATGTCCTCCGGATAAAGGGTCAGCGCCCCATCGGAGCCCTGAGCCAGCTCAAAGGCGTGGCCCAGCAGGCCGAAGCCGGTCACGTCGGTGCAGGCGTGGACCCGATATCGTACCATGCAGTCTCTGGCCCCCTTGTTGAGGGTGGTCATGAGCCTCAAGGCCAAAGCCTGCCCCGCCGGGGAGGCCAGCTCCGCCTTGGCGGCGGTGGTGAGGATGCCCACACCCAGGGGCTTGGTCAGCAGGAGCACATCTCCCGGCCTGGCCCCGGAGTTGGTCAGAATCCTGTCCGGGTGGACGAACCCGGTCACGCACAGGCCGTATTTGGGCTCATCATCCAAAATGCTGTGTCCCCCGGTGATAAGGGCCCCGGCCTCGTACACCTTGTCATAGCCCCCACGGAGCAGCTCGTGGACCGCCTTGTGTGGCATGTCCTTTGGCACACACAGAAGATTCAGGCACAGCTTGGGCTCCCCGCCCATGGCATACACATCAGATAGGGCGTTGGCAGCGGCAATCTGTCCAAAGGTATAGGGGTCGTCGGCGATGGGCGGAAAGAAATCCACCGTCTGCACCAGGGCCAGGTCCGGCGCCACCTGATAGACCGACGCATCATCGCTCTTGTCAAAGCCCACCAACAGCTTGGGGTCCCTATGGACCTGGAGGCCCTCCAGGAGCTGGGCCAGGACCCCCGCGCCCACCTTGGCCCCGCAGCCTGCGCAGCTCGCCAGCTTTGTGAGCTTCACTTCCATTTCAGACATAAGGCACCTCCTGTATTCATACCGCTACAGCATAGCATATCCCGCAGGAAGCCGCAAGACAGAACGGGGACAGGCTGAAACAGCCCGCCCCCGAAGTATTCTTACCGGTCCGACATCGGTATATAATCGGTATGTGTCCCCACATACTTGTACGCCGGACGGATGATTTTGCCCATGTTGATGAGCTCCTCCACCCGGTGAGCGCTCCAGCCCGCGATGCGGGCCATGGCGAAAATGGGGGTGTACAGTTCCAGGGGCAGGTCCAGCATATGGTACACAAACCCGGAATAAAAATCCACGTTGGCCGAAACGCCCTTGTACATGGTCCGCTCCCCGGAAATGACCTCCGGCCCCAGGCGCTCCACCAGGGAATAGAGCTCATATTCCTCGTTGCGCCCCTTTTCCCGGGAGAGCTTTTCCACAAAGGAGCGCAGGACACTGGCGCGGGGGTCGGACAGGGAATAGACCGCGTGGCCCATGCCGTAAATGAGCCCCGCCTTGTCAAAGGCCTGCTTGTCCAGCAGGGCCCGGAGATAGGCCTTCACCTCGTCCTCGTCCTTCCAGTCCCCAATCCGCTCCTTCATGTCCTCAAACATCTGAATGACCTTGATGTTGGCCCCGCCGTGCCGGGGGCCCTTCAGGGAGGCCAGCGCGGCCGTCATGCAGGAGTAGGTATCCGTGCCCGAGGACGTGACCACATGGGTGGTAAAGGTGGAGTTGTTGCCGCCGCCGTGCTCCGCGTGGAGGGTCAGGCAGATATCCAGCACATGGGCCTCCCAGAAGGAATAGGAGGAATCCGAGCGCAGCAGAGAGAGAATATTCTCCGCCGTGGACAGCTCCGGCTGGGGGGCGTGTATGTATAGAGAGCTGCCGCTCTTATAGGTATAGGCCTGATAGCCGTACACCGCCAGCACCGGGAACAGGGCAATGAGCTGGACGCACTGGCGCATGACGTTGGGCAGGGAGATATCGTCCGCCCGGTCGTCGTAACAGGCCAGATTCAGCACGCTCCGGGCCAAAGAGTTCATAATGTCCGGGCTGGGGGCCTTCAAAATCACATCCCGGACGAAGTTGTTGGGCAGAGAGCGGTAATAGGCCAGCTGCCGCTTGAACTCCAAAAGCTCCTGCCGGTCGGGCAGGCGGCCCAGCAGCAGCAGATACGCGGTTTCCTCAAAGCCGAACCGGTCCTCTTTCAGCGCTCCCGCCACCAGCTTTTCCACGTCGATGCCCCGATAATAGAGCTTACCGTCGCAGGGGACTTCCTCCCCGTTCACCATCTGCTTGGCGACAACGTCTGAGATTTCCGTCAGTCCGGCCAGTACTCCCTTGCCGTTCAAATCCCGCAGACCGCGCTTAACGTCGTACTTCACATAATCTCCAGGGTCAATGCTGTTGTTGTGCAGGGCCTGCCCGGCCAGGGCCTCGATTTCGGGTGTGATGTCACAATAATTCGGATTGCTCGCCATATAAGACCTCCCATTCCAAGTTTGCCCGCTCCGGCGGGCGTTCCATTGCAGCTTAACGGGTAGAATAACACAAAAGTGTGTCCAGAACATGAATCGGACGCGGAAATTTTCTGTCAGAAGGAAATAGACTGCGGACGCATGCGCCCGCAGTCCTGAGCGGCGCGCGGATTAAAACAAATCCCGCCGCTTCAAAATCACAGCCACCAGCACAATGGCCAGAGCCGCCACCACCAGCGGGAACCACCAGAACTGGTCCAGCGGCAGCCCCGCCACATTCATGCCATAAAAGCCAAAAATAATGTTGGGTATGGTCAGCAGGATGGTGATGGAGGTGAGCACCTTCATAATAACATTGAGGTTGTTGGAGATGACGGAGGCAAAGGCGTCCATCATGCCGGAGATAATAGAGGAATAGATGTTAGCCATCTCAATGGCCTGACGGACCTCTATGAGCACGTCCTCCAACAGGTCATGATCCTCCTCGTAGAGGGTAACGATGCGCCCCCGAAGAATTTTTTCCAGGGTAACCTCGTTGGCCTTGAGGGAGGTGTTGAAGTACACCAGGGATTTCTCCAAATCCAGAAGCTGGATGAGCTCCTTATTCCGCTGGGATTTGTAGAGCTGCCGCTCCATATAGTTGTAAATCTTGTCAATCTGCTTCAGGTATTGGAGGTAGCGCTTGGCCACCTGAAGCAGCATATAGAGGATGAAGGAGGTACGCTTCTGTGTCTCCGCCCCCCGAACCAGACCGTCCTGCATGTCCTTAAGGATGGAGGACTCTTTGAGGCAGACGGTAATAATGTGCTTCTCGGTGACGATGATGCCCAGCGGGAGGGTGGAGTACACCACCGCGTCATCCTTCTCCACTGCGGGCAGGTCAATGATGATGAGGGTTTGTCCGTCCTCGGTGTCGATACGGGAGGTCTCTTCCTCGTCCAGAGCGGCCCGGAGGAAGGTGGGTTCCACCCCCAGGGTGGCGGCAGCGGTGGTGAGCTCGTCCTCACTGGGGTAGGTAAGATTCACCCAGCAGCCGTCCTGGATGGAATCCAGCTTGGTCATTTTTCCGTTGATGGTCTTATGGATGGTCAGCAATTCAATCACGCCTTTCCCGGCGCGGGAACCTGAAAAGGGCAAAAAAATTCCCCACGCCAATGTCTTTGCGGTCCGGCAGGGCCAGAAGCTCCACGCGGACACAGCGGCGACATCAGGCGTGCGGAGGCGGACAGCCGCCTAGCCGCGGAGCCAGTGCGCCGCGCTGGTACACAGATGTTCTCGACTGAACGGGTCGCTGCTCACGGCGCTTATCACTCCTTTTTGTGTTCGTTGCTCTTATTATAAGCCAATCCGGCACAGATTGCAAGCCAAAACGCAGAAAAGAACCAAAAAGGCGTACCACAGGATATCCTCCCGCAGTACGCCCTTGCTCTATAGCTTACACATCATTCCGGCACAGGTCGGCCAGGCTCTCCCGGCGGACGGCAATCTCATGCTCCCTCCCGCCCCGGAGCATGACAACCGGCGGACGGGGCAGGCGGTTGTAATTGGAGGACATGGAATAGTGGTACGCCCCGGTGGTACACACCGCCAGAATATCCCCCCGGCACACACTGGCGGGGAGTTTTACATGTTCCTGGATAATATCGCCGCTCTCACAGCAGCGGCCCACCACGGAGCAGGCAAGGGTCTGGGGCTCCCCCATCTTTCCGGCCAGCATACAGGTGTATTGACTGCCGTACAGGGCATACCGGGGATGGTCGGCCATGCTCCCATCTACCGAGACATAATTCTTATAGCCCGGAATGCGTTTGACCGTCCCCACGGTATAGAGGGTCATACCGGCGTTGGCCACGATGCTCCGTCCGGGCTCAATGCGAATTTCCGGCATCTCCATCCCCAGGCGGCCACAGGCCTCCCGCACTGCGGCGGCAAGCCGGCCCACCTTGGCGTCTATATCCAGACTGGGGTCGCTCTCCACGTAGCGCACGCCAAAACCGCCGCCCAGGTCCAGCTGCTGGGCTGTGTAGCCGTAGGCCTGCTTACAGTGGGCCGCAAATTCCAGCATGACGGCGGCGGCCTGCTCGAAAACGTCCTCTTCAAAGACCTGAGAGCCCACGTGGCAATGGAACCCCGTCAGCTCCACATGTGGCTGACGAAGGGTATAGGCGGTAATCTCCCCGGCCTGACCGGTCGCAATGGCATTGCCGAACTTGGAATCCACCCGTCCGGTGGCGACGGCCGCATAGGTGTGGGGGTCAATCCCCGGCGTCAGGCGGAGCAGAACCCTCTGCCGCCGGTTCTGCCGGGCAGCTTCCGCTTCAATGGCGCGGATTTCCTCCAGGTTGTCGGCCACAAAGTACCCCACATTCCGTTCAACGCCATAGCGGATGTCCTCATCGGTCTTGTTATTGCCGTGGAAATAGACCCGGTTCACATCGCACCCCGCCTGCAGGGCGGTGTAGAGCTCCCCGGAGGAAACCACGTCGATGCCCAGGCCCTCTTCCTCCACAATCTGATACAGACGCTTGAAGGCGTTGGCCTTGCTGGCGTAAAGGGGCTGGGCCCTGCCGTCAAAGTACCTGCGGCAGACGGCGGCGTAGGTCCGGCAATTCTCCCTCACCTTGTCCTCATCCAGCAGATAGAGGGGGGTGCCGTACTGCCGGGCCAGAGCAACCGTATCCTGTCCGGCAAAGAGCAGACGGCCCGTCGGGGCCGTGGTGATATTGTCACAGAGCATCAGGAGCCGCTTCCTTTCCAATTCGGGCCAAGGGCCCCTGTCTCTATGTCGCTTCCCCCTTTAGGGGAGGGCGGAAGGCCAAGGCTCAACCACACCTTGACCTCCCGCCCATTTATGTCCACTCGCGGGAAAAACTAGAACGCAATATAAATTTGGGCGCTTCAGGGGAACAGGGACTCGTCGGTTACGGTTCCCCGGGCGACGGTGTTGGTGGGGCCGGTCAAAAACAGCGCTTCAATCCCATCGCCCCGGCGTTCGGCGTCAATGACCAGCACTCCGCCGTCTGTGGCCACACGGACGCCCCGTCCGCTGACCGTCCCTTGCAGGGTCAGCACCGTCACCGTGGAGCCCGCCCCGGTGCCGCAGGCATAGGTGAAATCCTCCACCCCCCGCTCGTAAGTCCGCAGGTAAACCGCGTCCGTACCGCAGGGCTCGTAAAAGTTCACGTTCGCCCCCTTGGGAAAGGTGGAGTGACCGCGCAGCTTTCGCCCCAGCTCCCGCAGCTCCTCCTGAGGACGGGTCCGCAGACCCTCCATCTGAACCACCGCATGGGGCACTCCGGGATTGCCCAGCTCCACATAAGCGCAGGGCCAGCCGGTCCCATCCACCGAAACCGTGCGGTCCAGCCCCACCACTGAGGGCGTATTGAGCCGCACCCGGTAGGTCCTCCGGTCGATGCGCGCTCCGGTCACCAGGCCCGCGGTGGTCTCCACCCGCTGGACCTCACCGGCCAAGCCCTGTTCATAGCCAAACCGGCAGACGCACCGGGCGCCGTTGCCGCACATCTCCCCCAGACTGCCGTCGGCGTTGTAGAACGTCATTCGGTAGTCGGCGTCTCCCTGGGGCCGCTCCACCACCATCAGGCCGTCGGCCCCGATGGACAGCCGCCTGCGGCACAGCACGCGGGCCAGCTCCGGAAAGCGCTCCCTGGGAATCTGTCCCGACCGGTTATCCAGGATGATAAAATCATTGCCCGCTCCGTTCATCTTCCAGAAGTCCATAACAGGCATTCCCCTTCTCCGTCCCCGGTGGGACTTAACCCTAGTATATGCAAATCACGCGCCAAACTCTACCGGAGCAGGCAGATTTGTCGGCCTTTGGCTTCCTCAGAGGGTTCTCCTTCTCATATTTGGCATTTTGCACAAATTGAAGCCCCAGTTTTATCCATTTCCACCAAATCTCGAAGCAACTGCTAAAAAAAGAGTTCTGATTTTGGAACTCGTTTTCCTAAAATCAGAACTCTCCAGTATAGCGGTACTCACTCGATGTTGTATTCCTTCATCTTCCCATAAAATACGGTTTTCGACAATCCCAGCTCCTCCATGGCCTGGATACGGCTCCCGCCGCACTGGGCCAGGGTCTGCCGGATGATTTTTTCCTCCTCCTGCTTCAAGCGCTCCCGCAGGGTCCGCCGCAGGGGGGCCTCCTCCAAATCAATGTGCTCGCCGTAGATGATATCCGACTCGGACAGGGCTACGGCGCTCTCCAGCACGTTCTCCAGCTCCCGGATGTTCCCCGGCCAATCGTAGGCCAGCAGCTTGCTGAAGGCCTCGCCGGAGAGGCTCTTTTTCGGCATACCGTATTTTTTGGGGATGCTCTCCATCAGGCGGTCAATCAAAAAGCAGATATCCTCCCGGCACTCCCGCAGGGCGGGAAGCTCCAAAGAAAAGGCGCTCAACCGATAGTACAAATCCTGCCGGAAGCGCCCCGCAGACACTTCCTCCTTCAAATTCCGGTTGGTAGCGGCCAAAATGCGCACGTCCACGGGAATGGGCTTGGTGGATCCCACCCGGCAGATTACCTTATTTTGAATGGCCCCCAGGAGCTTGGCCTGAATGCTCAGGGGGATTTCTCCGATTTCATCCAGGAAGATGGTGCCTCCGCCGGCGGCTTCAAAGAATCCGGCCTTCCCCCTGGGGTCGGCCCCGGTGAACGCGCCCCCCACATAGCCGAACATCTCGCTTTCAAAGAGGCTTGGGGTCACAGTGGAGCAGTCCACCGTGACAAAGGGGCCCTTTCGGGGCTGGGCCTGCTGGAACGCCTGGGCCAGGAAGGATTTTCCGGTACCGCTCTCCCCGGTAATCAGCACGTTGCAGTCCAGTTGGGAGAGCTTATAGGCGTGGTGCCGCACAGGCGCGGTGGCCGCCCCGCCGCCGAAGAGGGTGGAAAAGGCCCCCTCGTCCGGCCGGGCAATCTGCTCAATCTCCCGATACCGCCGCTCGGCGGTCTTGATTGCGTCGTTGCGCCTCTGGATGGTCACATGGAGGTCCTCAATGCTCTGAAATTTGACGATCAGACTTTTCAGCTCACCGTCCCTGTTGGTCACCGGCAGAATGGTGGCCACCAAGTCATAGCCGTTGACCTCATAGGACACGCCGGTGAGCTGCCCCGTCTGTCCGGTCATGACCCGCTCCAAGTCCTCTTCAAACTGCTTTCCCTCAAAGAACTCCCGAAAATGACAGCCCACCACCTTGATTTCCAGGCCGGGGCTTTTGGCCAGATAACAGCCGCCCCGCAGGAGGCTGCCCACGCCCTCCTTCCGGGTGGAGTAGCCCTTTTCCTCCCAAAATTTCACCGCGTTGCTGGCCCCGTCCAGGACCACCATCTGACCGATGCTGTGGAAATAGTCAATGGAATAGACCGCCTCGCCCACTGTCACTGAAATCGTTCTGGCCCGGATGGACACACGGATGGGCGTGCCCTGGCAGACCGTCTCCAGGTCCAAGGTCTCCCGGTCCCCTCTGGGGAGGTATTTATAGACCGGCTTGCTGCCGGGCAGGTCAAAACGGCCCACCGCCGCCAGCCTTCCGCCGGGAGCGATGCGCCCATCGTGAATCCCCAGCCGCTCCAGGTCCTCTGGCAGCAAGCCGCCATCGTCGGCCCCCAGTGCGCTGTCCCCTATGATAATTACGTCTCCCGGCTCCAAGCGGCCAGGCCCGTGGGAGCTGCCACTCCGGCTGTACAGGCCGAAATCATGCTTCGCCTGCTGGTTAATATTGGTAATCATGCCGTCCCGGTCCAGGGTGAACATCGCATGGGAGGACGCATCCATGATGCTTTGCAGCATATTCAATTGCCGTGTGCTCCTTTCCGATAAAAGCGGGCGGGCCCTCTGGCAGACCTGCGCGCAGTCATGGCTGCGTATTTTTTACCCCTTTATTCTACTCCTTTTTCCCCTGGGTTGCAATGGAAAATGCCACAATTTCAAAACTTTTTACAGGAATAAACGGGTAATTTTTTTGCAATATCCAAATAAAAGGAAATGTTTTGTCGATAACTGTCTAAACTGGTAAAATCATGCTGAAGTTCCAGCTACAATTTTACCCGCCAGTGCTCCGGCGCAAAACGGGGTTCAATTGGCTGTGGTAGAGCGTCACAGACGGGGCGCGTAGGGCTTCCAGGCAATGCGCACCCCAAACCGGCCGTCCTCCAGCTCCGCCTGAAGGGTGCAGCCCATCTGCTCCGCCAGCGCCTTGACAATGGCCAGCCCCAGGCCGGTATTACGCCCGGTGCGCATTTTGTCGGCGGTAAAAAAGCGGTCAAACACATGGGGCAGGTCCTCCTCGGAGAGGCCCTCCGCCCCGTTGCGGAAGAGGCTCACTACCTGTCCTTCCTCCAGAAAGAGGCTCACCTCCATCTTCCCCTGGCCGTGGTCCAGGGCGTTGCGGATGAGGTTGGTAAAGACACGCAGAACCCCCGCCGGGTCCGCCAGCACCGGGGGCAGGCCCTCTTGCAGATCGACGGTCACGTCAAAGCCCCCGTCGGTAAAGTCGCTGTAAAAGGAGGCCAGAAGGCTGGACAGGCTGGAGTGGAGGTCCACCCGCTCCTGTTGAATGGGGTATTCTCCCCCCTCCAGGCGGGAGAGGTCGTAAAAGCTGGTAATCAAGCTCTGGAGGGCCTTGGCCCTCCCCTTGACCACGTTCAGATACTCCTGGCGCTCGGCCAGCGGCAAAGTTTCGTCCTCCAGAAGCTGGAGATACCCCAGGATGGAGGTCAGAGGGGTGCGCAGGTCGTGGGAGACGTTGGCGATCTGCCGCCGGAGGGAGCGCTCCCGCTCCAGGCTGGCGCTCCGCTCCGCCTGACGCAGCTCCAGCAGGATGTTGACCGCGTCCAGAAGCTCCTCCGCCGGGGCGTTGGGGGTGCGCAGGCGCACCCGGACATTGGAGCCCGTCAGCTCCAGCTCCCGCAGCTGTTTGGCCGCCGATTTCAGAGAACGGCGCTGGCACCAGTACCAAACCAGCAGAATGAGGCACAGGGGAACCAGCAGGATACAAAGCAGAACTGCCATAAGGTTGGACCTCCTCACAGGCCGAAAGCGCGTCCTGTTCAGACGCGCTTCGACTCTCTTTGATTCAATGGACTGGGGGTGAAACCGCTCACCGCAGCCTCCGGCGCCGCAGCACCATCAGCCCCACCGCCGTCGTGCCTCCCAGCCACCCCAGTCCCACCGCCCAGCACTGGAGCAGAAAACTCAGGGTCAGGTATCCGCTCATATTTTCGGTAACCAGCAGGCTCCATGGCAGGAGAATATTGTAGAGCAGCCTCGGCTGGGACGGGTCCAGATAGATGCCGGTAGTGGTTACCACAACGGCGACTATAATTGGGTCCAGGAAGGTGAGACTCAGGTAGTATAGGGAGGTCCAAACAGCCTCACTGCGGAAGATGGCGGCCAGCATATGGCACAGGCCCGCCATACCGCACCAGACCGGCAGAGCCGCCGCCAGGCAGTAGGCCAGAACCACCAGGGCCACGAGCTCCTTCTGTGCGCTGTCGTGGGAGAGGAACACATACCCGCTCAAGAGCACGCCGCCAATCAGCACCGCGCACAGGGCCAGTCCCACCAAAAGGATGCTGAAGAGCTTGCCCAGATAGCTTTCCTCCCGGCTTATGCCGAAAGAGGACTCGTTGCGGAGTGTCTCCCCAAAGCTCTTGTCCACCAGCTCGACCAGCATCGGCACGGCCACCAGACCGGCGAACATGGTGCCGCATATCCCGGAGACCAGCTGGTGAAAGCTGTCTCCGACAAAGAGCAGGCCAAACAGGTGGGCACATAAGAGCAGGAATCCCATTACCACATAAAAGCTCATCCGCCGGGAGACCTTCCACAGCTCGGCTTTGATAAAGTTGAGCATACCGGTCCCCCTCCCGTTTCATCAGCGGCGGCGAGGGCGCAGGATACCCGCCGCCAGCAGGGCCGCCCCCGCCAGGATGCCTGCGGTCAGGAGCAGCCTCCTGAGCCGGGATGGCTTTTTCGTGTCAATGCGCCGCCTCATTATCGAATCTCCTTCTTGCTGAACAGCAGCAGTCCCACAAGGGTGCTCACGGCCAGCCAGGCCAGTCCCACGAGCCAGCACAGGCCCACATAGCTCCAGTCGAAGAGCATGTTCCGCAGGTTCTCCACCATGAATTGGGGCATAAACTGGCGTATCATCTCAAACACCGGATGGAGTGTCAAGCCCAGGACTTGGAACACGGTGGGCACCGCAGCCAGGATGCCCACAGAGGCAAAGGCGGCGGCGGTGTTGCTGTTGATGAGGAAGTAGCACGTCATCACCACGCCCTGGGCCCCCAGCCACAGGGGGAAGGCCCCTGCCAGACAGTAGGCCAGTATCTGCATGACCGCGCCGTCAGCCTCTCCGTGGGGGAAGAGAATCCAGCACAGTCCCACATAGGTCCCCAGCAGGAGCACACAGGCCACAATCGCCACCAGAATGGCCACAATCAGTTTGCCCAGGTAAATGCGCACACGGGGCACACCGTAGGAGACCTCATTTTTCAGGGTGTTGTTTTTATATTGGTCCGAGAATACAATGTCCCCGGTGAGCAGAGTGGCATAGAGGCCCACACTGAGGATGAGCGCCACCATCTGAGCGGTGTTCTGGAAGGTCATGCCGCCGTTGCCCCAGTGGTAACTGAGCCAAAAGGTGAATACCAGCACCCCCACGCCTAACAGAGTAACCAGCATCGCCATGAAGAAATAGAAGCGGTGAAATGCCTTGGAACATTCAGCGGTGAGGTACTTACGCATGACGGACACCTCCAATCAGGGACAGGAAGTAGTCTTCCAGATTGGCCCCCTTGTTTTCCGCCGCCCGGAGGGAGACGCCGGCCTGAATGAGGGCCTGCGTGACCTGTTCGGGCCGGTCCAGGCACCCGTACAGCCGGATAACATTTCCAGGGAGGACCTCATAATCCTGAGCGCCCAGGGTGCGCTCCAGCACCAGACTGGCCTTGGAGGCGTCGTCCACCTGGAGCTCCAGGCAGGCGCGGCACTTCTCCCGGAGGGCCTTGGCGGAAATCTCCTCCAGCATGACGCCCTTGTCAATGAAGCCGTAGCAGGTGGCCAGATTGCTCAATTCGGGGAGGATATGGCTGGAAATCAAAATCGTGGTCTGGCGCTGGCGGCTTAAATCCAAGAGGATGTTGCGGAACTCCACAATACCCTCCGGGTCCAGGCCGTTGATGGGCTCGTCCAACAGAAGCAGGTCGGGCCGGTTCATGAGGGCCAAACCCAGCCCCAAGCGCTGCTTCATACCCAAAGAGAAGTGTTTGAATTTTTTCTTGCCGGTGTTGGCCAGACCCACCGACTCCAGGGCTTCCTCGGCCACGTGTTTTCCGGGGATGCCCCGTTGGAGGCGGTAGTATTCCAGGTTGTCCAGGGCGCTGAGATAGGGGTAAAAGCTGGGTGTTTCCACCATGACGCCGGTGCGGGCTCTCATGCGGCTTAGGGCGCGCTCGCCCGTAGCGCCGAAAAGGACGATTTCTCCAGCGGTGGGGATGGTCTGGGCGCTAATCATGCGGATGATGGTGGTCTTGCCTGCGCCGTTGAGGCCAACCAAGCCGTAGATTTCGCCTTGGGCGATGGACAGGTCGGCTCGGTTTACCGCAACATTGTTTCCATAGCGCTTGGTCAGACTGCGGAGCTCTAATACATTCTCTGCCATTTGGCATCAGCCTTTCTGTTGGATTGTGATGCCATTATAGGCCCTTTGGTATAATCCTCGTTAAAGCAAACATGAAGAAAGCGTAAAGTTTCTGGTTTGCTTTTACGGCCCTGGTTGCTTCTTCCACGTTTCTCCCTACGTCTCGTTGCCTGGTCCCGCCTCCGGCGGCCTACTTTCCAGCGAAGGAAAGTAGGCAAAGTTCG
>CAJUDT010000018.1 GCA_910585415.1 uncultured Flavonifractor sp.
TCGGCAAGGCCGGCCGCAAGCGCCACATGGGCTGGCGGCCCACCGTCCGCGGCTCGGTCATGAACCCCTGCGACCACCCCCACGGCGGCGGCGAGGGCAAGAGCCCCGTGGGCCGTCCCGGCCCGGTCACCCCCTGGGGCAAGCCGGCCATGGGCTACAAGACCCGCAAAAAGAAGAGCCGCACCGAGAAATTCATCGTCAAGCACCGCAACAGCAAGTAAGGAGGTAGTAAAACATGTCCAGAAGCGTCAAGAAAGGCCCGTTTTGCGCCCCCGAGCTGCTCAAGCGGGTGGACAGCATGAACGAGACCGGCGAGAAGAAGGTCCTCAAGACCTGGAGCCGCGCCTCCACGATCTTCCCCTCCTTCGTGGGACACACCTTCGCCGTCCACGACGGCCGCAAGCATGTGCCCGTTTACGTGACCGAGGATATGGTGGGCCACAAGCTGGGCGAGTTCGCCCCCACCCGTACCTTCCGCGGCCACGCCGGCAGCAAAACTGGTAAGTAAGGAGGAGGAGAGAACATGGAAGCGAAAGCACATCTGAGATATGCCCGTATCTCTCCCCGCAAGGTGCAGATCGTCTGCGACCTGATTCGCGGCAAGAGCGTGGCCCAGGCCACCGCCATCCTCATGGGCACCCCCAAGGCCGCCTCTGAGCTGCTGCTCAAGCTCCTGAAGAGCGCCGCGTCCAACGCGGAAAACAACCACCAGATGGACCCTGAGAAGCTCTATGTGTCCCAGACGTTCGCCACCCCCGGCCCCATCATCAAGCGGATGCGGCCCCGGGCCCAGGGGCGCGCCTACCGGATCAACAAGCGCACCTCTCACATCACCATCGCCGTGGCAGAGCGCTAAGGGAGGAGGAAGAATATGGGACAGAAAGTGAATCCCCACGGTCTGCGCGTGGGCGTCATTAAGGATTGGGACTCCCGCTGGTATGCCCGCAGTGAAAAGGTGGGCGACCTGCTGGTGGAGGACAAGAAAATCCGGGATTACCTGAAGAAGACCCAGTATTCCGCCGGTATCCCCAAGATTGAAATTGAGCGTGACAACGCCAAGGTGCGCATTTACCTGCACTGCGCCCGCCCCGGCGTGGTCATTGGCAAGGGCGGCGCCGACATCGAGCGGCTGCGCCTGACCCTGGAGAAGATGATCGGCAAGAGCGTGGCCCTGAACATCGTGGAGGTCCGCGGCGCCGACATGAACGCCCAGCTGGTGGCCGAGAACATCGCCCAGCAGCTGGAAAAGCGCATCGGCTTCCGCCGGGCCATGAAGAACGCCATGGGCCGGGCCATGCGCATGGGCGCGCTGGGCATCAAGACCCAGGTGTCCGGCCGTCTGGGCGGCGCGGAAATCGCCCGCACCGAGCACTATCACGACGGCACCATCCCCCTGCAGACCCTCCGGGCCGACATCGACTACGGCTTCGCCGAGGCCGCGACCACCTATGGCCGCATCGGCGTAAAGGTCTGGATTTATAAGGGAGAGGTCCTCTCCCAGGCCCTGCGCACCACCCCGCGCACCCTGGATACCAAGAACTTCAAGGAGCGCTCGGAGCGTCCCCGCCGGGACCGCCGCGACGGCGACCGCCGGGGCGGCTTTGGCGGAAACCGCCAGGGCGGCGGCTTCAACCGTCAGGGCGGTCCCCGGCCTGCGGGCCAGGGCGGCGGCTTCAACCGCCAGGGCGGCGCGCCCCGTCCCCAGGGAGGCTTCAACAACAACCGTCCCGCCGGCGGCCCCCGCCCCGCGGCTCCTGCTAAGGAAGGAGGCTCCAAGTAATGCTTCTGCCGAAGAGAGTGAAATACCGCCGCGTCCACCGCGGCCGCCTGAAGGGCAAGGCCCTCAAGGGCAATACCGTCACCTATGGCGAGTGGGGCCTTCAGGCCACCGAGCCCGCCTGGATTACCAGCAACCAGATTGAGGCGGCCCGTATCGCCATGACCCGCCACACCAAGCGCGGCGGCAAGGTCTGGATTAAGATTTTCCCCGACAAGCCCATCACCGAAAAGCCCGCCGAGACCCGTATGGGCTCCGGTAAGGGCTCCCCCGAGTACTGGGTGGCCGTGGTCAAGCCCGGCCGGGTCATGTTCGAGATCGCCGGCGTCTCCGAAGAGGTCGCCCGCGAGGCCCTGCGTCTCGCCTCCCATAAGCTGCCCGTCAAGTGCAAAATCGTGGCGAAAGCCGCCGTGACTGAGAATGGTGGTGAATGAAGATGAAGGTCAACGAAATCCGTAAGCTGAGCGCCGCAGAGCTGGAGAGCAAGCTGGGCGATCTGAAGAAGGATCTCTTCCAGCTCCGTCTTCAGCACGCCACCAATCAGCTGGACAATCCCATCAAGATTTCCGAGGTCAAGCGGGACATCGCCCGCGTTAAGACCATCATCCGTGAGCAGCAGCTCGCAGGCCGATAAGAAGGAGGAAATAGAACATGGAAAACAGAACTTCTTCCCGGAAAACCAGAGTCGGCCTGGTGGTCTCCGACAAGATGGATAAAACCGTGGTGGTGGCCATTGCCGACCGTGTGGCCCACCCCCTGTATAAGAAGATCGTCAAGAGCACCTATAAGCTCAAGGCGCACGACGAGAAAAACGAGTGTGGCGTCGGCGACCGCGTGCGGGTCATGGAGACCCGGCCCCTGTCCAAGGACAAGCGGTGGCGGGTCGTCGAAATCATCGAGAAGGCGAAGTAAGGAGGTGCGGTCATGATTCAGCAGGAAACCTATTTGAAGGTGGCCGACAACACCGGCGCCAAGGAAATCAAGACCATCCGCGTGCTGGGCGGCTCCAGCCGCCGGTATGGCAACATCGGCGACGTGGTGGTGGCCTCCGTCCGGAAGGCCCAGCCCGGCGGCACCGTGAAGAAGGGCGAGGTGGTCAAGGCCGTCATCGTCCGCTCCGCCCACGGGGTCCGCCGCGCCGACGGCAGCTATGTCCGCTTTGACGACAATGCCGCCGTCCTGATTAAGGACGACAAGAATCCCCGGGGGACCCGCATCTTTGGGCCCGTGGCCCGTGAGCTGCGCGACAAGGATTACATGAAAATCCTGTCCCTGGCTCCCGAAGTGCTGTAAGGGGGTAGGAGTAGACATGAATAAGATGAGCATTCGTAAGGACGATACCGTGGTCGTCCTGTCCGGCAAGGACAAGGGCAAGCAGGGCAAGGTCCTCCAGGTCATGCCCCAGGAGGGCAAGGTGATTGTGGAGAAGGTCAACGTGGTCTCCCGCCACACCAAGCCCCGCCGCCAGGGGGAAGAGGGCGGCATCCTGAAGAAGGAGGCCCCCCTGTACGCCAGCAAGGTGCAGCGGGTGTGCCCCAAGTGCAGCAAGCCCACCCGGCCCGCCCACAAGGTCCAGGCCGACGGCAAAAAGGTCCGCGTCTGCAAAAAGTGCGGCGCTGAGATTTGAAGAGGGGAGGAACGAACACAATGGCTGAAAAGAATATGCCCAATCTGAAGGCGAAATACCAGGCCGAGGTCGCTCCCGCTCTCATGCAGAAGTTCGGCTACAAGTCCACCATGCAGATTCCCCGCATCGAGAAAATCGTGGTCAACTGCGGCTGCGGCGAGGCCCGGGACAACGCCAAGGTGCTGGAGGCCGTCGTGGGCGACCTGACCAAGATTACCGGTCAGAAGGCCATCATCACCAAGGCCAAGAAGTCCGTGGCCAACTTCAAGCTCCGCGAGGGTATGCCCATCGGCGCCAAGGTCACCCTGCGTGCCGAGCGGATGTGGGAGTTTTTGGACCGCCTGTTCAACGTGGCCCTGCCCCGCGTGCGCGACTTCCGGGGCATCAGCGCCAACTCCTTCGACGGCCGGGGGAACTACGCCCTGGGCATCAAGGAACAGCTGATTTTCCCGGAGATCGAGTACGACAAGATTGACAAAATCCGGGGCATGGACGTGGTCATCTGCACCACCGCCAAGACCGATGAAGAGGCCAAGGAGCTGCTGAGTCTGATTGGCGCTCCCTTCGCCCGCTAAGGAGGAGAATGAAATGGCAAAGAAAGCGATGATCCTCAAGCAGCAGGCGGAGCCCAAGTTCTCCACCCGCCGCTACAACCGCTGCAAAATCTGCGGCCGGCCCCACGCCTACCTGCGGGACTACGGCATCTGCCGCATCTGCTTCCGCGAGCTGGCCTATAAGGGCCAGATTCCCGGCGTCAAGAAAGCGTCCTGGTAATCTCGCTCCGCCATGCTGCGTTGGAGCGGCTTGCCGTACACCAGGTACTGTCTGCGCCCTTCCGCCTTGCCTGGCGGAGCGATTTTACCGGACAGTCCTGGTAAAATTGGGAATACTGGTTAGGGCGGAGGGCCTGACCCCTCCGCCCCGGCCTGTTTTTCAAAATGCCCCAGCCGGCAGCTAACAGGTCGGAGCTGCCTATCTCCGATACCTTGCTGCCGATACAGGCCCACCGCCTGTAACTCTAATAGGAGGTAACACTTATGCACATTACCGATCCGGTTGCGGATATGCTCACCCGTATCCGCAACGCCAACAGCGCCAAGCATGACACTGTGGACGTGCCCGCGTCCAACATGAAGAAGTCCATCGCGCAGATCCTGCTGGACGAGGGGTATATCAAGAACTTCCAGCTCATCGACGATGGAACCCAGGGCGTGATTCGCATTACCCTGAAATACAACCCCGGCAAGGAGAAGGTCATCACCGGCCTGCGCCGGGTGTCCAAGCCCGGCCTGCGGGTCTATGCGGGGGCCGACGAGCTGCCCCGCGTCCTGCGCGGCCTGGGTATCGCCATCGTGTCTACGTCCAAGGGCGTTATGACCGACAAGAAGGCCCGCGAAGCCCATGTGGGCGGCGAGGTCCTCGCATTTGTCTGGTAAGGAGGGAGAGTAGAAAATGTCTCGTATCGGAAGAATGCCGATCTCCATCCCCGCCGGCGTGGACGTGAAGATCGAAGAGGGCAACCTGGTCACCGTCAAGGGGCCCAAGGGCGCCCTGACCCAGCAGCTGCACCCCGCCATGACCATCCGCCAGGAGGGCGCCGAGCTTCTTGTGACCCGTCCCAACGACGCCAAGGAGAACCGCAGCCTCCACGGCCTGACCCGGACCCTGCTGCACAACATGGTGGTGGGCGTCACCGACGGCTTTAAGAAGGAGCTGGACGTGAACGGCGTGGGCTACCGTGTGGCCAAGGAGGGCGGCAAGCTGGTGATGAACCTGGGCTTCTCCCATCAGGTCGTGATGGAGGAGAGCGAGGGCATCAGCATCGAGGTGCCCAACCCCAACAAAATCATCATCAGCGGCACCGACAAGCAGCGCGTGGGCCAGTTTGCCGCCGAAGTGAGAGAAACGTCCGCCCGAGCCCTATAAGGGCAAGGGGATCAAATATGCTGACGAGGTCATCCGCCGCAAGGAAGGCAAGACCGGCGTCAAGAAGAAGTAAGGAGGTGTGCCTAAATGATTAAAAGACCTGATACCAACGCGCAGCGGCTCCACCGCCATAAGCGGGTCCGCGGGAAGATTTCCGGCACGCCCGAGAGACCCCGCCTGAACGTGTTCCGCAGCAACACCAACATCTATGCCCAGGTCATCGACGATGTGAGCGGCAAGACGCTGGCGTCTGCTTCCTCCCTGGAGAAGGGCTTCGGCAAGGGCTCCGACTGTGAGGCCGCCAAGAAGGTGGGCCAGGCGGTGGCCGGGCGCGCCAAGGCCGCGGGCATCGAGACCGTCGTGTTCGACCGCGGCGGCTATGTCTACCACGGCCGCGTGAAGGCTCTGGCCGAGGGCGCCCGCGAGGGCGGCCTGCAGTTCTAAGGGAGGAGGAAGTAACAAATGGCTAGATTTGAGAGAGAGCCCAGCGAGTTTGTCGAGAAGCTGGTCTATCTGAACCGCGTATCCAAGACCGTCAAGGGCGGCCGCGTGGCCAAGTTCTCCGCCCTCATGGTCGTGGGCGACGAGAAGGGCCGCGTGGGCTTCGGCCTGGGCAAGGCCGCCGAGGTCCCCGAGGCCATCCGCAAGGGCATTGAGGACGCCAAGAAGAACATGATTACCGTGTCCCTGTCCGGCACCACCATCCCCCACGAGGTGATCGGTGAGTTCGGCGCCGGCCGCGTGCTGATGAAGCCCGCCGCCCCCGGTACCGGCGTCATCGCCGGCGGCCCCGTCCGTGCCGTGATGGAAGCCATCGGCATCAAGGACATCCGTACCAAGTGCCTGCGCTCCAACAATCCGCAGAACGTGGTCTCCGCCACCTTCCAGGGCCTCAAGTCCCTGCGTGGCCCCGAGGAGGTCGCCCGTACCCGCGGCAAGAGCGTGGAAGAGATCGTAGGTTAAGGAGGGCCGTTTCACATGGCTAATTTGAACATCAAGCTGGTCAAGAGCCTCAACGGCCGCATTGCCAAGCACAAGGCCACGGCTGAGGCTCTGGGGCTGCGCAGGATCGGCGACACCACCGTTCAGCCCGACAACCCGGCCACCCGGGGCAAGGTCGCCCACATCGGCTACCTGCTCCAGGTCACCGAGGAACAGTAAGGAGGTGCGCGAACATGAATCTGCATGAACTCTCTCCCGCCCCGGGCTCGACCCAGGTGGGCAAGCGTAAGGGCCGGGGCCACGGCACCGGCAACGGCAAGACTGCCGGCCGGGGCCACAAGGGTCAGAAGGCCCGCTCCGGCGGCGGCGTGCGCGTGGGCTTCGAGGGCGGCCAGATGCCTCTGGCCCGCCGTATCCCCAAGCGCGGCTTCAACAACATCTTTGCCAAGCCCCTGGAGGCCATCAACCTCTCGGCCCTGGAGGCCTTCGAGGACGGCGCGACCGTCAGCGCCTGCGACCTGCTGGAGAAGGGCATTCTCTCCAAGTGCGAATACGGATACAAGGTGCTGGGCAACGGCGCCCTGACCAAGAAGCTGACCGTCCGTGCTTCCGCCTTTTCCGCCTCCGCCAAGGAGAAGATTGTTGCGGCAGGCGGAAAGTACGAGGTGGTGTAAGCAGTGATCGAAACCATCCGAAACGCGTGGAAAATCCCGGAGCTGCGCAAGAAGATTCTGTTCACCGTGTTTGCCCTGCTGATTTTCCG
Source organism: uncultured Flavonifractor sp. (assembly GCA_910585415.1). Classification (GTDB taxonomy): domain Bacteria; phylum Bacillota; class Clostridia; order Oscillospirales; family Oscillospiraceae; genus CANAAV01. The sequence goes on from CAJUDT010000018.1 coordinate 7,036, forward strand.
GCTGGGCTCCGTGGTGCCCGTGCCCTTCGTGGACAGCGACTTGCTGGGGCGCACCCTGAATAACATGGGCGGCATCTTCGCCCTGCTGGGAGCCATGAACGGCACCGCCTTCTCTATGGCGGCCGTCTTTGCCCTGGGCGTACAGCCGTATATCAACAGCTCCATTATCATCCAGCTGCTCACCGTCGCCATCCCCGCGCTGGAGCGCCTCCAGAAGGAGGGCGGCGAAGAGGGCCGGAAGAAGCTGGCGGCTATCACCCGCTATACCACCGTGGGTATCGCCCTGCTCCAGGGCTTTGGCTACTACACCATGATTCGCACCACCAATTCCGGCGCGCTGCTGGACACCGCCGGTCTGCCCGGCTGGTGGGCGGGCATTGTCATCGTGTTGAGCTTTACCGCCGGCTCCGCCTTTGTCATGTGGCTGGGTGAGCAGATTACCGAGTTCGGCATCGGCAACGGCATTTCCATCATCCTGTTCGCGGGCATCCTCTCCCGGGGCCCCAGCATGATTTCCACCATTATCACCGGCGTGAGCAACAACCTCAACGGCGTCACCGGCGAGGGTCAGTTCAATCTCCCCTGGTGGGGCGCCATCCTCATTGTGGCGGGTATGCTGGCCATTGTGGTGTTCATCGTGTTCATCACCAACGCCGAGCGCCGCATCCCCGTCCAGTACGCCAAGCGGGTGGTGGGCCGGAAGATGTACGGCGGTCAGTCCACCCACATTCCCATGAAGGTGAACATGTCCGGCGTTATGCCCATCATCTTTGCCCAGGCCATCGCCTCCCTGCCCGCCACCATCGGGGCCTTTATCCCCTCGGCCCAGCAGGAGGGCACCGGCTGGAACACCTTCCTGAAGGTGTTTGACACCAGCGGCATCTTCTATATGGTGGTGTATTTCCTGCTGATCCTGGGCTTCAGCTATTTCTACTCCACCATGCAGTTCAACCCGGTGGAGGTGGCCAACAACCTCAAGAAGAACGGCGGGTTCATCCCCGGCTTCCGTCCCGGCAAGCCCACCGCCGACTTTATCCACAAGGTCCTGAACAAGATTACCCTCTTCGGGGCCCTGTATCTGGCGGTGATCGCCATCGCCCCCATCATCACCGGCAACATCATCGGGGTCAGCTCCCTGGCCATCGGCGGCACCTCCATCATCATTGTGGTGGGCGTCGCCCTGGAAACGACCAAGTCCATGGAGGCTCAGATGCTCATGCGGCACTATAAGGGCTTCCTGGAGTGAGAGAGAAGGGGAAGGCTATGAAAATCATCCTCTTGGGCGCACCCGGCGCCGGGAAGGGGACCCAGGCTGAGATTATCAGCCAAAAGCTGGGCATCCCCACCATCTCCACCGGAAACATCCTCCGGGCGGCTGTGAAGAACGGCACCCCCATCGGCCTGGAGGCCAAGCAGTTCATGGACGCGGGCAAGCTGGTCCCCGATGAGGTCATCATCGGCATCATCCAGGAGCGGCTGGCCGAGGACGACTGCAAGGAGGGCTTCATTCTGGACGGGGTGCCCCGCACCATCGCCCAGGCCGAGGCTCTGGAGCGCCACGGCATCCGCTTTGACGCGGTGCTCTCCCTGGAGATTTCCGACGCGGTGATTACCGCCCGGCTCACCGGCCGGCGGACCTGCCACGCCTGCGGGACACCCTACCACATCACGGCGGCTCCCTCCAAGGTGGAGGGCGTCTGCGACAAGTGCGGCGGCGCCCTGGAGCAGCGCAAGGACGACCTGCCCGAGACGGTCAAGCACCGCCTGGGGGTCTACCACAGCGAGACGGAGCCCCTGAAGGACTACTACCAGGGCAAGGGGGTCCTCAAGAGCGTACCCGATTTGGGGGGCATTGAGGTCACCAACGCGAAAATCATGGAGCTGCTGGGGAAGTGAAGGGAATGGAGATGATTTCCCTCAAATCTCCCCGGGAAATTGAGCGTATGCGCCGGGCCGGGCGGCTGACCGCCCAGGCCCGGGCGCTGGCCGGGTCCATGGTCCGCCCCGGGGTGAGCACCCTGGAGATCGACACCGCTGTGCGCAAGTTCATCCAGAGCCACGGGGCCCGGCCCTCCTTCCTGCACTATAACGGCTTTCCCGGTTCGGCCTGCATCTCGGTCAACGAGGTGGTCATTCACGGCATTCCGGGACACCGGAGGCTCAAGGAGGGGGACATCGTCAGCATCGACGTGGGGGCCTTCCTGGACGGCTACCACGGGGACTGCGCCGCCACCTACCCCTGCGGGCAGGTGAGCCCGGAGGCCGCGCGCCTCATCGAGGTCACCCGGCAGAGCTTTTGGGAGGGCATCCGGCTGGCCCAGCCGGGCAAGCGGGTGTTCGATATCTCCCATGCCGTGCAGCAGTATGTGGAGGCCAACGGGTACTCGGTGGTCCGGGACTTTGTGGGCCACGGGGTGGGCGTCAAGCTCCACGAGCCCCCGGAGGTCCCCAACTTCGGCCCCGCAGGCCACGGGCCCCGCCTGCAGCCGGGTATGACCCTGGCCGTGGAGCCCATGGTCAATGCCGGAGATTACCCGGTCAAGGTCCTCAAGGACGGCTGGACCACGGTGACCTCCGACGGCTCCCTGGCCGCCCACTATGAGAACACCATCCTGATTACCGAGCAGGGACCGGAAATTCTCACCGTCACCGAGGATGGGGCCTATGTTTGACTACACAGGCCAGATTGTCCAGGCGACGGCGGGACGGGATAAGGACGGCGTGTTCTGCGTGGTGGGGGTGGACCACGGGGCGTTCCGGCTGCTTCTGGCCGACGGAAAGCGGCGCAGAACCGCCCGGCCCAAGCAGAAAAAGCTGGGACATGTGCGGTTCCTCACCGAAACGGAATTTCCCCACCCCGCGATACAAAAGCTGAAACAGGGGGAGCCCCTGTCCGACCGAGAGCTGAGAAGGGCGCTGGCCGCCTTCAAGGGAGGTAATCACACTTGGCAAAGGACGATATGATCGAGGTAGAGGGCGTCGTGGTGGAGTCCCTGCCCAATACCACCTTCCACGTGGACATTGGAAACGGCCACATCATCCTGGCCCATATCTCCGGCAAGCTGCGGATGAATTTTATCCGTATTCTGCCTGGAGATAAGGTGACCGTGCAGATGTCCCCCTATGATGTGACCCGTGGAAGAATTACCTGGCGCAGTAAGTAAGCCAGGGATGTTCGGGCACGGTCACCTTGGGGCCCCACACAGTGGGGCGCGCCGCTAAGGCGCGGAGGACGGCGGGATTTACTCCCGACGTCCGCAAATTAAAATCCCCTGGGGGTCCCCGCACGGCGCGTGCGCCGGGTGGGGCGACCGTGCAGATGTCCCCCTATGATGTGACCCGTGGAAGAATTACCTGGCGCAGTAAATAAGACAACCGCACAGCTGACAGGCTGTGCGTATCACGAAAACGAAACGACCGGCGCGGAATTACGGGGCCTTGCCTTCGCCGCGCCGGGGCCATCAGGCTTACAGGAGGTTTAGTCATGAAAGTAAGACCGTCCGTGAAGCCCATGTGCGAGAAGTGCAAGATCATCAAGCGCAAGGGCAAGGTCATGGTTATCTGCGAAAACCCCAAGCACAAACAGAGACAAGGTTAACAAGGAGGGAGCTGAAACAGTATGGCACGTATTGCTGGCATTGATTTGCCTAAGGATAAGCGGGTCGAGATTGGACTGACCTACATCTTTGGCATCGGGCGCACCAGCGCCAACAAAATCCTGGCCGAGGCCAAGATTGACCCCGACACCCGCGTGAAGGACCTGACCGAGGCCGACGAGGCGAAGCTGCGCGAGATTATCGGCAACCACTACACTGTGGAGGGCGACCTCCGCCGGGACGTGGCGATGGACATCAAGCGCCTGACCGAAATCGGCTGCTACCGTGGCATCCGGCACCGCAAGGGCCTGCCCGTCCGGGGCCAGCGCAGCAAGACCAACGCGCGCACCCGGAAGGGTCCCAAGCGCACCGTCGCCAACAAGAAGAAGTAAGGGAGGGAGAAACACATGGCTAACGCAAGCAAAGGAAAAAAGGTCATCCGCCGGCGCCGCGAGCGCAAGAATGTTGAACGGGGCCAGGTGCATATCCGCTCTTCCTTCAACAACACCATGGTCACCGTGACCGATATGGGCGGCAACGCCCTGTCCTGGGCCTCCTCCGGCGGTCTGGGCTTCCGCGGCTCCCGTAAATCCACCCCCTATGCCGCCCAGAGCGCCGCCGAGACGGCTGCCAAGGCGGCCATGGAGCACGGCTTAAAGACGGTTGAGGTGTACGTGAAGGGGCCCGGCTCCGGCCGTGAGGCCGCTATCCGCGCTCTGCAGGCCGTGGGCCTGGAGGTCACCCTCATCAAGGACGTGACCCCCATCCCCCACAACGGCTGCCGTCCGCCCAAGCGCCGCCGCGTGTAATTGAAGGAGGAACAAGATTTATGGCTAGATATACTGGAGCAGTCTGCCGCCAGTGCCGCCGGGAGGGCCAGAAGCTCTTCCTGAAGGGCGACCGCTGCTATACCGATAAGTGCGCCATCGAGCGCCGCCCCTATGCCCCCGGTATGCACAACCAGGGCCGCACCAAGAAGCTGTCCGAGTACGGGATGCAGCTGCGGGAGAAGCAGAAGGCCAAGCACTATTACGGCGTGCTGGAGAGCCAGTTCCGCAAGTATTACGAGATGGCCGCCAACAAGAAGGGCGTCACCGGCGACAACCTGCTGTCCATCCTGGAGACCCGGCTGGACAACGTGGTGTACCGCCTGGGCTTCGCCATGAGCCGCCCGGAGGCCCGCCAGCTGGTCCGCCATGGCCACTTTACCATCAACGGCCACCGGGTGGATATCCCCTCCTACCTGGTCAAGCCCGGCGAGGTCATCACCCTCAAGGAGGGCAGCCGCTCCCTGGAGAAGTTCAAGGCCGCTCTGGAGGCCAACGGCTCCCGCCCCGGACCCAAGTGGATCGACTTTGATAAGAACAATCTGGTGGCCACGGTGACGGCCCTCCCCGTCCGGGAGGACGTGGACCTGCCCATCGAGGAGCACCTGATCGTCGAGCTGTACTCCAAGTAAGGAACACCTACCCTCGATTGATTGTTGAGCTGCAAGATCTGGCGGCGGGCCCCCTGCCCGCCGCCGCAAGAAGGAGGGTAACACATGGTAGAAATCGAGAAGCCCCGCATCGAATGTGTGGAGAACCCCGGCGACGGTTCCTATGGAAAATACGTGGTGGAACCCCTGGAGCGCGGCTACGGCACCACTCTGGGCAACTCCCTGCGGCGCATTCTGCTCTCGTCCCTGCCCGGAACGGCGGTCACGTCCATCAAGATTGCCGGCGTGCAGCATGAGTTTTCCACCATCCCCGGCGTGAAGGAGGACGTGACGGAGATCGTGCTCAATGTAAAGAGCATCATCGCTAAACTTCACTCCGAGGGCGTAAAGACGGTCTATATTGAGGCCAACGGCGAGTGCGAGGTCACCGCCGGGGACATCAAGGCGGACGGCGAGGTGGAGGTGCTGAATCCGGACCTGCACATCGCCACCCTGGGCCCGGACGCCAGCCTCAACATGGAGCTGACCCTGTCCCACGGGCGCGGCTACGTGCCTGCGGACCGGAATAAGCCCGCGCAGACCATCATCGGGGTCATTCCGGTGGATTCCATTTACACGCCGGTGCGGAAGGTCAACTATACGGTGGAAAACACCCGTGTGCGCGACCTGACGGACTTCGACAAGCTGACCTTGGAGGTTTGGACCAACGGCACCATTACCGCCCGTGACGCGGTGAGCCTGGGCGCGCGGATTCTGTGCGACCACTTCGTTCTCTTCACCGATTTGAGCGAGACGATGGGCAGCCGCTCCACCGTGGTGGAGAAGGCGGAGGCCCAGCGGGACAAGGTGCTGGAGCTGACGATTGAAGAGCTGGATTTGTCGGTCCGGTCCTTCAACTGCCTGAAGCGGGCCAACATCAACACGGTGGAGGACCTGATTTCCAAGACCGAGGATGAGATGATGAAGGTCCGCAACCTGGGCCGCAAGAGCCTGGAGGAGGTCATCAACAAGCTGTCCATGATGGGCCTCCACCTGGCCGACGACGAGAACGCCTAGGTACTTTTTCTTGTAAGAAAAAGTACCCGAAAAGAACTTCCGGCGCGCTACGGACCTCCGGTGTGGCCTGGGGCTTTGCGCCCGGTGACGAGGGCTTTGGGGGCGCTGGAAGATTTGGAAGCGGGCGGTCCGGGGGCATGTAACGTCCCCTCCCGGACCCGGTCCCCCTCTGGGGGACGGCGGCCCGCTTCGGGGGAGCGGTTCCCCTTTGGACGAATTTCACATGGAGTTCGCCGTGAATGGGCGAACCTTCGGATAGGAGATGGATTGTATGTCCACCAAACGGAAACTGGGCAAGCCCACCGATCAGAGAATGGCTATGCTCCGCGCCATGACCACCTACCTGCTGGAGAGCGGTCAGATTAAAACCACCGTGACCCGGGCCAAGGAGGTCGCCCCGCTGGCCGAGAAGATGATTACCCTGGCGAAGGGGGCCAATCTGGCCAACTACCGCCGGACACTGTCCTTCCTGACCAAGGAGGATGTGGCCAAGAAGCTCTTTGATGAGATCGGCCCCAAGTACGCGGAGCGCAACGGCGGCTACACCCGCGTGGTCCGCATCGGGCCCCGCCGGGGCGACGGCGCCGAAATGGCGATTGTCCAGCTGGTGTAAGCTCCGGTTTAACCTGGTTTCTCCGCCCAACGGGCGGGGGGATAATATCACCCGGCAGGGACGGTATGGCTTCGGCTGTACCGTCCTTCGCTTTTTCGGCGGGGCGGTAAATTTTCCTTGATGAACGACCCGGCAGGGGGTATAATAGGGGGGACCTTCCGAAATGAATTTGAAGGAGAATGAACATGAAAAAGGCCATCAGCATTCTGCAAATCGCCTCCGGCGCGGCCCTCATTGCCTCGGGCATTCTGGGCATCATCGAAGCCTGCACCCACACGGCCCGCCGGGAGCGCAGGGGCCGGAGCATCCGGCTTTGAGCCTGACCACCCTGCGCCTGGGGCCGGAGGATATCTCGCAGGGGGCCTCCATCCTCCGCCGGGGGGGCCTGCTGGGCATCCCCACCGAGACGGTCTACGGCCTGGGGGCCGACGGGCGCAACCCCCGGGCGGTGGAGGCCATCTTTGCCGCCAAGGGACGGCCCCAGGATAACCCGCTGATTCTCCACATCCCGGGGGCGGACTGGCTGGAGCGGTACTGCGGCCACATTCCGCCCCAGGCCTATGCCCTGGCGGAGCGCTTCTGGCCGGGGCCGCTGACCATCATCCTGAAGCGCCGCCCCTGTGTGCCCGACGTGGTGACCGCGGGGCTGGACACGGTGGGAATGCGCTGCCCGGACCATCCGGTGACCAGGGCGGTGATTGCCGCCGCCGGGACCCCGGTGGCGGCCCCCTCCGGGAATACCTCTGGACGGCCCAGCCCCACCTGCGCGGCCCATATGCTGGAGGATATGGACGGGAAAATTGACGGCATTTTGGACGGGGGACCCTGTACCGTGGGGGTGGAGTCCACCATCATTGACCTGACCGCCCAGCCCCCCCGGCTGCTCCGCCCCGGCGGGGTGAGTTTGGAGGCTTTGGAAGAGGTCTTGGGGCCCGTGGAGGTAGATGGGGCGGTGCGCCGCCTGCTGGCCCATGGGGAAGCGCCCCGGGCTCCCGGCATGAAGTACCGCCACTACGCCCCCCAGGCCCCGGTGACGGTGGTCCGGGGTGCGCCCGCCGCCGCCGCCGCGTACATCCGCCAGCATTGTGCGCCGGGGGAGGGGGTCCTCTGCTTTCGGGAGTTCACCCAGGACTACCCCGGCTGTACCGTCCGGGACCTGGGCCCCGCCGGGGACAAGGCCGAGCAGGCCCGCCGGGTGTTCGCCGCCCTGCGGAGCTTCGACGCCGCCCCGGTGGCGCGAATTTGGGCCCAGTGCCCCGACGAGGGGGAATTGGGGCTTGCCGTCAGCAACCGGCTGAACAAAGCCGCCGGGTTTCATATTGTGGAGCTGTAACCAAAAACACGCCCGCCGTCCGGGTTTGGACGGCGGGCGTGCTGCGTGTTAGGACAGGTCCAGGGGGATTTCTACGTCGTTGAATAGAATGGCTGTGATGTCCTCCAGGGGGACGGGATAGGAGAAGCTGTTTTCGATGTGGGCTTTGGCGTATTCATCTCCCTCTGTCCAGTGCCCGCCGGAGCCGCCCCGGGGCATCTGGTCCAGCAATGTGCCGTTGGCCAGCCGGAGGACAGGGCGCATGTTTCCCGTCTCCATGTCGTTGAGCAGGTGGTATTCTGCCGTCGGAACGGTGAGGGTCACATAGAGCCCCAGGGGGGAAATCTCCAGGGTGTGGAGGGTGTGCAGTCCGCCCTGTATACCGGTAACCTGGGTGTCGTGCAGGTTGACCTTGACCGTGCTGTCCCGGAAGCGCAGGGCGAAGCCCAGGGTCCATTCCCCCTGCGCAATCAGCTCTTTGTGCTCATAGTCCCCCTCCTCAAAGCGAATCAGGTCCCGCATGGTGACGGTGTAATACCGCCCCAGCACGGGGGCCCTGCCGCCGTAGGACTCCACAAGGCGCATCTGATGGTCCGGCAGGCCCTCTCGGATAATCTGCAAATCGCCCCCGCCGCCGCCAAAGTGCGTCATCTCCCAGGTGTCTACCGTTGTACCCTGGGGAATGGGCTCCCCGTCCTCCCGGGTGAGGGTGTACACCACCATAAAATGGTACCGGTCCCCCAGCACCGCCTCGGCGGTGAGGGTGTAGCCGTTGTCCGTCACCGTGGCGTCCAGGGGTATGCCGATGTGGTCCACCAGGGCGGTCTGGGAGCCCCCGTAGAGGGGGGCCAGCAGGTTGCTGATTTCACCGCTGGAGGCCTCCGCCCCCACGGCCCCGGCCAGCACCAGCAAAATGGCCGCCGCCGCCATGAGGGGCTTCATGTGCCGCCGCCCCTTCCGCCGGAGCCCGGTGGGGTGCTCCAGGGCCCCAGCGGCCCGCTGGGCGGCGTCCGCCGGGGCCCGGAGGTGTCCAAAAGCGGCGCGGTACCGCTCAGAGTTCGTCATTGTCCCAAGCCTCCTTCAAGGTCTGTTTCAGCTTCATCCGCCCCCGGCGCAGCCAGGTGCGGACGGTGGCCTCCCGGGCCCCCAGAAGCGCGGCGATTTCGGCGGTTGGATAGCCCTCGTAATAGTACAGGTCCACCGCAAGCCGCTGCTCCCTGGGCAGGGCGCACACGGCCTCGTAGAGGGCCCGGCTCTCCGGCTCCGCCGGGGCCTGGAGCTCCATGGCTTCCTCCAGAGGGACCGTCCGCCGCCGCTTCCGGGCGCGCAGGAGGTTTTTGCATTTGTTGATGGTCACCCGGAGCAGCCAATGGCGCTCGTGCTCCGGGGTGTCGAAGGGGGTGCGCGCACGGAACCGCTCCAAAAGGACCTCCTGCAACATGTCCTCCGCGTCGGCGGTGTTCTGGGTGTATTGCAGGGCCACCCGGTAAATTGTGTCGCCGTACTGGCGGGCGGTTTCCTCCAGAGCCGCTGGGTCCACGGCACTCCCTCCTTTCAGGTGCGCTGGAAAGGTCCTTTCACTTAACATACACCGCCCAGGGGAAAAATGTTTCACCTCCAGGCAACTTTTTTGAAAAACCGGGCAAGCTACCAGCAAACACCGAGCCATGGGAGGCGGACCCTGTGAGACGAATCCTTTCCCTTCTGCTGTGCCTGCTGGCCCTGAGCGCCTGCGCCTCCGGCGGGGGCGCCGGGGTGGTCAACACCAACGGCTCCACCTCCATGGAGCGGGTGGTGGGGGCCCTCATCGAGGCCTATGGCATGGAGCACACGGGGGTGACCATCAACTACAGCGGCACCGGCTCCAGCGCCGGGATTCAGGGGGTGCTGGAGGGCATGTGCGACATCGGCCTGAGCAGCCGGGCCCTCCGGCCAGAGGAAGAGGACCAGGGGGCCAGGGCCCGCCTGCTGGCCCTGGACGCCCTGGCGGTGCTGGTCCACCCGGACAACCCGGTGGAGACCCTGCGGGTGGAGGAGCTGGCCGCGCTGGCCTCCGGGCAGGTGTCCGGCTGGGGCCAGGTGGGGGGAGTACAGGCCCCGGTGGCCTTCATTGGCCGGGAGGCGGGCTCCGGCACCCGGACGGCCTTTGAGGAAGTCTTGGGGCTGGAGGGGGCCTGCGCCTACACCAATGAGCTGACCTCCACCGGGGACGTGATTGCGAACGTGTCCTCCAACCCCAACGCCATCGGCTACGCCTCCCTGGCGGCGGTGGGGGAGGGGGTCAAGGTCCTGGCCATCGACGGCGTGCACCCCAGTGAAGAGGCCATTCAGGCGGGGGAGTACCCCATCTGCCGCTCCTTTTACCTGGTGACGGCGGGGGAGGAAGGGCTCTCCCCGGCGGCGCGGGATTTTTTGGACTACGCCCAGGGCCCCGGCGCGGAGCCCTATCTTCGGGCCGCAGGGGCCGTCCCGCCCGCCCGGAGCGCGTCCGGAAGGGAGGGATATCCATGAGACGGCGGTTTCATCCGGCGGAGGCGGGTATGAGAATCGCCTTCCTGCTCTGCGGGCTGGTGGCCATTGCCTTTGTGCTGGTCATTACCCTCTATCTGATTTTGGCGGGCCTGCCCGGGTTTGGGCACATCGGGTTTTGGGACTTTCTCCTGGGGCGGGTGTGGGACCCGGCGGCGGGGCGGTTTGGGATTCTGCCCTTCCTGCTGGCCTCTCTGTACGGGGCGGCGGGGGCCATTTTGCTGGGGGCCCCTGTGGGCCTGCTGTGCGCCGTGTTCCTGGCCAAGCTGGCCCCGCCCAGGCTGGCGGCGGTGCTCCGGCCGGCGGTGGAGGTCCTGGCCGGGATTCCGTCGGTGGTGTATGGGCTGGTGGGGATGCTGGTGCTGGTGCCTGCGGTGCGGAGGTGGTTCCGCCTGCCCGACGGGGCCAGCCTCTTCGCGGCCATTGTGGTGCTGGCGGTGATGCTGCTCCCCTCGGTCATCCGCGTGGCGGAGACGGCCCTTCGGGCGGTGCCGCCGGAGTATGAGGCGGCCAGCCTGGCCCTGGGGGCCACGGAGATTGAGACGGTGTTCCGGGTGAGCCTCCCGGCGGCCTCCAGCGGCGTGGCGGCGGCGGTGATTCTGGGGGTGGGCCGGGCCTTGGGGGAGGCTATGGCGGTGCTCATGGTGGCGGGCAACGGGGCGAATATGCCGGGGCTGTTTCGGAGCGTGCGCTTCCTCACCACCGCCGTGGCCGGGGAGATGGCCTACGCCGCCGGGCTCCAGCGGGAGGCCCTGTTCTCCATTGCCCTGGTGCTCTTTGTATTCATTCTGCTCATCAACGGGGCGCTTGCCGCCCTGCTCAAAGGGAGGTGACGGCGATGGTTCCCCATTCCGCACGGCGGAGGATGCGCGACGGCCTGCTGCGGGGGATGCTCTGGCTCAGCGGAGGGCTGGTGGCGGCCCTGCTGGCGGCGGTGGCCGGGTATGTGCTCTTCCGGGGCCTGCCCCATCTGACCTGGGAGCTGCTGACCACCCAGACCAGTGTCCTCCGGGATACCCGGGGCATCTGGCCCAACCTGGGCAACACCCTCTATGTGGTGGGGGTATCCCTGGCGCTGGTGCTCCCCCTGGGGGTGGGGGCGGCGGTCTACCTCACCGAGTACGCCCCCAGCCGCCGTCTGGCCGGGGCCATCGAGTTCGCCGCCGGAACATTGGCGGGGATTCCCTCCATTCTGTACGGGCTGGTGGGTATGCTGGTGTTCTGCCAGCTGTGGGGGCTCCAGGCCTCCCTGCTGGCCGGGTCCCTGACTCTGGCGGTCATGACCTTCCCCACCGTCCTGCGGACCACCCAGGAGAGCTTGAAAACCGTCCCCCAGTCCTACCGGGAGGGGGCCCTGGGCCTGGGCAGCGGCAAGTGGCGGATGATTCGCACGGTGGTCCTCCCCGCCGCCGCCGACGGTATCGTCACCGGCTGCATCCTGGCGGTGGGACGGGTGGTGGGGGAGTCCGCCGCGCTGCTCTTTACCGCAGGCATGGGGATGTCCCTCAACCATGTGTTCGCCTCCTGGGAGAATTTTTCCCGGAGCTCCGGGGCCACCCTCACCGTGGCCCTGTACGTCTACGCCAAGGAGCGGGCGGATTTTGACACCGCCTTCGCCATCGCGGTGCTGCTGCTGGGGCTGACCCTGGTGCTGAACGGAGCGGCCCGGCTGGCCGGGCGGAGCATACGGCAGAGGGGAGGGGAGAGACGTGAGTGAGGAAACGGTCCTTCAGGTCCGGGATTTGTGCCTCTGGTACGCCCCCGGCAGCCCGACCTTAAAGCATGTCTCCCTGGACCTGCCGGAGCGGCAGGTGACCGCCCTCATCGGGCCCTCCGGCTGCGGCAAGTCCACCTTTTTGAAAACCCTGGACCGGATGAACGACCTGATACCCGGCGTGCGGGTGACCGGAAGCGTCCGCTACCGGGGCAGGGAGCTCTATGACCCGTCGGTGGACGTGACCTGGCTGAGAAAGCAGATTGGCATGGTCTTTCAAAAGCCCAACCCCTTTCCCATGAGCATCTACGACAACGTGGCCTACGGCCCCCGCACCCACGGCGTCCGGGACCGGGGCAGGCTGGATGGCATTGTGGAGGGCTCCCTTCGGGGGGCGGCGCTCTGGGAGGAGGTCCGGGACCGGCTCAAAAAGCCCGCCCTGGCCCTCTCCGGCGGGCAGCAGCAGCGGCTCTGCATCGCCCGGGCCCTGGCCGTGGAGCCCGACGTACTCCTGATGGACGAGGCCACCAGCGCCCTGGACCCCATCTCCACCTCTAAAATCGAAGAGCTCATCAGTGAGCTCAAGGAGCGCTATACCATCGTCACCGTCACCCACAACATGCAGCAGGCCGCACGGATTTCCGACAAGTGCGCCTTCTTCCTGCTGGGGGAGCTCATTGAGTTCGGGGACACCACCCAGCTCTTTTCCCTGCCCAGAGACAAACGCACCGAGGATTATATTACAGGGAGGTTCGGGTAATGCGCAAAACCTTTGACGCGGAGCTTCTGGAGCTCAATGCCGGGCTGATGGATATGTCCGCCGCCGCCGAGGACGCCATTGACGTGGTGACCGCCTCCTTCTCCGACGGGGACCGGCAGCGGGCCCTCTCCGCCATCGAGGCCACCCGGAGCATGGACCGCATGGAGCGGGACATTGAGGACCACTGCCTGCGCCTGCTGCTCCGGCAGCAGCCGGTGGCCCGGGACCTGCGGACCATCTCGGCGGCGCTGAAAATGGTCACCGACCTGCGCCGCATCGGGGACCAGTGCGCCAATATCGCGGAGATTTCCCTCCTGCTCCAGCAGAAACAGCAGGGGGAGACTCTGGAGGACATCTGCACCATGAGCCGCAAGGCGGCGGTTATGGTCAAGGGGGCCATCTCCGCCTACGTGGAGCGGGACGCGGAGGCCGCCCGGGGGGTCATCGCCCAGGATGATGAGGTGGACGCCCTCTTTGCCCAGGTGAAGGGGGAGCTGGCCGGACGCATCGCCGCCCAGAGCGGCGCCGGGGACCGGGCCATTGATTTGGCCATCATTGCCAAATACCTGGAGCGCATCGCCGACCACGGGGTGAACATCGCCCGCTGGGCCATCTTCTGCGTCACCGGAGAGCTGGTCCCCGAGGACCCGGCGGAGTAGGTTCTTTTTCTCGAGAGAAAAAGAACCAAAAAGAGCTTCGTTCCCGCTGCCAAGTCCGCTGCTATCTCCAGTGCTCCGCCCGGTGACGGGGCACAGGCTGTATGGGAACAGCACCAGGGGGGACCGGTTTCGGTCCCCCCTGGTGTTTGCCTCTATATCTGGCTCCGGTCCCGCAGCCAGCTGGGGAGGGAGCGCATTTTGATGCTGGAGACAAGGCCCATGGCGGCGTACATGGTGATGATGGAGGACCCACCGGCGCTGATGAAGGGGAGGGTCAGCCCCACCACCGGGAACACATACAGGCACATGCCCACGTTGACCCCCACCTGGGCCAGAAGCATTCCGGCATACCCCATGGCGATCAGGGCGCTCTGGGGGGAGCAGGCCCGCCGGGCCACCCACACGCACCGGAGAATGATGCACGCCAGCAGCAGCAGCAGCACCGCGCACCCCACCAGCCCAAATTCCTCCCCGCAGACGGCGAAAATCTCGTCGGTGTACCGGGCGGGGAGGCTGGTGTCGAACTGGCTCTGGGTCTGGATGCCCTTGCACCAGCCCTGGCCGAAGAGGCCGCCGCTGCCGATGGCCAGGATACTGCGGGTCTGCTGCCAGCCCATGCCCTGGGTCTGGTTGTAGAGGGTGTCCGGGTTGCCGGTGATGTGGTCGATGACCACCGTAATCCGCCGGGCAAAGTACATGTCGGAGATGCGGGGCCAGAGAAGTGCAATGCCCACCACGCACACAGAGGCCCCCAGCAGGAACCAGCGCTTTTTGACCCCACCCGCCCAGGCCATGACCACGAAAATCAGCAGGTAGGTCAGTCCCATGCCGAAATCCCCCGAGGCCCAGGCCAGCAGGGCGAACATGAACAGGGTGTGTCCGGCAATCTGCATGACCGCCCCGGGGCGGCTGATGCCCTTCTCCTGGAGCCGGGCCATCTGCCAGGCCAGCAGGAGCACAAAGGAGAGCTTGACAATCTCGCCGGGCTGGAGGTTCACCGGAAAGCCGGGTATGTGTATCCAGCTGTCGTTGCCGGAGTTGCTCTCCACCTTCAAAGGGGTACGCACCAGAAGGTTGAAAACGACATTGAAAAAGAGCATCAGCTTCCAGGTCCGCTGGGTAAACAGCTCGATGTCCACCGAGGACAGGAAGATATAGACCAGCACCCCCAGGAAAATGGCGGCGCATTGTACATATAGATTCCGGTTGGAATCCAGATAGCGGGTGCCGCTGTAAATCAGCACCAGGCCGAACCCGCTGGCGGTCAGGCACAGGAACAACAGCAGCAGGTCCCCCTTGCGGAGAAACGCTCGAATTGAATCAGACAGCCAGGACACCAGGCCGCCTCCCTTCTTTGGTAGGAATACCGCAGTTCTTGTTGATACGTTTTGGTTCATGGAAAAGTCCAAGGCTCAAAAAACGCTTAGACCGAAGGTTTCGGAGGGAAAGATAGTGTGAAAGAAAACCGTCAGGGTTTTCTTTCGCGTCGGAATCACAAAATTTCAATACTTGTGAAACAAGTATTGAAATTTTCCTCAGCTTGGTGAAAAAGTCCTTCGGGACTTTTTTGCCAAGCTGAGTATAACATCTTTTTTGCATTTGGTAAACGGGTGTGGTACAATAATTAAGTTAATTTTTATTTGAGCTGTTTGAGGTGCCGTATGGAATATATCACAAACAATCCCCAGGAGACGGAGGACGTGGGCGCGGCCCTGGCCGCTGGGCTGGAGCCGGGGGCCGTGGTGGCCTTTACCGGGGACCTGGGGGCGGGGAAAACCGCCTTCGTCCGGGGCATGGCCCGGGGGCTGGACTGCCCTGAGCGGGTCACCAGTCCCACCTTTACCATCGTCAACGAGTACGAGGGGGGACGGCTCCCCCTGTTCCACTTCGACATGTACCGTTTGGGCTCCGCCGGGGAGCTCTTCGACATCGGCTGGGAGGACTACTTGGACCGGGGCGGGGTCTGCGCCGTGGAGTGGAGCGAGAATATCGCCGGGGCCCTGGAGGGGGACGCCCTCCGGGTGGACATTCGCCGGGGAGCACAGGACACCCAGCGCGTTATTACCGTGACGAGGGGGAGAGCAGGATGAATCTGTTAGCGCTGGAGTCCTCTGCCGCCGCCTGTTCGGCGGCTTTCTGCCGGGACGATGCCCTGTTGGCCCAGTCCGGCCAGAACAGCGGCCTCACCCACTCCCGCACCCTCATGCCCATGGTGCGGGACCTGCTGAAGAATGCCGGGCATACCCTGCAGGAGGTGGACGTCATCGCCGTAGCCGCCGGGCCGGGGTCCTTTACCGGCATTCGCATCGGGGTGGCTGCGGCCAAGGGGCTGGCCTGGGGGGTGGAGAAGCCCTGCGCCGCCTGCTCCACCTTGGCCTCCATGGCCTGGCCCCTGGCCCATACGGGGGTGGAAATCTGCGCCGTCATGGACGCCCGGCGGCAGCAGGTGTACAACGCCCGCTTCCAGGGGACCGGGGAGGGCCTGCTCCGGCTGTGCCCCGACCGGGCCATCTCTTTGGCCGATCTGGGGGAAGAGCTGAAAAACAGCCAAAAGCCGCAGATTTTAGTTGGAGACGGCGCGGTTTTGTGTTATACTGAGCTCAAGGAGCTGGGGCTGGACCTGCGCCTTGCCCCGCCTCACCTGCGGTTTCAGAGCGCGTGGGGCGTGGCGCGGGAGGCCCTGGAGCTGGCTCGGGCCGGACGGCTCACCGATGCCGCAGGGCTCACGCCCGACTATCACCGGCTCTCCCAGGCGGAACGGGAGCGGCTGGAACTACAAAAGCAAAGGGGAATTACGCCATGAACATGGAAAAGGTACACATTTTAGACCACCCGCTGCTCCAACACAAGCTCACCATCCTCCGGGACGTGAACACCGGCGTCAAGGATTTCCGGCAGGTCGTCTCCGAGGTGGCCACCCTCATGTGTTATGAGGCCACCCGGGACCTCCCCCTGGAGGATGTGGAGGTTACCACCCCCATCACCACCGCCAAGTTTAAGAGCATTTCGGGCAAAAAGCTGGCCATCGTGCCCATCCTCCGGGCGGGCCTGGGTATGGTGGACGGGATTCTCACCCTGCTCCCCTCGGTGAAGGTGGGGCACATCGGCCTCTATCGGGACCCGGAGACCCTGGAGCCGGTGGAGTATTACTGCAAAATGCCCAGCGATATTGCCGAGCGGGACGTCATAATTCTGGACCCCATGCTGGCTACCGGCGGCTCTGCCTCCGCAGCCATTCAGTTCATTAAGAACTATGAGGTCCGGCATATCAAGCTCATGAACATCATCGCCGCCCCCGCCGGGATTGAGCGGGTCCAGCACGACCACCCGGACGTGGACATCTACTGCGCCGCCCTGGACCAGGGGCTCAACGATCACAGCTACATTGTCCCCGGCCTGGGCGACGCGGGGGACCGGATTTTCGGCACCAAATAATCCCAAAACCCCGCTGGACTGGATGGGTCCGGCGGGGGTTCTTTTCGTGTGCGGCCTGCGGAGACTGGGAGGCGGGGACCGTCTGGGTGAGAAATTGACCGGCGGTTTTGCAGGAGCTGGGGGGAACGGCCTGCGCACGCGGAGGGGAGGCGCTGGGGCGGGAGCAGGTAGGTCCGCTTGAAAAATCGCCGGTGGAGGGAGATTTTCGGCAGTTTGGCACAGAAATTGCTTTTGCTGGAGATGTATAAAAAACCAAGAACTGGGAAATAAAGGGGAAAAATCGAAAAAACTATAAATTTTGCCCGACAATCTGGCCGTAAATGATTGACATTCGTGCACAGTTGTTTTATAGTTAAAGCATCATTTTATGGAGGTTTTTTACTATGCCTGGACGCAAAACAAATGAAGAGCGCGCCGCGATTCTCAGGGAAAAAATTGAGAAGAAAGAGGCGGAGATCGAAGTTATGAAGGAACAAATGCAGAGACTCCTGCATCCAGTTACCATGAAAACCGTGATGGCTAAGGCAAAGGAGTCCGGCCTGTCTCCAATGGAAATTGCCGAAAAGCTGGGCCTCGACATTTAACAGGAAACAAGCCGCTCTGGGTGTGAGGGCGGTATGAGAAAACCTTGTAACAGCGGAAAATACAGGGCTTTGAGATACGGTGTGATGTATGTCATGCTGTATCTTTTTTTCTTTCCCTTGACGGCGGGAGTCCAGGCCGATTGAGGGTATTCCCGCCCCGCAAGTGGGTAGATTGAGCGTATTTACACCCTCTGTATTATCATGGAATTTGCCTCCCGCTGCGTGAAAGGGGGCTATTTTGCGTTTCGTTTATTGGGGGGATTGGGTGGAATAAATTGGGGGGAGGTTCTAAAAAGACCTTGGCGGATATGCGCTCTGGAAAGGGAGAAAACGCGTAAAAGGAGTTGTAGGGATTCCGAAATTCAGGGTCCTTTTTTTCGCCGCCCCGCTGAACCCCAGCGGGGCGCTTTTGGTTGGAGCGGTCCTTTGCGGCCTAGCCGGTGGCGCAGGTTTTCAGGATGCGGTAGACCTCCTGGCCGCCCTGGCGGCCAAAGCGGCGCAGGGAGTCCAGGTAGAGGACCTTGCGGGTGGCGCCGGGTTTTAGGATTTCCTCAATCTCCCGCAGGCGGCTGGTGTAGGCGGTGCCCGAGAAGGCCTTCCGCAGCAGGGTGAGAAGCTCTTCCCGCTCCCGGTAGGCGGCGTAGAAGTGCCCGATGTCCATGGTCTTCCGGTGGGCGCGGATGCGGGTGGCGCGCTCGCTGACCTCGTTGACGGAGATGATGCCGTTTTCGATGCTGCTGCTGAGGGCCACCCGGTTCTTGGTCCCGGAGCACTCCTGCCAAAACTCCCGTATGGCCTTGAACCCGGCGTCGTTGCTGACCAATACCGCGCTTTGGCAGCGGTTTGCGCCGAAAAGCTCCCCTACCTTGGTGGCGATATAAAAATCCAGACCGTTTTTTCCCTGACGGCGCAGCTTGTACGTCTCAAAGCCGCAGCCGGAGGCCTGGATGTTGTTCAAATGGCGCTGCTCCATCCCGGAGGCGGCGGCGCTGTAAAACACAATGACATGGTCGGCGGGCTGGAGGTATTCGCTTCCCTGCATTCCTGCGTTGCGTACATTCTCAAAGTCAATCAAAAAGTACATGTTGAGCCCTCCTTTTGTCCCAGTATACCACACCGTTCCCCTTTGGTCGAGGAAAATCGCAAAAAAGGGAGGAAAAGGGGGAATTTTTCTCAAGATTAGGAGAAGCCTTCCGAAAAGTTGTACGCCTATGAGCAACAAAAAAGCCCTTCCCGGTAAGAGGTAAGAGCACGAAACGGCCCGGTATGCGGGCCGGAGATGTGCGGGAATCGGAGAAGGAGCGCGATTGTTATGGCAGTATTTCGTTTGGAGCGCACCGGTAATTTTACCGTTATGGCCAATCTCCATCTGCGGGATAAGTCCCTGTCCTTGAAGGCCAAGGGGCTGCTGTCCCAGATGCTGAGTCTGCCGGAGGATTGGGATTATACCCTAGCGGGGCTGGCCAGCATCAACGCGGAGGGCAAGGACGCCATTCGTTCAGCGGTGGTTGAGCTGGAGCGGGCCGGGTATGTGACGCGCTCCCGGGAGCGGGATAAGCTGGGATGCTGGGGCGGCGCGGTGTACGTTATCCGGGAAGCGCCTGTTTTTTTTGAATCTCCCGCGCCGGTGAAGCCTGCGTCGGGAAATCCCGCATGGGAGAATCCCACGCAATTAAAGAATCAATCCAACAAAAAAACAGATCCACAAAACACAGACGTCATTCCTTCCCCTTCCTCCCCCTCCAAACCGGCAGAGGCGCGGGGGGACGCGGTACAGGCGCACAAGAACGCGGCAGAGCCGCGGGAAAGGAAGGAATGGAAGAGAACGCGGAGAGATGCCGTGAGTCAAAACGAGCTGGATACCTGGCGGGAGCACATTCGGGAGAACATCCGGTACGAGGACTTCGTGGCCGGACGGCCCTACGACGCCGGGCGGCTGGATGAGATGGTGGAGCTCATGGTGGAGGCGGTGTGCTCCAGGAAGGCCACCCTTCGGGCGGCGGGGTGTGAGTTTCCTCAGACAGTCATCCGGTCCCGGCTATTGAAGCTGGGACCGGAGCATATCCGTTTTGTGTTTGACTGCCTTCAGGAAAACACCACCCAGGTGCGGAACATGAAACAGTATCTTTTGACCGTGCTCTTCAACGCACCCGTGACCATCGACAGCCACTACGCGGCGCAGGTCAACCACGACCTCTACGGCGAGAGCGGGTGAGGCTCACTCCAGGGTCAGCAGGGCGCCGTCCAGGGCGTTCAGGTAATAGACGCCGTTATCCGTCTCGATGGACCACACGGGGGTGAGCTGGACGGGGCGGGGCTCGGTGATGAGGTATCCGGCGGTCATGGCGTCAATGCGGGTACACAGGGCCCCGGCTTGATTGAGTCCCGCCAGAAAGCGCACCAGCGCCCCGGCGGTGGACAGGACCTCCCCGCCGCCCGGCACGGCGGTCCCCGTCAGACGCTCCCCCTGGATGGACAGGAGCTGCTCCCCCTGCCACACCACCTGGATTTGGCAGGAAAATATGGGGACGCCCTCCCACTCCTGGCAGTAGGTCAGAGTGTGGCGTTCCCCGCCATCGGGGAGGGGCTCCGTCCGTTCCTCCAGAAGCCGGCCGGTGAAGCCCAGCTGGAGCAGGCAGTCCCGCCCGGCCTCGTCCCGGCGGGACCCCTCCAGAGTGCGGACCCCCTCCGCCGGGCGGATGGCGCATTCTCCCGCCATGGTAAACTCTGCCGTGCCCCCTGGGCCGGTGTACAGGGTGCGCACCGGGCTGCTGTCCGGGTCCTCCTGTAGGGGGCCCAGCAGGGCCTCGGCGGCGGCCTGCTCCCCCCTCCGGTCCCGGGTCACCGACAGGGGGGTGAGGGCCATGTCCAGAGGGGGAGAATCCGCCGCGAAGGTGATGCCCCCCCGCTCCAGGGCGGACACCGCGCCGCTCCACGTCTCGGCGGCAAAAAGGGCCTGCTGCCGCTCCCGGGGAATCAGCAGGCCCAGAAGGGCCCCGTTGACACAGAGCAGGATTAAAATCACAATGTTTTTGATTTTTGACCATTCCATAGCGTCTACCCGGCCACCCAGCCGGCCTCCAAGCTCATGCCGCCGCTGTCAATATAACACAGGGCCAGCTCCCCGCCGGGAGCCTGTACCTCCAGGGCGGCGGCGGCTTGAAGCTCCCGGAGGACCAAACTGCGCTCGCCGGTGTCCTCATAGCGGCGGAATTGCAGGGTATAGCCGGTGATATACCCCTCCTGAATCACCACCTGGGCCGCTGCGGCCCCGTTGGGGAGGGCCACCGCCGCGCCGTCCAGGGTGTACCCCAGCCGGACCACCGCGCCGCTGGCCGTCTCCCGGGCCTCCAGCAGGCAGAGACGGCCCGCCCCGCTCAGATTCCCGAGGGTGGCCTCCGCCAGACGCCACGCGGCCTCAATGCAGGCCGTGCGCCCCGGAGAAGGGCCCTCCCCCAGACTGTACCGGGAGGCGGAGGGCTCCGAGGCGTGATAGGCAATCACTCCCCGGTCCAGCACCTCCAAGGTCTCCTTGCCCTCCCGGTAGCGGAGGCCCCCCTGTACCTGATAGCCCGCGTCGCTCTGGGGCCGGAAGGAGAGGGCCCGCTGGACCCGGTCCAGGGCCTCCGCCTCCAAGAGGGGATTGCTGGCCTCGTAGATGCGGGGGCTCAGAGGGGTAGCGGACAGCAGCACATAGGGGTCCA
Organism: uncultured Flavonifractor sp.; assembly: GCA_910585415.1. Classification (GTDB taxonomy): domain Bacteria; phylum Bacillota; class Clostridia; order Oscillospirales; family Oscillospiraceae; genus CANAAV01. Next base: position 28,436 of record CAJUDT010000018.1, read on the forward strand.
GGGCCTGATAAGCCCCCCCGCTGTCCTCCAGCTCAAAGACAAAGGCGGGTCCGCTGCCCTCGTAGGGCTCCAGGCTCTCGGCCATGCGCCCCCGGTAGGTCAGGGCCGTCTCACAGGCGTAATAGGTCCCGTCCGTCTCGTCCCGGAAGCAGAGCAGCGCGCCGTCTCCCACGTTGTCCCGGACCACCAGGAGCCGCCGCACGTCCCCGGTGAGGGCGTCGTTCCTGCTGCCCTCCCCCAGCCAGACGCACAGGGCGTCCAGGGGGGCCTGCCCCCCAAAGTCGAAGCACACGCCCTCCCGGCCCAGGGCCTGCCGCCAGTGGGCCTCGGTCATCTGCCGGGGGGGACGGGCGCTGGCCAGGGCCTCGGCCAGAAGGCCCCGCAGGGCGGCATATACCTCGTCGGTGAGGGCCTGGTCATACTGGGCCGCAAAGCGCCCAGAGGGGCCGCTGCGCACGGTGATGCGCACAGGAATCAGCTCCGGCCGGCTGTCCCCGGCGCTGCCCAGGGGGATGGGGCTCTCCTGCTCCGGCAGCAGCAGGCCCCCCCACACCCCGGCCAAATCCCCATATAGCCCCGTTCGGGCGCAGAGGTACAGAGCCGACAGGGAGAGGACGGCAATGAGCAGGCTTTTCAGCCGCTCGGCGGTCCGCCGTCTCCGGCGGCGGGGGCGGCGGTTAGCTCCTTCCATGGCGGGGTCCCTCCACCTTCAGGGCCAGCCGGACGGTGAGCCCCGGCCCAGGCCGGTCCACCAGCTCCAAGGCGCCCTCGTGCCGGTCCACAATCTCCTTGGCGATGGACAGGCCCAGACCGGTGCCCCCGGACTCCCGGGAGCGGGCCTTGTCCACCCGGTAGAAGCGCTCAAAAATGCGGCCCCGGTCCTCCTGGGGGATGCCGATGCCGTTGTCCTCCACCTCCATCCACACCCAGGGGCCCCGCTTCCCGGCGGAAATGCGGATGCGCCCCCCGTCGGGGGTGTACTTGATGGCGTTGGACACCACGTTCATCATGACCTGAAGGACCCGCTCCCGGTCGCCGAGGATTTCGGGGATGGCTTCGGCCCGCTGGAGCTCCACGGTGTGGCCGTGGCGCTGGGCCTCCATCAGGATGGCGTTGTATACGTCCTGTACCGCGTCCCCGAAGGGGAAGGGGGCCAGCTTCAGTTCGCTGCGCCCGGAGTCGAACCGGGAGAGGGTGAGCAGGTCCTGTACGATATGGGTCATGCGGTCGGACTCGTTGAGGATGACCCCCAGAAATTTCTGTTCCATCTCCAAAGGGAGCTCCCCGGCGTTGCCGGTGAGGGTCTCCGCGTAGGAGCGGATGTTGGTCAGAGGGGTGCGCAGTTCGTGGGAGACGTTGGCCACGAACTCCCGGCGCATGTCCTCGGTCTTGCGCTGGGCGGTGACGTCGTGAATGACCACCAGAACGCCGCCCAGGCGCTCCTGATTGAAGGGGGTCAGGAGGAGCTCCAGGATTTTCCCGCCAGTCTCCCGGATGCCGTCCAGATAGCCCGGCTGCTCCACCGCCAGGACCCCCTGGAGGGGGGCGATGTCGGCAAAGAGGGTGTCATAATCCTCGCTGCCGCCGATGGGGACGGCCCGGCCCAGGAGCTGCTCCGCGGCGGGGTTGGACTGGATGACCGCCCCGTCTCGGGAAAAGGCCACCACGCCGTCGGTCATGTGGAGGAAGAGGGTGCCCAGCTTGTTGCGCTCGTTCTCCACTTCCTCCAGGGTGGTCTTGAGCTGGAGGGCCATATCGTTAAAGGTGCCGGTGAGTACGCCGATTTCGTCACGGGAGCCCACTTCGATTTTTTTGGAGAAGTTCCCGTCGGCCACCCGCTCCGCCCCCTCGGTGAGGCGCTCAATGGGGGTGATGAGGGTCTTGGACAGGAGGAAGGACAGGAGGACCGAGATGATGAGGCCGAAAAGCAGGGCCTCCAGAATGAGGGTAATCAGCTCGTTGTTCAGGGCCTGGACGGTGGAGCGGTCGTCCCGGATGTAGACAATGTAGCGCCCCTCCCCCCGCTGGACGGGGACGGCCACATCCATAAAGGCGGCGGAGGGGTCGCTTGCGTCCCCCTGGATGCCGTTGAGGGCCATGCTGAGGTTGCGGGTCAAGGGGACCTCGCTGCCGGGCTCCTGTGGGTCGGAGCCGGTGAGGAAATGGCCGTCGGCACCGTCCAGGACGAAATATTTCCGGCTGCGGTCGTTGACGCCCAGGGCGCTGTTATAGGTGCGCAGAATCCGTTCGATGCTGGCCGCGCCGTCCTCCTCGCCGTCGGCGGGGGTTTGCAGGTCCGCCCAGAAATCCGGGTCCCCAAAGGCCTCGGACATCTGGGTGTAAAAATCCTGAATATAATAATTTACCACTGAATTGATGAGAAATGCGCCCACAACCGTCATTAGCGCGACAATCAATAACGTCATGATTAACATCAGTTTCATGTGGAGGCTGCGGAACACTTTACTCACTCCTTGCTGAAGGGGGGTGCGGCTTTCGTTGGTTGCTGGATGTTCCCCTTTGCTTCTTCCTCGGTACTCTGGTGGTGTTCGTTTTCTGGTCCCGCCTCCGGCGGGTTAC
>CAJUDT010000019.1 GCA_910585415.1 uncultured Flavonifractor sp.
AGGGGATAGAGCGGGGCCGCGCAGAGGGTCGCGCAGAGGGTCGTGCAGAGGGCCGCGCAGAGGGCGCTATGGAAGCCACCTTTGCTGCTCTGAAGAACCTGATGGGCACTTTGGGTCTTCCTCTGGAGCAGGCAATGGCAGTACTCAAAATTCCCGAATCCGACCGCCAGCGCTATGCAGACCTGTTGGCAAAGAAATAAAACGGCTCTGATTCTTTAAGAAACCATATGTCAGATATACGGCCTGACATTTCTTGACGTTTTATCGAATTTTCCGGATGGCTTAAACCAATTTGGTGTAGGTTAATGCAGAAAAAGAGACACGTTTTGGTGTGTCTCTTTTTTCGCATACCCGGTTCTTGACCGCACCCGTTTTGGACTGCTTTGGGGGCGGAAAGCCGCAGGAAACCGCATTCCCCCTTTGCAAATTGGGCAACTCTGGCGCCGTCTCCGGTTCCGCGCCCTCAGCCTCACGTTTCCCAGAGCTGCTTCATCCGCTCGTCTGCCCAGACTACCTGATTGCGGCCGTGTTTTTTTGCGTCGTACAGCATGGTATCCGCAATTTTTAAGTAGGAATCGAAGGAGCTGTCCGCTTTTGGAATGAGGGTAACCCCGCCGATGCTGACGGTGACCCACTGGGCCACCGTCGGGTCGTGGGGAATATGGAGGTCTTCCACTGCCTGACGGATTTTTTTCAGGTGGCCAAAAATCTGCTCGGCGCTGTCCCCCAGGGAGAAGGCAACAAATTCCTCCCCGCCGTAGCGGGCGAAAAAGTCCGTGCTGCGCTGCAAGTGGGAGGCCGCTGTCTGGGCCACGGCGGTAATCACCTTATCTCCGGCGGGGTGGCCGAAGGTGTCGTTGTACACCTTGAAGCGGTCGATATCGAACATAAAGATGGAAAAGGGCGCGCCCAGGCGGATGGCCTCTTTCCACTTCTTGCGGCTGTAGCTCTCATAGCGGCGGCGGTTGGCAATCCCGGTCAGCTGGTCGGTCATGGACTGCTGCTCCGCCTGCCTGCGGTAGCGGTAGAGCTTTACATGGGTGTTCACTCGGGCCTTGACGATGGCCGCGTTGAAGGGCTTTGTGATGTAATCGACGGCCCCCATAATCAGCCCCCGCTGTTCGTGTGTCACGTCGGAAAGGCTGGTAATCAGGATGACCGGGACGCTCTGGGTGACGATTTCCTCCTGCAATCTTTTCAGCAGTGTGAAGCCGTCCATCCCCGGCATCACCACGTCCAGCAGGATCAGCGAAAAGGCCTCGCTGCTGGCCAGGCGCAGTCCGTCCTCGGCGGTGTGCGCGGTGGTGATATCATAGGCGTCATCCAAAATTTCCTTCAGCTGGGCGGCCTGCACGGCGCTGTCATCCACGACTAAAATCTTTTCCATTATGACACTCCTTACCATCAACGTCGGGCGTCCTCCACACCGGCACCGGAATCCAGCCCGCAGAATAAATAAATGTTTATTTACTGGCCTGGAAGAAAAAATACCTCAAATGGAACCGAGGTGTTTCATGGCCGGAATCATCGTTCACACACCGCTCCTGAGCCGCCCTCCCCCAGGCGGCGGGCGTCTCGCTGGGGCCTGTTCAGGTCTGCCCCGGCCTCATGTAGCCGCTCAAGCCGGTGGCCAGCAGCTGAAATATGGTATCCTCCGTCTCCTGGCTGTTGGGGAGGACGCCTTCTACCACATATCTGGCGTACATCACCGTTGAGGTGAGCACATGCAGCCGCAGCAAATCCTGATTCATCCAGTCCAGGCAGGGGAACACCCGCTTGAAATCCTGCACCATTCCGGCGAAGGTTTTGAAATAGGTAAAATCCCGCGTCTTGTCATATTTGGGAAAAAATGCGCTGTCCCGAAAGCGGTAGTAAAAAACCGTCTCGTCCGGGTGGGAGGTCCAAAATCGGAAGTAGGGCAGCCAGAGCCTCTTGACCGCCCCCATGGGGTCGGCGCGTATGGTCTGAGGGTCAACTTGCAGGTACTCAAAAATCTCCGCCGCCTGCCGGTCCACATAGAGGAAGCATTCCAAAAGCAGTTGCTCCTTGCCGTCAAAGTAGCGGTACAGTGCGCCAGGGGAAACCCCCGCCAGCTCGCTGACGTTCTGAACGCGCACACCCTCCAGGCCATATTGACGCACGGCCTTTATCACAGCGGAAAGGATTCGCATTTTGGTGTCATCCAAAATAACCACTTCCTTCTGAAATCACCGCTTGCTCCATTTCCCGGTTGGTTCCAAATTATACACGAAACCCACCCTTTTGACAACACCTTTTTGGAGGATATTGGGAGAAAATATCCTCCCGGCTTTGGAAAATTCCGCAAAAACCGGCCCCGAACCGGCGGAGCTGCGCCAGTTCAGGACCGGTTGCATGTGATACGTTTAGGCGGACTGCCCTTCTGTCCGGCCGGCGCCTCAGGGGAGGCGCTGGTACAGGGCGTCCTCCACCGGCTCCAGCCATTGGTTGGAGCACCCCACGCCGGGGGCCTCGAAAGCCACATGGGAGAACCAGCTGTCTTTGGCCGCGCCGTGCCAGTGCTTGACTCCGGCGGGTATGTACACCACCTGACCGGGGAGCAGCGCCTGAGCCTCCTGGCCCCACGCCTGGTACCAGCCCCGGCCGTTGGTACACAGCAATAGCTGTCCGCCGCCCTGGCTGGCGCTGTGTATGTGCCAGTTGTTCCGGCACCCCGGCTCAAAGGTGACATTGGCCAGGAACAGGGTCTGACCGGGGTCGGTGAGGGGGTTCAGGTAGCTGCTGCCGGTAAAATACTGGGCATAGGCCTCGTTGGGCTCCCCCAGACCGAATAAGCCGCCGTCCCCGCCGCTGTCCCCCTGGTAGACCTCTACCGCCGCCCGAAATGCCGCCCAGGCGTTGGGCCAGCCCGCATAAAAGGCCAGATGGGTGAGGATTTCCGCCATCTCGTCCCGGGTGACGCCGTTCTTTTTGGCGCTGGTCAGGTGAAATTGGAAGGAGCTGTCAATCATGCCCTTGCTCACCAGCGCGGATATGGTGAGGATGGAGCGCATTTTTAGAGAGAGCGCCCCCTCACGGGACCAGATTTCTCCAAAGAGTACGTCGTCGTTCAGTTCGGCGAACTTGGGGGCGAACCCGCCCAGCTGGTCCCGGCCTGCTGTCTGCTTTACCATGGTGCCTGCCTCCTGTCTTGATGTGATGCGTCCATGATACACCCTGGAGCCCACTCCAAGTCAAGGCCGAAATGGGCGGCACAGGCCGGGGGCCTTAAAAACCGGGGAGGCCCAGCTCACCGCAGAGATAGACCAAATCCACCGACCAGGGCCCGCCCCGGTCCAGGACCGCCTGGAGGTCGGCCCGCGCCCCCACATCATCGCCCACCCAGTGGCGGCGGTAGGCCAGGGACACCTGATAGACATCCTGATACTCCGGGTCCAGGTCCATGAGCCGGGTCAGGTCCTGGATATGGCGGCGGTAGCGGCTGGTGGTCCCCGCAGTGGGGCACCGGGCCCGCAGGGCCATCACATTATCGGGCTCCAGCTCCAGCAGACGGGTCATGTCCCGGTCCATGTCGGGCTTGCGGCTCAGGCCCGACATTCTCCCCTCCAGCTGGTTCCAGCAAAAGGAGCGGAGTACGTACAGTCCCGCCCGGTCCGGGTTGGCCTGTATGGCGGCGGTGAGCAGCGGGATGGCGTGCTCACAGTCCATGCTCCGAACCAGCTCCACCGCCTCCGGCGCTATGTCCAGCACTTCCTCCGCCCGAGACAGGGCATAGGTCTGGCTGGTCAGGGCGTTGGGGAGCACCTCCGTGGAATCAATGGGCGCGGTCTCCTGCTGGCGGGGGGCCTCCTGGATTGGCTGGACCGTTTGGACCTGCATAATGGGGGCGGCTTCCTCGTCGGGGGTCAGATCCCGCTCCAGCTCCAGCTCCGGCGGGCAGAGCTGGTCGTAGGAAAAGCCCAGCGCCTCCAGAAAATCGGCCAGCTGCCAGCAGTCGCCAATCTCAAACTGGTCCCCCTGCCGGGCAAAGCCGCCCATGGCTTCCTCCCGCCAGGGGCGCACGTAGGGGGCGATGCTGTCCGCCGGGACGCCGAATAGTTTGGCCAGCAGCTCCGCGTTTCCCGGACAGTCGGGCGGGGAGCCCTCCCCGAAATAATCGGGCAGGGAGGAAAATTGGTCCAGCGCAGCGCCGTTTTGGTAGAAGAGGTAGCCCCAGTAGTCGCCGTCGTACATGTACAGCACCATGACCGGGCCGGGCGCTGTGCCGGAGAGCTCCTCCGCCAAGCTCTCATAGCCGCAGCAGCCGTCATTGAGCAGCGCGGCCGGTCCCTTGGGGAAGCCGTGCCACCGGCACTGGTCCAGGTGAATGTCCAGCTCCTGGAGGTCCGCCGCCTGCCGGAGGGCCGCCTCGCAGGCGGACTGCTCCCCGCCGGGGAACAGGAGGATATGTAGAAACAGGCCCATTGGTAAATCATCCTTTCTGCGGCGGCAGCTGGCTGCTTCCGAGCCCTGCGCCGCTGTGCCTCAAGTATAGCACCGATACGGGCCGCGTTCAACCGGCAGTTGAAAAGGAAAGGGAGGGCTTTCGCCCTCCCCTGTATCCTTTATTCCGCTTCGGCGGAGCTTACTTCATGCCGTTCTCGTAGGCTTCAATCATCTTCTTGACCATCTGGCCGCCCACGGAGCCGGCCTCGCGGCTGGTCAGGTTGCCGTTGTAGCCCTGATTCAGGTTGACGCCGACTTCCTGAGCGGCCTCCATCTTGAACTTATTGAGGGCCTCGCGGGCGCTGGGGACGACAGGCTGATTGGAATTGTTATTAGAGCTAGACATGGTTAAGCATCTCCTTGTTTTTGTTTTGTCGGACTGGGGAATCCGAACATAGCTTTGCCCCGCGAAGGGTTTCTATGCGCCCGAAGTTTTGCCAATCCATGGTGTGCAAATTGCGGTAATTTTGAACGCGCCGCCGCGTTTCCGCCGGTGGCTGCATAGAAAACCGGTTCTGGGCAGACATCTTGTCTTTTCCCGCAAAAGATGATATGATGCTCCATGAAACTCACAGGGAGGAACCCGCCATGAATCGAGAAACCACCCGAATCCCCCCCGAGGCCATCGCCCGGCAGCGGGAATTTTGCGAAAAAATCGCCGAGCGCAGCGCCGCCCGGAGCACACAGCCCCTGGCCTTTGTGGACACCTACGGGTGCCAGCAGAACGAGGCCGACTCCGAGCGCCTGCGGGGCTACCTGGACGCGATGGGCTATGCCTTCACCAGCCAGGAGGCCCAGGCCGACGTTATCGTCATCAACACCTGCGCCATCCGGGAGCACGCCGAACAGCGGGTGCTGGGCAACGTGGGCGCGCTGGTCCACACCAAGCGGCAAAAGCCCGGCCAGATTATCTGCGTATGCGGCTGTATGGCCCAGGAGCCCCATGTAGCGGAAAAAATCAAGCAGTCCTACCGGCAGGTGGACCTGGTCTTTGGCCCCCACGCCCTCTGGCGCTTCCCGGAGCTGCTTTACCGCCTGCTCACCCGCCGGGGGCGGGTGTTCGACCTGGCTGACGAGCCCGGCTCCATTGCCGAGGGCATTCCTCTGGTCCGTCAGCGGGGCGTCAAGGCCTGGGTGTCCATCATGTACGGCTGCAACAATTTTTGCTCCTACTGCATCGTCCCCTACGTCCGGGGCCGGGAGCGCAGCCGGAGGCCAGAAGCTGTGCTGGCCGAAATCCGGGAGCTGGCCGAAGCCGGGTATAAAGACATCACCCTTCTGGGCCAGAACGTGAACTCCTACGGGAAGGACCTGGACGACGGCGCCGACTTTGCCGGTCTGCTCCAGGCCGCCGGTGAAATCCCCGGCGATTTTCTCCTGCGCTTCATGACCAGCCACCCCAAGGACGCCTCCCAGCGGCTCTTTGAGACCATGGCCGCCTGCCCCAAGGCGGCGCCCCATTTCCACCTCCCCTTCCAGTCGGGGAGCACCCGGGTGCTGGAGGCCATGAACCGCCGCTACACCCGCGAGCGCTACTTGGAGCAGGTGGCCGCTCTGCGGGCGCTGATTCCCGATATCGTCCTGACCTCCGACGTTATTGTGGGCTTCCCCGGGGAGACGGCGGCGGAATTTGAGGAAACCCTCCAGCTGGTGGAGCAGGTGCGCTTTGACGCGCTCTTTACCTTCCTGTTCTCCCCTCGTGTGGGGACTCCCGCCGCCAGCCTCCCGGACCCCATGCCCAAGGAGGAAAAAGCGGCCAATTTCCAACGTCTGGTGGCCCTCCAGGACAAGATTTCCGAGGAACGCCACGCCGCCTACCTGGGAAAGACCCTGCGCTGTCTGGTGGACGGCTCGGACGAAAAGGGCCTCACCGCCCGGACGCCGGGCAACCGGCTGGTGCGCCTCACCGGCGGGCCGGAGCTGATTGGGCAGTTCCGGGAGCTGACCATCACCGGGTCCAACAAATGGTCCCTGACCGGTACATTGGCCTGACACAAAACGGTTCCCCTGGGGAAGCGGCAGAAATACGCCGCCCCCAGGGGGACCGTTTGCGCCGTTATGAGGCCGGGGCCTGCTTCAGCTCCAGGAGCACCTGCCCCGCCGCGCGGGCGAAGAGCCGCGCCCCGGCCAGGGCCTCCTGAAGGGTGTTGCCGTGACAGCCCACCTCCACCAGCAGCGAGCCGTTGGTCATGTGCTGGTTGTACCGGGGCACCCGCAGGGCCATGGGCCGGGCCAGGGTGGGATAGAGCCGGTCCAGGCTCTGCTGAATGCGGACGGCCAGGGCCAGATTTTCCGTCCAGTTGGGGTGCTCTCCCCCCTCACTGGAGCCCAGTACCAGCATCACCTGCGCGGTTTTCACCCCGTCGATGGTGGTAACGGCCTTGTACACCGTGCCGTCCTCCCCCACCAGGGCGTCCCGGTGGATGTCCAGCACAATGCGGATTGTGGGATACTGGGCCAGATAGGCCGCAATGCCCGCGCCGGAGCGGTCATAGGCCCCGTTATATTTGGGGTAGTCGTAAAGGCTCCGGTCGTGGACCACCGAGAGGCCCAGCTCGGTGAACACCCGCTCGATTTCGTCCCCCACCCGAACCACGTTGTACCCCTCGTCCAGGGTGCGGGTGTTGTTGTCGGAGGGCTCGTACTGGTCTGTACCGTCGGGCGTATACGCCTCGGTGCCGTGGGTGTGGACAATGAGCACTTGGGGTCCTTCCTCCGGCAGGGTGATGTTCACCGGCGCCGCCGCTGCCGCCGCCAGGTCCACCGGAAGCTGTGTGCGGTTATAGAGATAGAGCCCGTTGGCGTATACATACCCCTGGGGGCTGGTGGGCACCAGGGTGCGCTCCACGATGTTCCCCGGCGCGGCGGTGGCCGCAGGGGGCTCGGTCAGGTCGTCGTGGTCCTGGGCGGGCTGTCCGGCGGGCAGGTCCAGGGCTGGACCCGGCTTCTCTCCATCTCCCTCCGGGCGGGCCCCGCCGTGGTTGGCCTGGAGCAGCGGGGACTGGTCCACCACCAGCCGCCCCCAGCCGTCCAGGCCCTTCCAAAGTCCGCCGCCCCCGGTCTCTCCCAGCTCCGCCGCCAGGAGGGAGGACACAAAGGCCCCGTTCTCCCCCAGCTGCTGGAGGGCCCCGGCGGCTGTCCCCGCCCCGGCGCACACCACCAGCATCCACACCGCCAGGGTGGCCAGAAACACCGCCGTACTCCGCCGGAACAACCGTCCCCATTGAATCCGCTGTCTCATACTGCATCCCATCCTTTATCTGCCGTAGCTTCCCCGGAGCGGCGCTCCAGGGCCCGTCCCCTTTGGGACTTGTCTGAGACAATGTATGCTCCCCCCTCCGGCGGCATGAGGAAAATCTTTCGACACGTCCCGCCCTTTGCCGTCTTGACATTTCCTTTGGATTGAGTATAATGTCTACAGCAAACCGAATTGCGGAATAAAGCCCCGTATCTTTGGGGTTTTTGTAAAATTTCATAAGTTTTTCACGAAAGGGATGGTGTATATGAGCAAAATCGCGGTGGTCACCGACAGCAACAGCGGCATCACCCAGGCCCAGGGCCGGGAAATGGGCATCCGGGTCCTGCCCATGCCGTTTTACATCAATGACGAGCTCTTTTTCGAGGACGTGACCCTCTCCCAGGGGGAGTTTTACCAGCGGCTGGCCGAGGGCGCTGACGTGAAAACCACCCAGCCCTCTCCCGGCGACGTCACCGCCCTGTGGGACCAGGTGCTGGAGGAAGCCGGCGAGCTGGTTTACCTGCCCATGAGCAGCGGCCTGAGCAGCTCCTGTGATACGGCCATCATGCTGGCCCAGGACTACGGCGGCCGGGTGCAGGTGGTCAACAACCAGCGGATTGCCGCCACCCTCCGCCACTCGGTGGAGGAAGCCATCGCCCTGGCGGCGGCGGGGAAGGGGGCCCGGGAAATCCGGGACATCCTGGAGGCCGTCAAGTTCGACTCGGACATTTACATCACGGTAGACACCCTGAAATACCTGAAAAAAGGGGGCCGTCTCACCCCGGCGGCGGCGGCCATCGGCACGGTGCTCAACCTCAAGCCGGTGCTGCGCATCAAGGGGGAGAAGCTGGACGCCTTCGCCAAGACCCGGGGCTGGAAAGCCGCCAAAAAGACCATGCTGGACACCATTCAGGAGGTTATACGCCGGGACTTCCCCGAGTGCCGGGGGCCGGAGGACCTGTACCTGGACGCGGTGTACTCCGGCGCACGGGAGGACGCCTTGGATTGGCTGGAGGAAGTTCAGGCCGCGTTCCCCGGCTGGCCGGTCCAGCTGGAGCCCCTCTCCCTGAGCGTCTCCTGTCACATCGGCCCCGGCGCGCGGGCCATCACCCTGGCCAAGGCCGTCCGGCCGGACTGAGCCGCCAGCAAGACAACAAACGGCAAAAAGCGGGAGGATACGCGCGTATCCTCCCGCCTTTTCTCATCCGTTTAGAATATCCAAGGCCAGATAGCCCTGTATCCGTTCCTCCACCCTGGCCCAGGTGGGGCCGGTCTGGAGGAAGGCCAGATCGTCCCAGATGCGGGCCGTCTCCGCCTGAATCTGGGGCAGGGCGGACAGGTCCTCCCCCACGGTGCGCAGGTAGTAGCCGGACAGCAGGGCGCAGGGAATCAGGTCGGGCTCCGGGTCGCCGGAGTCCCCCGGACTGGTCAGGGAGCGGACGCGGCTATCCAGGAAGCTGTCGATTTCCAGCAGCACCATCTGGCTGTCCAAATCGAACACCTGGAAGGGCGCGCCGCCGGGGACGGGGAGCTCTCCCTCTCCATTCCAGAACCCGGCAAAGCTCTCCAGCTCATAGAGCTCGCCGCACAGGTTCAGCAGATCTTGGAGATCCTGGCCGGAGACGGGCTCCTGGAAGGAGCGCAGGACGGTCCTCACCGCCCCCTCCAGCTTCCCCAGCGCCCCGCAGCCGGGCAGCGCGGACAGCCGCTCCCCCAGCCGGGCCAGACGGGACAGGGTGAACAGGGCCCACACCCGGACCTGCGCCTCCCCCAGCTCCGCCGCCCGGTCCTGGATTTCCGCCAGGAGCTTGTTGGTATAAGTAGGGGCTTCCTCCAGCTGGCCAATGCGCTCCGAGCAGTCCTCCGTGAGGACCTCGCCGGCCGCCTCGTAAAGCTCGTCCCGTGCGCTGTAGATGGTATCCGCCCGGCTGAGCCAGAGCATGGCCCGGGCGGGCTCCCGCCCCTCCATGCAGGCCTTGCCCCGCTGGTAGTAGTCCTTTACCAGGGCCAGACCATCGGGCTCCTTGTGTTTTTGAAACAGCTTGAACATGACGCGCTCTCCCTTCATCGTTCGTTGTTCAGGGTCCTTGCAGGCCCATGATAGCACAACGAAACCGGGGTGTCAATCGGCCCCTGGACAAAGCGCGCCGCCCCACCGTTCCAGCGGCAGGGCGGCGCGTTTTGTCACAGTCCCAGGACCCAATGGACCATCAGCAGCAGTCCGAACCCCGGCGCTCCCAGCAGGCCCAGCACCAGGGCGTTGACCAGATTGACCCCCAGGTGAACCCCCGCCAGTCCGCCCACGCCGCTCAGGGCGTAGAGCACCGCCAGCCCCACCCCGGTGCGCAGGGCCGCGCCCAGCAGCCATTCCACCGGACGCCGCAGCACCACCAGGGCCGCCGCCAGCACCAGTCCCCCGGTGAGCCAGGGGAGCGCGTCCAACCACCCGTCCAACCGCCGTCACCTCCGAAATGAACTCCAGCGCCTTGGAGGGGCGGGCTTGGGCGTCTGCCTAAGCCCGCTGGCTTATCGCGGCCTCCCGCGGGGCCGTGCCGCCCTCGTCCAGGGCCTTGACACGGCGGAGCAGGTAGCTGTATCGGGATTGCAGAGCGTTGATTTCAAACACGTAGGACTCAATCAGGTCCCCGTCCCGGGCGGCATTGAAGCCCGCGTAGGCCTGGGCGATGAGGGCGCGGGTCTGCTCCAGGCTTTCCAGCAAACCGTCTCGCTCCAGGTCCTCCGGCCGGGTCCGCCGGAAAGGGAACAACCGCCGTCGCGTCTCCGCCATAGGGAGCGCCTCCTTCTTTGGTCAACTTGGTATTCAGTCTATGAACAGTTTGGACAAATATACCAGTTCTTATACCAAAGATTTCCGGGTATGCCCCCCGCCGGAGGGGACATACTGAGCTTGGACAGACAAGGCGTCTCCTTTTAAGCCGGTGCCGGGTGCGCGCACCCTCTGGCGAAAGGCGAAAGGAGCCTCCCCTTCCCGCCGGAGCGCGGTCCCCACGGACCGCCTGGGGGCCGGCAGGGAATCTGTCCGCGCAAAGGGGCCGCAGCGAATGCTGCGGCCCCTGTAGGCGTTATTCCTTTGCGTTCCGTTTCAACGCCCCCTCAGCTCAGGGGCTCCACCGACGCGTGGAGCTGGGCGGGGGAGTGGGGGTAGGCCTGCTCAAAGGCCCGGCGGATGCGGGTACATACTTTTCGGCTGTTCCCATAGTCCGCCTGGGGCAGGAGCACCAGAAACTGGGAGGACGTACACTGGGCGGCGGAGTCCCCCCGGCGCAGATTGACCCGCAGGACCTCCATCAGATTGGCGGCGGCCCTATCCAGGCTCCGCTTGGACAGGGGCTTTCCCCCGGTGCTGGTGAGGGAAATCACCGCCAGATGGACCGTCCCGCCGTTGCGGCGGAGCAGGCGCGCCATAGAGTGGTAAATGGCCCGAAAGAGGTCGTAGCTGCACAGCAGAGCTCCCCCCGGCCCCTCCGGCTCCCGCAGGCGCTCGTGGATGGCCTCCAGGGGCAGGGACTGGGGGTCCAGCCGCCGGAGGGCCTCCTGATACAGGGCCCGCAGGTCCTCCGCCGGAAGGTCGTCCGGCGGGTGCTCCTGTCCGTCCCGCAAGGTCTCATAGACCGCTGCGGCCCCCTGGGGGTCCTCCAGCCAGAGCAGGGCCTCCATCACCTGCCGGCACAGGACCTCGTCCCAGGGCTCCAGCTTCAGGGCGGTCTGGCCCAGGCGGACCAGCTCCGCCCAGCGCCCGGCCTCCGCCAGCAGGGGGAGGGTCAGGCGCAGAATATGCAGATACCGCCGGTGGAGCCCCTCCGCCCGCCCAGCGGCCCAGGGCACGTCGGAGAGCTTGGGCAGGTAGCGCCCCCGGTAGCCGGACAGGGCCGACGCCCAGCTGTTCAGCCGCTCCTCCGCCGCCCCGGCCAGCTCCCCCCGGCGGCAGAGCCGGAGAAATTCCTCCGTGTCCACCTCCAAGGGGATCTGGGTGTTCCAGGCGTACCCCTCCTTCTGCCGGAGGATGAGCCGGTGGCCCAGGTCCGGTTCCAGCAGGTCCAGGCTGGCGCGGGCCCGGTGGAGGATGGCTTTGAGGGCGTTGGGGGGATTGGTGCTGCGGCACGGCTCCGCTTCCCAGAGTATTCTGGTCAATTCCTCCGCTGTGACCGGGCGGCCCCGGCTGTCAATCAGGCAGGCCAGCAGCAGCCAAACCTTTTTGGAGCGGTTCTCCCCATCCGTGATGCGGTTTCCCGCCCACTCCAGGGAGAGCTGACCCAATGTCCGTACGCGCAGACACCCGGACTCCATAGACGTTTCCTCCAGACCCAGAATAATTGTTCAGAGAACACGATATCACAAATCGCCCCATTTTGCAATCGCCTTTCGGTGACAGCACCCTGCACAAAGAGAGCGGTTACATCATTTTTATTTTCTGAAAATAAAATTGGAAAAAATACTTTACTTTCGGCGGGAGTTCTGATATAGTAGCACTGTAAAAAAACACCTTGCGCGCCTGCCCCCCACAGGGGCAGTGCCGCACCGGCGTACATACGCTATAAAGGAAAGGAGCTGTCCGATTATGATGACAAATCGACTGAAACGTATTGGTTCCCTGGCAGTGAGCGCCGCGCTGGCCGTCTCTCTGTTTTCCGGCTGCGCCTCCACGGCCAGCGAGCCCACCGGCCCCGCCCCCACCGTACCTGTGGAGATTATGGAAGAGGCCTATGTGGACGCCCTGTCCCTGGAGCTGGTGGAGCTGGAGGATGAGGCCGTGGCCCTGTCCGCCGCACCGGCGGCTGTGGGCAGCCTGCTGCTCCCGGTGGCCTCCGGCACCAAGACCGAGAAGAACGCCAAGGCCGTCATTGACTACTCCAACACCGCCGACGGCTATGTGATGGTTCAGTTCACCGCCGCCTCCAGTGTCAAGCTGAAGGTCATTGTGAAGGGCCCCGCCACCGACTATCAGTACAACCTGACGGCGGGCAAGTGGGCCACCTTCCCCCTGGCCGACGGCAACGGCACCTATAAGGTGACGGTCTACGAGCAGACCTCTGGCAACAAGTACGCTACCGTGCTCTCCAAGGAGTTCTCCGTGACTCTGAAGGACGAGTTCGCCCCCTTCGTGCGGCCCAACCAGTACGTGGACTACGCCAACGCCACCAATACCGTGGCCCAGGCCCAGAAGCTGGTCACCGACGCCGGCGCCTCGGAGCCCCTGGCCAAGGTCAAGGTGATTTATGAGTATGTGGTCAACAACCTGACCTACGACACCGCCAAGGCCCAGAGCGTTCAGAGCGGCTACCTGCCGGTACTGGACGACGTGCTCGCCGCCAAGAAGGGCATTTGCTTCGACTACGCCGCCCTGATGACCGGTATGCTCCGCAGCCAGGATGTGCCCTGCAAGCTGGTGGTGGGCTACGCGGGAGAGGCCTATCACGCCTGGGTCAGTGTCTGGACCAAGGAGACGGGCTGGGTGGACGGCGCCATCTATTTCGACGGCACCACCTGGCACCGGATGGACCCCACCTTTGCGTCCTCCGGCAAGAGCAGCAGCAGCATCATGCAGTATATCGGCGACGGGAGCAACTACACCACCAAGTATATTTACTAAGCTGAAATTTTGCTCTTTACGAATCTTGGAAATTGCGTTAAAATGGGTCTGCGGAACTCCGCGGGCCCATTTTTTTGGGCCCCTGTCCGAGGGTCTCGGACGGAAATCAATACATTATAGGATGGAGTGTCGTATGAAGAACTTGTCACACGAGGAAATCGCCTCCCTGTGCCTGGAGCTCTCCTTGCTCCTGCACGCGGGGGTGGGACTCAGCGATGCCCTGGCCCTGCTGGGGGAGGAAGCCGGCCGGGAGAACCGGGCGCTGCTGGAGTCCATGGCCCGGCGGATGGACGAGGGGAGCACCCTGGCCGCCGCCATGCGGGAGGAAGGCTGCTTCCCCGCCTACGTCTGGGGTCTGGTGGAGGTGGGAGAGCGCTCCGGCCGCACCGAGGAAGCCCTGGCCGGTCTGTCCCGGTACTATGAGGAACGGGTCCGCATGGACCGGCGCATCCGCAGCGCCCTGCTCTACCCGGCGGTCATGCTGGGGCTGATGCTGGTGGTCATCGCGGTGCTGCTGGTGAAGGTCCTGCCCATTTTCGACGATGTTTACGCCTCCCTGGGCGGCCAGCTCACGGGGATTGCCGGGGGACTGCTCAACCTGGGCCGCTGGCTGGACCGGGCCATGCCGGTGCTGTGGGTGCTGCTGGTGGCCGCGGCGGCGTTCTTTGCCGCCTTCGCCCTGGCGGAGCCCTTTCGGGCCAAGCTCACCGGCGCGTGGAGCAAGAGCCGGGGGGACAAGGGGATTTCCCGCAAGATGAACACCGCCCGTCTGGCCCAGGCCATGTCCATGGGAATGGCCAGCGGCCTGCCCATGGAGGAAGCGGTGGAGCTGGCTGCGGGGCTCATGGAGGACGTGCCCCCCGCCAAGGCCCGGTGCCTGGACTGCCGGGCCCGGCTGGACCAGGGGGCGCCCCTGAGCCACGCCATGAAGGACAGCGGCTTGCTGCCGGCGGGCCCCTGCCGCCTGCTGGAGCTGGGCCAGCGTAGCGGTACGGCGGACTCCACCATGGAGAAAATCGCCGGGGACCTGGCCGAGGAGAGCGAGGCCGCCCTGGAAAACGCCGTCAGCCGGGTGGAGCCCGCCCTGGTGCTCCTGTGCTCCCTGCTGGTGGGGCTCATTCTGCTGTCGGTGATGCTGCCGCTGATGCACATCATGTCGGCCATCGGGTGACGCCATGAGAGAGAAACGGCATCCATGGTGGAATCTGCTCAAGGGGCTGCTGCTGCCGGTGGGCGCGGCGGCGGTGCTGCTGTTCTTCGCCTCCGCCCTGGACACGCTGGACAGCGGGCGGGACGCCGAGGGCCTGCGGCAGCTGGAGGAAGCCCTGCGCCGGGGGGGCGCCGCCTGCTACGCGGCGGAGGGGATTTACCCCCAGGATTTGGAGTATTTGGAGGAGCACTACGGGGTGCAGGTGGACGGGGACCGCTACGTGGTCCACTACGAGATTTTCGCCCAGAATCTCATGCCTGACATCACCGTTTTGGAAAACAAGCCATGAAGAGAAAACCGATACAACATCAAATGGACGGGCTGATCGCCCTGCTGCTGTTCGGGGTATTCGCGGTGTGCGTGCTGGCGGTGCTGCTCACCGGGGCGGACGCCTACCGCCGCCTCACCGAACGGGACCGGCGCGCCTACAGCCAGCGCACCTGCGTGCAGTATCTGGCCACACGGGTGCGCCAGGGGGACCGGCTGGGGGACCTCCAGGTGGAGGACTTCGGCGGCACGGACGCCCTGGTTTTTCGGGAGGATTCCGAGTACATGACCCGCGTTTACTGCTATGAGGGCTGGCTCATGGAGCTCTACGCCAGCCAGGGGCTGGAGATGAAGCCGGCGGACGGGGAGCGCATTATGGAGCTGTCCGGTCTGGAGATGGCCCTGGAGGACGGGCGGCTGACCCTGACGGTCACCGGCCCGGAGGGCGGCGCGTCCTCCCTGGTGCTCTCCCTGCGCAGCGGAGAGGGGGCGGCGGCATGAGAAGCAAGGCCCCCTTGGTGATGATGGAGCAGATGGTGATGCTCCTGGTGTTCGCCCTGGCGGCGGCTCTGTGCCTCCAGGCCTTTGTCCGGTCGGACGCCCAGTCCAAGCACAGCGAGGCCCGGGACCGGGCGGTGCTCCAGGCCCAGACCGTGGCCGAAACCCTCCGCGCCTGCGGCGGGGACTTCATTCAGGCGGCGGAGCTGCTGGGGGCGGAGCAGTACGACGAGGATTCTTTGTTGCTCGCCTATGCGCCGGACTGGACCCCCGCTGGGGAAACCATGCGGTACCTCTTGGGCGCAGCCCGGCAGGAGAGCGATGTGGACGGCCTGGGCCGGGCCCAGGTGTGGGTCCGGGACGAGTCGGGCGACGGCGCGGAGCTCTTCCGCCTGGACGTGGCGTGGCAGGAGGTGTTATCATGACCCAACGGGGAAAGTCTGGGGGATTCGCCCCGCCCGCCCTGGGGGGGGCCTCTCTGCTGGTGATTTTCGCGGTGCTGGCTTTGACGGTGTTCGCCCTGTTGAGCCTGTCCACCGTCCGGGCGGACGTGCGCCTGGGGGACGCCTCCGCCCAGGCCGTGGTCAACTACTACGCCGCCGACGGCAGGGCCCAGGAGATTCTGGCCTGCCTGCGGACGGGGGCTCCGGCGCCGGAGGATATCCCGGTGAGCGAGTCAATCATTCACTACGAGGACCGGGTGGAGCGGGTATGCTCCTACACGGTGCCCATTTCGGAGACTCAGGAGCTCCAGGTGGAAGTCCAGCTGGAGGGGACGGATTACACCGTCCTGCGCTGGCAGGCGGTCCCGGCGGGCGGCTGGGAGATTGACGAGGGCATTGAGCTTTGGGACATGGAAATGTTCTGAACATAAAAGGAATGAAACGCAAGGAGGACGTTATGGCAGAATTGATGGACTATTTACAGCGGGTGGTGGACGACGACGCCTCTGACCTGTTCATCATCGCGGGCGGCCCGGTCAGCCAGAAGCTGGACAACCAGCTGGTGCCCATCGGCAAGGAGCGGGTGCTCCCGCAGGAGTCGAAGGAGCTGATTGCCGGGCTCTATGCCAGGGCGGACCGCTCCATGGACTATCTGGGGCAGAAGGACGACGATTTCTCCTTCTCGGTGCCCGGTCTGGCCCGGTTCCGTGTGAACGCCTACCAGCAGCGGGGCTCTCTGGCGGCGGTGGTGCGGGTGGTGCCCTTCAGCATCCCCGACTGGCGGGAGCTGAACATCCCGCAGCAGGTCATTGACCTCTCCCAGGTGACCCACGGCATGATTCTGGTCACCGGCACGGCGGGCAGCGGCAAATCTACCACACAGGCGTGTATCATCGACCAGATCAACCAAAACCGCTCCGCCCACATCATCACCCTGGAGGACCCCATCGAGTACCTCCACCGGAACCAAAAGAGCATCGTCAGCCAGCGGGAAATCGCCATTGACACCGAGGACTATCTTGCGGCTCTGCGGGCCTGCCTGCGGCAGGCCCCCGACGTGATTCTTCTGGGGGAAATGCGGGACCATGAGACGATTCACACCGCCATGTCGGCGGCGGAGACGGGGCATCTGCTTCTGGCCACCCTCCACACCAAGGGGGCCAAGAACACCATCGACCGCATTGTGGGCAGCTTCCCCAGCATGGAGCAGGAGCAGATTCGCTCCCAGCTGGCCATGGTCCTCCATACGGTGGTCTCCCAGCAGCTTCTGCCCGACGTGAAGGGGGGCATGGTGCCCGCCTACGAGATTATGCGCATGACCGACGCGGTGAGCAATCTGGTCCGGGAGAACAAGACCCACCAGCTGGACAACGCCATCGCCGGTGGCCGCAAGGACGGCATGATTACCATGGACCAGTCCATCCTGGAGCTCTTCCAGGCGGGCCAGATTACCCTGGAAACCGCCGTGACCTACGCGGACAACCCCGAACAGATGAAGCGCCGGATTGGCTCCTGATATCCTGCAAAAAACGGCTGAGGCCCCCCAGAGTTGGGGGTCTCAGCCGTTTTATGTCAGTGGAAGCCCCGGGATTCCGCCGGGCGCTCCCTCTCATGGTGCAGTCCGCGAACAAGCATCCCCCCTGACACAGGAAATCTGGTCAGGGGGGATGCTGTATGGTCTATCAATTGTTCTGCGCCGCGTTTCAGCCCAAATCAGGCGTTGGGATGGGCGTAGCTGAAGAAGAAGTAGCCCAGCGGGGTGTAGAACATGCCGCCCACGCGGTCGGAGAGCATATACTTCTGGGTGTAGAAGTACAGGGGGTTCAGGGCCCAATCCTGGCCCATGATGATGTTCTCGGCCTCGTGTATCAGCTTCATACGAGCAGCAGGATCGGTGGTGTTCTTGGCCTCCTGAATCTTGGCGTCATAGTCGGCATTGGCGTACTGAGCGTCGTTGTTGCCGCCGCCGGTGAGCCACATATCCAGGAAGGACATGGGATCGTTGTAGTCAGCAATCCAGCCGTTACGGGCGATGGAGTAGTTGCCGTCCTTACGGGTCTGGAGGAACACGGCCCACTCCTGGTTGTTCAGGGTCACCTTGACGCCAAGCTCGGTCTCCCACATGTTCTGGAGGGCCTCGGCCACGGCCTTGTGGGCGTCGGAGGTGTTGTACAGGTACTCGACAACGGGGAAGTTCTCGCCGTTGGGATAACCGGCCTCGGCCAGCAGCTCACGGGCCTTCTCGCAGTTGGCCTCGTAGCTGTAATCCGCGTCGCCCTCAATGGAGTAGTAAGCGCCGCCCACGGTACGGAAGTCGTCGCCGGTGGAGCCAGCGGCGTCATACACACCGGCGGGCACAAAGCCGTTGGCGGGCACCTGACCGGCCTGGGTCACCTTGTCCACGATGAAGGTACGGTCAACAGCCAGAGTAAAGGCCTGACGGACGCGGGGATCATCGAAGGGGGCCTTCTGGGTCTGGTAGCAGACATAGTAGGTGCCGATATAGTCCACAATCTTCAGGTCGCCGGAGGCGATCAGGTCGGGCAGCTCGGCCTGGGGCACGTCCTCAATGAAGTCCAGCTCGCCGGAATTGAAGCCGCTCAGCATGGCGTTCTGGTCGTCCATCAGCTTGAAGGTGATCTTGTCGGGGCCCAGGTTGGCCGCGTCATAGTACTGCTCGTTGGGCTCCATGACAATCTCGGAATTGTGGTTCCAGGCCGTCAGCTTGTAGGGGCCGTTGCAGAGGTAGGTGGCCACGTCAAAGGTCCACTGATCGTTGGGGGTGCCGTCCTCCTTGGTGGTCACGTCCTGACGGACGGGGAAGGTGGCGGGGAAGGCACAGACCTCCAGGAAGTAGGGCAGGTCGCTGGTCAGGGTCACCACGAAGGTGGAGTCGTCGGGAGCGGAAACGGCCAGCTCAGTGGGGTCCATGTCGCCAGCCATAATCTCGTTGGCGTTGACCACACTGTCGATCATATAGTTGTAATCCGCAGCGGTCTCGGGGGTCACCAGGCGCTGCCAGGAGTACACGAAGTCACCGGCAGTGACGGGCTTGCCGTCGGACCAGCGGGCGTCGGAGCGAATCTTGAAGGTGTAGGTGACGGTGCCGTCATCGTTGACCACCTTCTCGTAGCTCTCGGCCTGACCCTCGGTCAGCTCGGCGTTGGTGCAGGTGCCGTCGGCGCCGGGAGTCTCAACGCCGGAGTCCTTCCACTTCATCAGGCCCTCGAACATGTGGCCCAGCATAATCGCGCCGTCAACGGCGGAGTTCAGAGCGGGGTCAATGGACTGGGGCTCGGAAGCGATGTTCAGGGTGATTTCAAAGGGGCCGTCGGCGCTGGGGGCGGGAGTGCCCTCCGGGGCAGGGGTGCCGCTGGTCTCAGGATTGGAGTCGGGCGTGGGCGTCGCCGTGGTGGTGCCGGGATTGCCGCAGCCAGCCAGCAGAGAGACCACAAACACCAGAGACAGAAGCAGAGACAGAGTCTTCTTCATTGGGATTGAACCTCCATTTTTATTTTTTGTATCGTTTCGCACAAAGAGTTTTCCGCAAACCCGTGGGCGTGATACATGAACGGGGTCTCGTCCGTACGGGTACGGACGGCAAAAAGGCTATAGCCTTTTTGGATGGGGTAGATTATACCACAGGAAAGCGCTGCTGTAAAGAAAGATGTTTCAGATTTGTTACATAAATTTGAACAAATTTCGGCCCGCAGCCGGGAGCAGTCTTGATGGCGGGCCCGCGAATCCCCTTATTTTCCCAGAATCGAGAGGACTTCCCGCCGGAATTGCTCCCTTACCCCAGCAGGTGGCAGGCCGCCCAGTGGTCGGGGGCGTACTCCTTGAACTCGGGCACGGCCTGCTTACACTTGTCGGTGGCGTAGGGGCAGCGGGTATGGAACCGGCAGCCCGTGGGGGGATTCATGGGCGAGGGAATGTCGCCCTCCAAAACGATGCGCTGGCGGGCGCGGCTGACCTCCGGGTCGGGCACCGGCACGGCGGACAGGAGGGTTTTCGTATAGGGGTGCATGGGGTTCCGGTTGAGCTCATAGCTCTCCGCCAGCTCCACCATGGTGCCCAGGTACATGACGCCGATGCGGCTGGAGATGTGCCGCACCACCGACAGGTCGTGGGCGATGAACAGATAGGTCAAACCCAGCTCCTGCTGCATGTCCTCCAGCATGTTAACCACCTGGGACTGAATAGACACGTCCAGGGCGGAAATGGGCTCGTCACAGACGATGAACTCCGGCTGTACCGCCAGGGCCCGGGCAATGCCCACCCGCTGCTGCTGCCCGCCGGAGAACTCGTGGGGGTAGCGGTTGGCGTGCTCGGTGTTCAGGCCCACCCGGCCCAGGAGCTCCTTGATGCGGTCGGTGCGGTCGGCCTTGGTGGTCCAGAGCTTGTGGATATCCAGGGCCTCGCCGATGATCTCTCCCACCGTCATGCGGGGGTCCAGGCTGGCGGCGGGG
Source organism: uncultured Flavonifractor sp. (assembly GCA_910585415.1). Classification (GTDB taxonomy): domain Bacteria; phylum Bacillota; class Clostridia; order Oscillospirales; family Oscillospiraceae; genus CANAAV01. The sequence continues at coordinate 20,201 of CAJUDT010000019.1, forward strand.
TCCTGGAAGATAATTTGCATCTTTCTCCGGTAGGGGAGCATGTTGGCCTGCTTGGGCTTGGGGACCTTCACATGGACCATCTGGCCGTCCTCCCCCTTCTGCCAGGGGTCCTGCCCCTCAAAGATGGTCTCGCCGTTGTAGACAATCTGGCCGGAGGTGGGGTTGTGGAGCTGGAGAATGGTCCGGCCCAGGGTGGTCTTGCCGCAACCGGACTCCCCCACCAGACCCAGAGTCTCTCCCCGGCGGATGAAGAGGGAGATGTCCTCCACCGCCTGCACGCCGGGCCCCTTGACCCCCTTCACCGGGAAATATTTTTTCAGGTGTTCGACCTGAACGAGGACCTCGCCTTTGTTCTCACTCATGGCCGCCCGCCTCCTTCTGTTTGTTCACTTGCTCCTGCACCCGCAGCCAGCAGGCCGAGCGGTGGTTCTCCCCCACCTCCACGTAGGGCGGCATTTTCTGGAGGCAGATTTTCATGGCCTTCTCGCACCGGGGGGCGAAGGGACAGCCCTCCGGGGGGTTGAGCATATCCACCGGCGTGCCCTCGATGGGGATGAGGCGCTCATAGCTCTCCGCGTCCACGCGGGGCATGGAGCGCAGCAGCCCCTCGGTATAGGGGTGGGCGGGCTGGTAGAAAATATCGTCCACCGGCCCCTGCTCCACCATCTTGCCCGCGTACATGACGGAAACCTTGTCGCAGATTTCCGCCACCACGCCCAGGTTGTGGGTGATGAAGATAATGCCCATATGGGTCTTTTTCTGAAGCTCCTTCATGAGCTCCAGAATCTGGGCCTGGATGGTCACGTCCAGGGCGGTGGTGGGCTCGTCGGCGATGAGCAGCTGGGGATGGCAGATGAGGCCCATGGCAATCATGACCCGCTGGCGCATACCGCCGGAGAGCTCATGGGGGTACTGCTTCATGCGCTTTTCCACGTTGTTGATGCCCACCAGCTCCAGCATTTCCATGGCCCGCTTGCCGGCTTCCTCCTTGGAAACCTCCTTGTCGTGGGCCTTCAGGGCCTCAATGAGCTGGTTGCCGATGGTGTAGACGGGGTTCAGGCAGGTCATGGGGTTCTGGAAAATCATGGCCACCTTGCTGCCCCGGAAGGCGATCATTTCCTCCTTGGTCTTGGCCAGCATGTCCTCTCCCTCGAAGGTGATGGAGCCGCCGATGACCTTGCCGGGGGACTGGAGCAGGCCCATGATGGCATAGGCCTCCTGGCTCTTGCCGGAGCCCGACTCCCCCACGATGCCCATAACCTCGCCGTAATTCAAATCGTAGCTGATGCCGCCCACGGCCTTGACCTCGCCCGCAGGGGTGAAGAAAGAGACATGGAGATCTTCGACTTCCAGCAGCTTGCCGGTTTTCACCTGTTCGCTCATACTCTGTCTCCTCCTCTCTTATTTCTTCAATCTGGGGTCCAGCGCGTCCCGCAGGCCGTCGCCGAACAGGTTCAGGGACAAAATCAGGATACTCAAAATCAGGGCCGGAATCAGCAGGCGGTAGGGATAGCTGTTCAGGCCGGACAGACCCTCGGAGCAGATGGAGCCCAGGCTGGTCAGGGGGGCGGACACGCCCACGCCCAGGAAGGACAGGAAGGACTCCAAAAAGATGGCCGCAGGAATCTGGAGGAAGGTGGTGGTGACAATCTGCCCGATGCAGTTGGGCAGCAGGTGGCGCTTGATGATGCGCCCGCCCTTGGCGCCCAGGGCCCGGGCGGCGGTGACGTACTCCTGCTGCTTGAGCTGGAGAATCTGGCCCCGGATGATGCGGCTCATGGTCACCCAATAGAGCATACCAAAGGCGATGAACATAGAAATCAGGTTGGGCCCCAGGAGGGTCACCAGATTTTGCAGGGGTCCGTTGCCGGAGTTCTGGAACTCCGCCAAGCCCTCCTTGAGGGTGGCGGACAGCAGGAGAATGACCAGTACCTCCGGGATGGAGTAAATCATTTCCACAATGCGCTGCATGACGGTGTCCACCATGCCGCCGCAGTAGCCGGAGATGGAGCCGTACACCGCGCCGATAACCAGCACCAGAAGGGCGGCGCAGATACCCACAATGATGGACACCCGAGCGCCCACCATGATACGGACCATGCTGTCACGGCCCAAATCGTCGGTGCCGAACACATGGGGGAACACGTTTTCTCCGTTGGCCTTGCGCTCCAGCTCGGCCCTGGAGTAGCCAAAGGGCTGGGTACGGATGCCCAGTTCTGCGGCGGCCTGCTCAAAGGTCACCTGCTCCTCCTGGCTGTTCTGCTGGTTGACGTTGGCCTGGGCCCGGATGCGGGCAATCTCCGCACGGGTGAGGGTCTTGCCTGCGGCCTCGGCCTCCGCCTGGGCCTTGGCCACCGCCTCCTCGGGGGTGAGCAGGCCCACGCCGTTGTGTTCCTCCATATAGGCGCTGATGCGGTTCTGGTCCTCCAGGGAGTAGTGCCAGGGGTCCAGGGACTCAGAGCCGCGAATCTGCTGGGAGTGGGTATAGGGCACAAAGAAGGGGCCCACAAAGGCAAACAGGGCCAGCAAAACGATAATGCCCAGAGCCACCATGGCAACCACGTTTTTCCGCAGCCGCCGCCACGCGTCCGCCCAGTAGGAGACGCTCTTGCGGTCCTGAATGAAGTTCTCCTTCTCATCCACCGAGGCGGGGGAGAAGGCGTCCTGGGGCAGGTCGTTCCAGGACAGAATATCCTCCACATCGGGCTGAAGGGAGCCGAAGGGGGCCTTTTTCAACTTTTTCTCGTGGGCCATGGGTCAGTCCCCTCCCTTCGTCAGATTGATACGCGGGTCCACCAGCTTGTAGGCCAAATCCACCACCAGGTTCATCACCACGATGAACGCGGCCAGGAAGAGGGTGGTGCCCATAATCAGAGGATAGTCCCGGTTCTGAATGGACTGGATGAAATAGCGCCCCAGGCCGGGGATGGAGAACACCGTCTCCACCACGAAGCCGCCGCACAGGGTAAAGGCAATCTGGGGGCCCAGGTAGGTGATGACGGGAATGAGGGCGTTGCGCAGGGCGTGCTTGAAGATAATCTTCTTGTTTTTCAGGCCCTTGGCCCGTGCGGTCTTGATGTACTCCTGATTGATGGCGTCCAGCATGGCGGTACGGGTCTGCCGGGACAGGTAGCACATGGGGTAGAAGCCCAGGGCGGCGCAGGGGAGCACATAGGCCCCCGGCGTGAAGTCGAACAGAGTGGGGAAGACCTTCACCACCCCGCCGCACAGGGTATACAGCAGGATGGAGGCCACCACAAAGCTGGGCATGGAGATGCCCACCGTACAGACCACCCGCAATAGGCTGTCCACCCAGGTCCCCCGCTTATAGGCGGCCAGACACCCCAATGGGACGCCCACCAGAACCGCCCAGACGATGGCAATGACGCCCACCTGCGCGGAGACAGGGAACATCTCCTTGATAATGTCCAGCACCGGGCGGTTTTTCTGCATCTTGATGGAGTTGCCCAGGTCCCCCTGGAGCAGGTTGCCCAGATACTTGCCCAGCTGCACAATCAGCGGCTGGTCCAGGCCATACTTGGCATTCAGGGCGTCAATGGTGGCCTGGGAGGGAGTCTTTTCCGACAGCCACGGGTTGCCCGGAATGGCGTGCATGAGGAAAAAGGTTATACAGGCGACAATGAGCAGGGTCAGCAGCGCCATGAATACTCTTTTCACGGTATATTTTGCCATCTCTTCACTTCCTATTTCGTTGCTTATATTTAATAATGCCCCATCTCAGGGCCATTTTACCGAAAAACCCAAATCGCCCTGAAGGGGAGCGGGCGTCTGCTCCGCCGGCGGGTCCAGGCCGTATTTGACGGCTATCGGGTCAGGCTCTGCCGTCCCCTCCAGCGGCGTCCAGCACCACAGGGCCAGCAGAATTGCGGCACAGAGCCCAAGTCCCCCTGCCGCCAGAAGTCCCTTATAGGATTTCATCCCATCCCTCCCTGTATACCAGCCATCACCAGAATGGCCCATGTTAATATAACGTGTATTTTATCGTAAATCCCCCCGCCCGTCAAGGGATTCTCCCCCTCTTTTGATGGAAATACCGTCAATTCCTGCAAGTGTCTTTCTGTTGCGGACAATTATCCCCCATTCTGTCCGCCAGATATTTCGATTTCAAAAGGTTTTTTCTATAAAAGAAGCCCGCCGCCCGCTATTTTCCCCCTGGATATCCAGACTTCCCGCATACCCATCCAATTTCCCCAAAAAATGCCGCCCAGCGCCGGGAAAAAGCCGGCGGGGCGGCGGTGAATGATTCCATAGAAAGCAATGCAAAACGGCGGGCCGGGGAGCTCCAACCAGCACGCAGCGGCCCCCTTCGGTCAGTCGAACCCAAGTCCCAAGTAGCCCTCGGGGCCAAACCGGGTCTTCTGCTCCAGGTCGTACCATTTGACGCGCCCAAAGGGCCAGACCCCACCGGGGAGGCCCTTCCAATCCACCGGGGTGCGGACCTCATAGACCCGGGCGGGCAGCGCCTGGGCCAGCAGAGCTACCCCCTCTCCCTGCCGCTCCGGCGGAAGGAGCAGCTCCTTGAGGGTCAGCCGTCCCTCCCCCCGGTACTCGGCGGCGGCACAGCCGGTAAACTCCCTTCCCGCAAGCCGGTACAGCCCCCCTCCGGCCAGACGGCACATGCCCGCCTGAAAGGCCAGCAGCCGGGGGCCGTAGTGTACCGCAGGCAGACCCTCCAGAAGCTCCCGGCGGAGTACGCCGTATTCCTCCGGGGTCAGGGGGGTCAGGGTACTCTCGGGGGCGGGGGCAGGCAGGTCCTCCGGCCGGACCTCCCCCCGCCAGAGGGGGAAGCCGGGTCCAAAGCCCGCCGAGGCGAAAAACCGGTGAAGGCCGGGCTGGGCCGGAACCACCGTGGCGCAGGCCATCCCCCGGGCCCGCAAACGCCCGTCCGCCTCCGCCAGCAGCCGCCGGGCATACCCCCGGCCCCGGCAGGCCTTGGCGGTGGCCAGGGCGTACACATAGGCGGCCCGGACCTCCCCGCCGCCGGGCAGGCCCAGGGTGTGGGGCAGCAGCGCCGCCATGGAGACCAGCGCCCCGTCCTCCCACAGGAGAAGCAGCTCTTCCGGCCTCCCGCAGGTGTCGTAAAACAGGGCGATATCCTGGTCGGAATCCCCAAAGGCCTCCTTCCAAAGGGCCTTTTGAGCCGGAAGGTCCTCCGGCCGGGACAGCTCCAGCCTGGTCATGGGCAGCACCCCCCTCCGGCGGAGCGGGTCCACACGGCCGCGTACTTTTCCACCATCTGGTCGGGGTAGTAGGACTCCTTGGCCCGGCGCAGGCCCTCCACCCCCATGTCGTCCTCCCGGTTCAGGTAGCGGATTTCCGGGTGGTGCGCCCGGACCCAGCGGGCAAATTCCCGGTTGATGACCGCATAGGCCCCCTGTATCTCTCCATAGGCCTTTTCAAAATGCACATCGTAGGTATCCGAGCACAGCTTGTCCCCCATGGTGAAGGCAATTACCCTGCCCTCCGCCCGCAGAAGCCCCCCCTCCAGGCCCAGGGCGGCATAGTGCTCCATGGCCCGCCGCAGAGCGGCCACCTCGGCCCGCAGGTCCGGCCCCTCGGCCTCCCCCTCCCGCTGGAGGGAGCGGCGGTACCACTCCTTATCCATCTCCAGGCACTCGGGCAGGCTCTCCGGGGTGATTTCCTCAAAGCGCCAATCGGGGTAGCGCTCCATAAAGCGGTTGATATGGTTGCGCTTGGCGTGGAGCTTCTTGCCCCCCAAATCCGCCAGACGGTCAATTTCGTACAGGTATTCGTACCCGTCCCGGTCGCCGGTGAAGGTAAACCCGCCGGGAAACCGGTCCTCCAAATCCGCCATCTGCCCCGGCGTGACGCACACCAGCCGCAGCGGGGCCCCCCGCTCCAGGGCGTCGGCCTCCAGAACTTGAAGCACCCGGTCCAGGTCCCCCGTCCCGGCGGGATAGAGGTAGCTGCACCCCATGCGCCCACAGAGCCGGGTCAGAAAAAAGCCCTCCGCCTGGGCGATCTCCATACGGTAGGCCTGCCCCCAGGTGAACAGGGTGGTGAAATTATAGTCACAGCCCCGGTAGTCCGCCTGCTTCAGCAGCGCGTCCACCCAGGGCTTGTCCTCCAGCTTCGGAGGGTGAAAGTCAATCATGCGGGAATCGTCTCCTTGTTGTCTCAGAATGCTGCTATCTTACCACGCCAGCGGCAGGATGGCAAGGGAAAACCTGCCAAAACCGCCGGAATGGCCGGGAAACGGGCCAGAGAACCGGCAAACACCGGTCCGTCCTTTCCGCGGTATTGGCGGTACACAAGGAGCCCGCTGCGTTTGCAGCGGGCTCCTTCTACCATTATTGAATAAACTCACCAGCGGCCTTTTTGGCCTTGATTTCCTTGATGGCGTCCCGATAGGACAGATTCACGCGGCCCTTCTCGTCGATGTCGGTGACCTTGACCCAAATCATGTCGCCCACGTTGACCACGTCCTCCACCTTCTCCACCCGGTGGTCGGCCAGCTTGGAGATGTGCACCATGCCGTCCTTGCCGGGGGCCAGCTCCACGAAAGCGCCGAACTGGAGGATACGCACCACCTTGCCGTAGTACAGAGAGCCCACCTCGGGCACAAAGACGATGGTTTCAATCATTTTCTTCGCGGCCTCGCAGGCGGCGGCGTCGGGGGAGGCGATGTGGATGGTGCCGTCCTCTTCAATGTCCACCTGGGCGCCGGACTCGGCGGTGATTTTCTGAATCACCGAGCCTCCCTTGCCGATGACCTCCCGAATCTTCTCCGGGTCAATCTTCATGCTAATCATTTTCGGGGCGTACCGGCTCACCTCGGACCGGGGCTGGGCGATGCAGGGGAGCATAATCTCGTCCAAAATGGCGTACCGGGCGTCCTTGGTGATGTCCAGGGCCTCCTTGATGATGGCATGGGAGAGGCCGTCGTTCTTGATGTCCATCTGAATGGCGGTAATGCCCTTCTTGGTGCCGGCCACCTTGAAGTCCATCTCCCCGTGGAAGTCCTCCACACCCTGAATGTCGATGAAGGTGGTAAAGCTCCCGTCGTCGTCCTGAATGAGGCCGCAGGAGATGCCCGCCACCGGCGCGGAGATGGGCACGCCCGCGTCCATCAGGGCCAGGGTGGAGCCGCAGATGGACCCCTGGGAGGTGGAGCCGTTGGATGAGAGGACCTCCGACACCACGCGGATGGCGTAGGGGAAGTCCTCCGCGCTGGGAATCACCGGATCCAGGGCCCGTTCGGCCAGAGCGCCGTGGCCCTTCTCCCGGCGGTTGACACTGCGGGCCGCACGGGCCTCGCCCACCGAGTAGGAGGGGAAATTGTAGTGGTGCATATACCGCTTGGTTTCCTCCGGCCAGATGGTGTCCATCTTCTGGGCCGCGCCCAGCATGTCCAGGGTGCAGATGGACAGCACCTGGGTCTGTCCGCGGGTGAACAGGCCGGAGCCGTGGACCCGGGGCAGGACCCCCACCTCGGCGGCCAGGGGGCGAATCTCGTTCTTGGCGCGGCCGTCCACCCGGTGGCCCTCCAGCAGCCAGGCCTTGACAATCTTCTTTTGGAACTTGTAGGTAATTTCCTCCAGATATTTGTCCATCTCGGGGAACTCCTCCAGGAAGAGCTCGTGCCAGCGGTCGATGAGGGCGTTCCAGCGCTCCTCCCGGATGTTCTTGTCGTCGGTGTCCATGGCGGCGCGGGCCTGGTCCATGGTCTGCTCCACAATCTTGTCAAAGAGCGCCTGGTCGAAATCGGCGTGCTCGTAGGTCATTTTTTCCTTGCCAATCTCCGCCTCGATGGTACGGATAAACTCCACCTGCTGCTGAATTTCCGCATGGGCCTTGAGAATGGCGTCGTACATGACGTCGTCGGGGAGCTCCTTGGCCCCGGCCTCAATCATAATCACCTTTCCGGCGGTGGCGGCAACGGTCAGGTCCAGCTGGGACTGCTCCTTCTGGGCCTGGGTGGGGTTCATGACGATCTGCCCGTCCACATAGCCCACCTCCAGACAGCCGATGGGGCCCGCCCAGGGGATGTTGGAGTAGGCCAGACAGGCGGACACGCCAATCATGGCGGTGACCTCGGGGGAGCACGCCGGGTCCAGGCTCATGACGGTGGCGGTCACCACCACGTCGTTGCGGAAGTCGGAGGGAAACAGGGGCCGGATGGACCGGTCGATGACCCGGCTGGCCAGCACGGCGGGCAGGGAGGGCTGACCCTCCCGGCGGAGGAAGGAGCCGGGGATACGGCCCACGGCATAGAGCTTTTCCTCAAAGTCCACGCTCAGGGGGAAGAAGTCGATGCCGTCCCGGGGCCGGGCGGAGCAGGTGACGGCCACCATGACGGTGGTTTCCCCGTAGGTGACCATGGCGGAAGCGGCGGCCAGCTCGGCCACCTTGCCCACCTCAATCTTGAGGGGACGGCCCGCCACCTGGGTTTCATACAGGCGGCGGGAGGCAAATTCCTTGTGCTTGATAACGGTTGACATGATTGGATAATCCTCCTTTGTTTCTTTGGTGGAGTCTCCTGGAGCCGCCGCTCATTTTAGCACTTGAAGCCGGGTCCGTGGAACGGGCGCGTCTTCAACTGCTAAAAGGGAGCGTTCGGGCTCCCAGGAGACAGATGCGGCAATAGCCAACAAGGGCGGCGCGGTGGTACGCGCCGCCCCTGTTTCAATTGCTTGATTTTGAGTAACGCCGGTCTTACTTGCGGATACCCAGCTTGGCGATGAGGGCGCGGTAACGCTCCACGTCCTTCTTGGCCAGATAGTCCAGCAGCTTGCGGCGCTTACCGATCATCTTATACAGGCCCCGGCGGCTGTGGTTGTCGTGCTTGTGGACCTTCAGGTGCTCGGTGAGCTCCTGGATGCGGGCGGTGAGGATGGCCACCTGAACCTCGGGGGAACCGGTGTCGGTGGGATGGGTACGGTTGGCTTCGATTACGGCTGTCTTTTCGTCTTTGCGGATCATGTGTGTCTCCACCTTTCTGTTGATGAGCCCGCAGACTGCGTAACCGGCGGGTGAAGCGCCGGGAGACGAGGTCTGGGGTAATTTCCCTGTGCACTTACAGGCTGTAGCAGTCTATCACATTTTTCCCCGGTTGTAAAGGCTTCATGCGGAAATTCCCGGTGACTTTTCGCAGAAAAAGGTTTTCGGGGGCACGTCCTCCCCCAGGCGGCCGAAATACCAGCCGGTGACGCCGTTTCGTTTGACCAGCGCCCGGTCGGGGAGGCGGCGGACGATGGACAGGGGGTCGCCCGGCTCCACCGGCGGACGGTAGTCGGTGGAGTCCTCGCAGAACAGCAGGTCCTCTTTGGTGTAGAGGTACTCGGTCAGGATGTCCAGCTCCCGGCCGGTCTCCAGGTGGCGGCAGCGGGAGAGTAAGGGGCCTTCCTCCAGCAGCTCCACCTGACTGCGGCCCCAGCGGATATTGACGGAATCGGCGTTCTCCGCCTGGGCGTCCAGGGCCCGCGCGGCGGGGAGGCCGTCGTAGCTGTACCAGGAGAAGGGTCCAGCCGGGGCCGCGGGGAGCACCAGGGCGTTGAGCTGGCCGTCGGCCTTGAGGACGCAGCCGCCGTCGATGCTGGCGATGTGCCGGTTATGCTCCAGCAGGGGGGCGGCGGAGGGGATTTGCGGGTCGTAGAGGGTGACGGGCCAATGCCCCACGACGCACCAGCGGCGGAAGGCGTACCCCTGGGGGAGGAAATTGTCGTTTTTCAGGCAGCGGTGGGCGGCGAGGTCCTCCAAGTGGTCCTCGCGGGGGACGCCCCCGTGGACGAAAAGATAATCCGGGGTGATGAGGATGTCGGGCATTTGTGTAAGAAATTCGTACTCCGGGGCCAGCCGTGCCCGGACTCTCCGGCGGAGCTCCGGAAGGTCCTCCGGGGTCTGGAGGGGGAAGCCTGCCGCCTGGCCCAGCTGGACCAGAAGGCTGTGCTCCTTCCAGGTGGCAAGGTAATGGTGGAAGAACTGGGGGGCGGGCTCCCATTCTTTGCGGAGCAGCTCTGTGACTAAGTTATCACAGTTTCCTCGGAGGGCGTAGACGGTATGGGTTTGGGAAAGCTCCATGACATAGCGGAGGACCGCCAGACTGGCGGGGCCCTTCTCGACTAAGTCGCCCACCAAAACTAAAATGTCCTCGTGGGTGTATCCGGCGGCGGTTAGTAGGGCTTTGAGGAAGGTGAGGTTTCCGTGGATGTCGCTGATGGCTAATACCCGCCGGCCCGGCGGGAGTTCGGCTTTCTTGACAGAGGCTGTTCTGTCCATTGGGTTCACCTCGCTTGCTTGGAGGTTATTTTACCACAGGGAGGGGGGATTGTCACTGGCGGGTTTTGCTTTTCTGTTTCTCTTTTGCCTCTTCCTCGGTTCTCTCTGCGTTTCGTTTTCTGGTCCCGCCTCCGGCGGGTTACTTTCTGTGCGGACAGAAAGTAACCAAAGAGCCGGTCAGAGAGGGGGGATTTCGATTTCCCCCCTCTCTGACAACTCTCCCCCTTGAAACGACCAAAAGAGGGGGCCTGCGGGCCCCCTCCTTTGGATTCCTCCCCAGGCTGCTCAACTATACTGCTCCGGTGCTCCGTCCTTACTTCGTCACGGACGAAGCACTCGACAGCCCTCACCTTGTTCGTCCTGGCCCTGAACTCCCCAGCACCGCCGCACCGACTCAACACAAATCCATCCAGTAGAAGATGGTAGTCCGAAAGGCGGCATGTGGACCAGCCCCGCCAACGAAACT